>NZ_JBWKDS010000009.1:91405-236322 GCF_056435845.1 Streptomyces sp. NPDC043867 | reverse complement strand
GAGTCGACGCGGAGCGTCGGCGACCGACGACAACGCCGCAGATGTGCGTGCCAGACCCCGCGACGCCGGCATGATCCAAACGACAGGCCCTAGCAGCTGTCCACTCCCGCTCACACGATCACGTCGCCGGGAGCTGGTACGACAGGACGTAGGCGTCCGCCGCCATGACCGGGTCGCAGACCCCACGGCCCGCCCCTCGGTGTCATACGCGGTACGGATCAGGTGGATCACGTGCACGCCGGAGGCCGGCCGGAGCGTCTTCACTTCGGACGGAGAGGGCATCCGGGCGCGGATCTCCTCCTCGAAGTGGTCGAGGTGATGACCCAGCTCTTCCCGGCGTGCGTGGATACCGCCGGGGCCGGGCTTGGGCTCGGCGATCCGTGTACCGCGGGCGGTCCTTGACCTCCAGGCTGTCGACCTGGGGGGACTGCCGGCGGCGTCGGCCCCGACGATGAACGCGGACTTTCCCTGCTCGGGCGGCTGATCAGTCGCGCTTGGGCCAGATCGGGCCCTGGTCGGTCCAGATGACGCCCTTGTTGCGGCACAGGCAGAAGGGGTGGCCGATCGGGTCGGTGTAGACCTGCCAGCCGTAGCCGTCGGGGCCGATGAAGTCCTGCCGCAGCGTCGCGCCGAGGTCGAGGACGCGGCGCTGCTCGGGCTCGGTCTCGTCCACTTCGAAGTCGAGGTGGAACTGCTTGGGGTGCTCGCTGTCGGGCCACTGCGGAGCGCGGTAGTCGTCCACCCGGATGAATGCCAGCTCGATCTCGCCGAACTGGATGCCGGCCCAGTCCTCGGAGCTGCCCTCCTTGACCGGACGGCCCGTCACCTCGGAGTAGAAGGCCGCCAGCTTCATCGTGTCCGGACAGTCGATGATGAAATCGGTGAGTCGCAGCATCCCGCGATCTTGGCACAAGCTCACACCCGGCTTCGAGACACAGACAGGCCCTGAGCAGCTCCGCCGAGGCGTGGGAACAAGAAGTCCCCGGGGCTTCGCCCCCCAGACCCCGTTCACCAGGGGTGGCCAGGGCTTCGTGACGGTCCTCGCCAGGGTCGAGGCGCGGACCGTCACGACGGGCGCGGCGAGCACCGTGGTCGTGAAACGGTAAGGGGCGGTCCCGACATCGCCGACAGGGCTGCCCTGCACACCAGGGACCGTTCCTACACAGGTATATATACTTAATGGTATCGATGATATCTGTGGAGGTGTAGTCGATGACTCGTACCGTGATCGACCTGGACGATCAGCTGGTCGCAGACGTGGCCAAGGCCCTTGGCACCAGCACCAAGAAGGAGACGGTCAACACCGCCCTGCGTGAGGTATTGGAGAACCGGCGCCGGGCCCTGGCCCTCACGCGCCTGCGGGCCGCAGCGACAGACGGCGCCTTCGCCCTGGATCTCTTCGAGGACAAGGGGAACTACCGCCGGTGAACGCCGCGCAGTTCCTGATCGACACCAGCGCACTCGCCCGCCTGCTGCGCGGCGACGCCGAACAGTACGGATGGGACCAGGCGGCAGCAGCCGGGCTCATCGCCACATGCCCCATCACCGAGCTGGAGTTCTTCTACAGCGCCCGCTCCGCCGCCGACCGCACCCAAGGCATCGAGGACATGCGCCTGCTCTTCGGCTGGGTACCCGTCGACGATCGCGCCTACGACCGCGCCTGGCAGGTCCAGGAGATCCTCACCCAGCGTGGACAGCACCGCAGCGCGGGAGCCGTCGATCTCGTGGTGGCGGCCACGGCCGAACTACAGGGGCTGACCCTCCTGCACCGCGACCGGGACTTCGCGTGCATCGCCGCCGTCACTGGCCAGGCGCTGCAGTGGTACGGGCCAGAAGTCGGCAAGTGAGCCAGGCTCGAACAGCGACGGCCCGAGGAAGAACGCAGCCGGCCGGTGTCGTTGCGTAGCGCCTGCGAAGGCCCGTCGGGCTGGGCGGCCCGTCCCCTCGGAGAGAGGGATGGTGTCCACGGACGCCGCAGCACTGGCGACTTGCCAACTCCCGGACAGCAGACACGACTTCACCGAGCGCGCCACCGTGGACACGGACGGACCGGACTGCACCCAGGCGATGCTCCGCAATCTCCGGTATGACGACACGGGCCGCCACCCTCTCCTGACGCAGGCTGGGCGGAAAACCCTCAGACGATGTCGTGGACGTTGTGCTCGGTCAGGTCGGATGCGTGCCGGGCGATGGCGCGGTAGTCGGCGTCGTCGTGCAGGACAGCCAGTCCGTGGTGGGCTGCTGTCGCGGCGATGACGAGGTCCACCGCCGAGGCACTGCGATGCTCTCCGGCCCGGGCCATACGGTGCTGCACCGCACCGATCCAGCGCCCCGCGTTCTTCGGTACGGCCGCATCCGGGTAGAGGTCGGTGAACATCTCCGTGATCTCGTCGTACTCGCGTCCGTGCCGGGCACTGTGGAGGAACTCGGTGCGCTGCACATAGCAGGATGCGATGGCCCCGGCGTCGATCGCGTCGTACCAGGCCGACTGCAGTTTCGGATCGCGGAGCAGCCGGACCAGGCCTGAGGTGTCGAGCAGGTAGATCACCGGCTGTTCTTCTCCGCCCGGTGCAGACGCTCCGCGTCCTCGACGGCACCCCATTCGCGCGCACGCTCGAAGTGGCGGCTGATACGCGCCGCACGCTCCTGTTGCTCGGCATAGAAGTGCAGGGCGAGGTTGACCGCCTCCTTCTTGGTCCTGACCTTGGACAAAGCCATGGCACGTTCCAGAGCGTCGTCGTCGATGTCGATCTGGGTCACAGACACGAGGCACCTCCCGCACGATGTTGGTAATGTACAAAGAAGAATACGTCATCAACATTGGCGCGGCCACGGCGTGCCCACGGGAGCGGATAGTCGTGGTTGTCAGCGGCGCGGCCCGACCTGAGCGAAGGCTTCCGGATCGCCGGCGCGTATCCGGTCACGCGGATGACGATGACCGACCGTGGGCGTAGCCGGTTGTGGCGCATCACCGGGCGAGGGAGAGGGCTGCATGATGCCTGGGGAAAAGACGCCGGTGGAGCAGACTCTGGGGCGCTCGTACACCACGGTCGACGGAGTCATGTTCAACGTCACCCGACTGTCCGTCGAGCACCACCCCGACCGCACAGTGACATTCGTGTTCGGGCTCACCGTGGAACGACCAGGTCACCCGGACGAATGCTGGGTGGTCACCCTTCCGTGGGCCGACAAGTCCTTCACGGACGTACTCACCTCTCCCGCACCCCCTCCGGACCGGTTGCGGCAGATGGTCGACATCGTCCACGCCCTGCTGGAGGAGTGGTGGGCCACCAAGGCCCGCAACAGGCACTCCGCGAAGATGGGCCGGCGAATTCCCTGAGCGGCCACGTTCCGAGCGTGGCCGTGGGCCCCGTGGGAGCGCCGTCCGGACCGGGTGGCTCAGTCGGGTCCCCGGCCCTGAACCGGGAGATCCGGGTGGCTGGCCAGGAAGAGCATGTAGGCGATCGCCGCCGTTGCCCCGGCCAGGGACAGCGCGCCGCCCACCACGGCCCGGGTCCCGCTCGTGCGGCCCGTCCTCGATGCCCGGTGCTCGACGCAGGCCCGCACGAGGCCGACGAGGGCGGAGTCCTCACCCGGAGGGCCGGGTGCAGGTGACGTCCGTGGGTGGCAGGTGGCCCGTGGCCAGGTAGGTGTTGACCGTCGTGTCGGCACAGGGGCTCCCGGCGACGCCGTACACGGCGTGCTGGTCCGCGCCGCGGAGGGTGACCAGGCGGGAGGAGGGCCAGTTGCGGCGTACGGTCCGGGCGCTCTGGTAGGTGGTGCGCGGGTCGCCGGTCGCGTTCACCAGGAGGGCCGGCAGGTCGCTGCGGATCGTCGTCGGGCGCTCGCGCGGCGGGTCCCAGAACGCGCACGGTCCGATGTTGTTCGTGACGGGACCGAACAACGCGTCCTTCTTTCGGGCGCGTTGGACGTCCCGCCAGTACGTCTCGGGGTCGCGTGCCGTGGCCACGTCGCCGCACAGGATCGCCGACTGGACGCTGCCGTAGGAGGAGTCGGACCCGGTCAGGAGGAAATCGAGGGTGCCGGCCAGCCAGGGCGACGGGGTGACCGGGCTGTTCCCGGCGGCGCGCCGCAAGTCCCGTACCGCCCGGGCGAGATCGGCGTAGGCAGCGTCGTTGTCCTGCGAGAGACCGTTCAGGACGACGGCCGGCAGCACGTGCTCGTCGACCAGGTGGTCGCCGACCGGCAGGGGCGTGCGGGCGGCCGCGGCCTGGATCCGGTCCACGGCGGCGAGGACCGCGCTCCGCGTGCGTCCCAGGCCGTAGGTGGCGTGGCGGGCGGCGGCCCAGGCGGCCCAGCCCCCGAAGGCGTGCCGGTTTGCCGGTTCCGTGCCCCGCAGCAGGCGGGGGCTGTAGCGGTCGGGTGCGAGGACCCCGTCGAGTACGACCCGGTCGGTGCGGCCGGGGAACATCGTGGCGTACACCTGGCCGAGGTAACTGCCGTACGAATAGCCGAGATAGGAGATTCTGCGTTCGCCGAGCGCGGCGCGGACGACGTCCATGTCCCGCGCGGTGTTGCGGGTGGTGACGTACGGCAGCAGGTCGCCCGCGGACGTCCGGCAGCGTCGGGCGAGTCCCTCGGCGAAGGCCGCCGACCGGTCGAACCCGGCACGGTCGGTTCCGGCGCCGCGTATGAAGGAACCGGTGGGCCAGTGGCAGTCGAGCGGTGTGCTGCGGCCGACGAAACGGGGGTCCACGCCCACCACGTCGTAGCGCGCGCCGGTCTGCCGCATCGCCGCGCGCACCCACGGCGGGTCGCCGATCGTCTGCCCGCCCGGGCCGCCGCCGTTGAGCAGCAGCGCGCCGACGCGGCGGCCGGTGTCGGCGGCCCGGATCCGGGAGATCGCGACGGTGATCGTACGGCCGTCCGGGTCGTCGTAGTTCAAGGGGACGGTGACGTCGGCGCACCGGGCGCCCGCCTGCCGGAGTTCCCCGCCGGTCTCGTCGCCGGGTCCGAGCAGGCAGCTCTTCCAGACGAGGTGCTGGTGGTGATAGCGGGCGAGGGGGTCCGTGGTCGCGCGGACGGGCTGGGCCGCCGCGGGTGTCGCGGCGACGGTGAGCGTTCCGACGAGGCACAGGGCGACGCCGGCCGCGGTGCGCGACACGAACCGGCGCGGGCCGCCGGCGGCCGGACCCCACCTGGCGGCGGCGCGCGCGGCGGCGGGCTTGTCGGCAGGCGGCGGGGTGGCCATGACGGTCGCGCCGGGGAAGGTGGGACCACTCACGCGGAGTTCCTTTCGGAGGACGGGTCCGGGCAGAGGGACTTGTCGACGAGGTCCAGGAAGTCGAGTTCGGCCTGGAGCGAGTCGGGCACCTCGTTCAGGGCGACGGCGACGCTGCGGCCACCGGGGGCGACGGCGACGAGTGCCCGGTGGCCGCCGGGCACCGTGCCTCCATGCCCCAGCCACGTACCGCCGCAGGACAGCGGTGAGGAGATCACGCCCAGCCCGTAGCGGGCGCCGGGCCACAGCCGGTCGGGATCGGCGGCCACCGTCTCCCGCATCCGGGCCAGTTGGGCGGGTGGCAGCAGGCGGCCGTCGAACAGGGCGGTGGCGAACCGCGTCAGGTCGGCCTGGGTGGAGACGAGGGCACCGCCGACGCCCCCGAAGGTCATGTTCCAGGCGGTACCGTCGACGGTCCGGCCGTCCTCGGCGGTGAAGTAGCTGCGGGAATGCGGCCCCCGGACGCGGACCTCGTCACCGGGCCAGTAGGTGTCGCGCAGCCCGAGCGGTTCGATGATGCGGCGGTTGATCTCCGCCTCGGGGGTCCGGCCGGTGACCTCACGGACGATCATGCCGAGGACGGTGTAGTTGGTGGTGGCGTAGTGCCACCTGCCGTGCGGGCGCGGCAGGGCGAGGGCGCGTGCGACGAGGTCGCGGGGCTCGAAGTGGTGATACCGCACGTGCTCGGGGTGCTCCCATTCGGGAGCGTCCACGTAGTCGGGCAGTCCACTGGTGTGCTGGAGGAGTTGCCGTACGGTGATCCGCCGGCCGTCGTGGCCGGGTGCGCGGATCAGACCGGGCAGGTAGCGGTCGACGGGGCCGTCGAGCGAGAGGCGGTGCTCGGCGGCGAGCTGCAGGACGAGCGTCGCGGTGAACGTTTTGGTCACGCTGCCGACGCGGAGCCGGTCGGTGGCGTTCATACGGCGTCCGGTGCGCACGTCGGCCGTCCCGGCGCTCTCGGTCCAGCGCCCGCAGGCGGCGTCCACGGCGGGACCGGTCACGAGGACGGAGGCGCCGGTGATGCCGTCGCGGTCGGTGAGGACGTGCAGCGCCCGGTCGGCCCGGTCGTGCGTACCGCAATCGGCCGGGTTCCGCGGGACCGCGGCGTCGGCGGCCGCCATCGGGCCGGTGACCAGCACGAGGGCGGCGATCAGGGCCGCCGGGCCGGTGAGCCTGCCGGGCTTGGACGTCGGTAAGAAGGTCGGCATGCGGCACCACGCTAGGCAGGGCTCGCCGCTCGATCACTCCGGCAGGCTGGTGCTTCGTACTGAGGCCAACCCGAGCGGAAGGCCGGGAGCAGGCCCCCTCGACGGCCCGATGTCCCGTTGGTAGGAGCGGGCCGCGGTACGAGGGTGCCCGGCGTGCGCGGACGACCGGACGACCTGCCGCCGGGGAAATCCGTCGTACCCGCCCGCGGTGTGAGTGCTCTCGTCCGCCGCTCCGGCCGGCCGGAATCTGGACAAGTCGACAGAAATTCGGGCTCTGTCTGTCGCTGGTGGCGGGTATCGCATGCCAAGGACGCAGCGGCCGGATCCGCGCAGGCGCATACTGGAGGCGATGACTAAGCCAGCCGCAAAGCGCTATCTGCCGACCAGCCCCTTCAAGGTCCCGGTCACGCCACCTCTCAGCGAGTTCGCCGTGGGGGACCGGGTCACGCACGACGTGTACGGCCTCGGCCAGGTGATCGGCATCGAGGACGGAATCGCGGTGCTCGTCGACTTCGGTTCCGTACAGAAGCGGATCATGAGTCCGTACTCCAAGATGAGCAAGCTGTAGGACCCCGTGCCCGTTCACGGCACGCCGACAGCCCTCCAGACCACGTACGAATGGGAGATCCCCCGTCGAATCGACCTCGCTGTTCTCCGCTCCTGAGGGAGCGCCCCGCACCGCCGACGCGGGTTCGCCGCCTCCTGCGACGAACCCCTTCCAGGCCCCGGACTTCGGGGAGGACGGGTCTCACGACGAGACTTTCCTCACCGACGACGCGCACGCGTCCGTCCCGGGCATGCGTGCGACCCATGGGCGCTGAGCACCCATCCCGCGGTCAGGGCCGTCCCTCGGCCCCGGGCCGGAGAGACCCCCAGGCCGTGAACCTGGGGGTCTCGTGCGCCCCGTCGCCGTTGCCTCGCGGCCGGCGACAGCCAAGGCCGGGACCGTAGCCGCGGCCACAGCGACGGTGACGCGGCGGCCGTAGCCGCAGCGCGGCCATAGCCGTAGCAGCCGTGCCCATAGGCCGCAGCGCAGCCGAGCCGTAGCTCAGCCATGGCCGTAGCCGGGTAGCGCGGCCAGAGCGGCTGGGCAGGCAGCCATCGCGGCGGCGGTACGCAGGCACCGGCCGTCCGCCGACTCGGTCCGTGCACCCCCAGGTATCCCCGCCCCCGCAGTGGCGACGATCAGACGCGCCCGCACGCCCGCAGCCGCCGACGCCGTGCCGCGCGCCCCCGGCGAGCACCCCCGAGCACGCGCCCCGGCCCGCGCCCCCGCAGTCCGCGCCCCGTCGGCCCGCGCGCTCATCTCCGAGTACGCCGAGCCGCGTCCGCCTCACGGACCGGTGGATCGCCATGATGTCGGTCAGCAGCGACGACAGCGCCGCGGGCGCGGTCCTGCTGCCACGGGGGCGTTTTCGAGGGTTCCGCCCGCCCCCGGACCGTGGTCGCTCCGCAACTCTCCGGTCACGGTGCTTCGTTGACAGGGAGCGCCGCCGGGCGTTGACTGGCGGGACGGTGGAGACCGGCCAGGCGGGCCATGAGCGTCGAGGCCCCAGGTTCGGACCGGGCGCCGCGAGCCCGTCCTGACCCGGCCGAGGGGCCGGGTGGCACCCGGCCGACGCGACGCACAGGAAGTGGCACACGATGATGTACGACCAGGCACGCGCCCAGCAGCCCCCGGACAAGAACTCGGGAGCCGCCGCGCGCCGGACCCAGGGGCCGGACTCCCTGATCCCCGCCGAGGAGCGGGACCGGGTCTCCCAGCGCCTGCGACAGGCCCTCCTCGACTTCGCGGAGACACCGCGCGAGGCGCTGGAGGACGCCGAGAGTGCCTTCGACGAGGTCACCGCACAGCTTGCGGACGCCCTGGCGGAACGGCGGCGGGCGCTGCGGGCGGGCTGGCAGGACCAGGACGCCCAGGCGCAGGCGGAGGAGTTCCGGAACGCGCTGCGGCAGTACCGGGAGATCACGGAGCGACTGCTGCGCCTGTGAGGCGGGCTGCGAGGACCGGCGCCGGCCCGTTCGTACGGGCCCCGGTCGTGCCGGTCGCAGTACGATTGATGCGGGTGGCGCACGCTCACGTGCGACCGCCCGGAAGGGCGACTCCGGCGGGTCCCGCCGGAGTCGTTTACGCGGTCGGCGCGACGGCTCACGTGGCGCCGGCACCGCTCGCGGACCGGGCCGGTGCCCCGTTCAGGGAGGACAGGGCATGATCCAGGCAGCCGACATCCGCGAGTGGCGCGATCACGACGTCGTGGATCCGAAGGGCCGCAAGATCGGCGTGCTCGAAGCCGTCTACGTGGACACCGCCACCGACGAGCCCGCCGTGGCCACCGTCCGCACCGGGCTGCCCACCCGCCAGCGTCTCGTCTTCGTCCCTCTCGACGAGACCGTCCTCGGACCCGGCTACCTCAGGGTCGCCCACGCCAAGAACCTGGTGAAGAAGGCGCCCTCGATCGGCACGGACGACATCCTGCCCGCCGAGCGGGAAGAAGAGATCTTCCGGTACTACGGCCTGACGTACCGGCCGGGCGCCAACGGTGAACGGCAGCTCGCACGCCGCTGAGCGACGCGACGCGTCGCCCGGCCCAACGGAGGTGTTCGGGTCATGGTGCTCTTCCTGCTCCTCGTCCTCGCCGCGCTGATCCTCGGGATCATCGGCGTGACAGCCGCGGGCCTCGGCCATCTGCTGTTCGTCGGCATCGCCGTCCTCGTCGTCGCCCTCGTCATCGCCGGCGTGCGGCTGTCCGCGCGCGCCAGGCGGCGTCCGCAGCGCTGACCGGCGGGCGCACCCGGCGGCAGCGCGACGGCGGCCCGGCCGCGGCTCTGCGGGTCAGTCGGTCAGGCCGGGGAGGGGCTCCGAGTCGCTGACGAAGGCCAGGGCCAGATCGGCCAGGCGGCGGTTGTGCGCACGTGCGTAGCTACGCAGTGCGGTGAACGCCTGTTCCATGTCGACGCCCTGGCGTTCCGCCAGCTTCCCCTTGGCCTGTTCGATCAGCACGCGGCTGTTCAGTGCCGTCTGGAGCTGCTCGTTCAGGGCGGTGCTGCGGTGTGCGGAGCGGTGTTGCAGCAGGCTGATGGTGGCGACGTCGGCCAGGGCCTGGGCGAGGGACGTGGCGGCCGGATCGTAGGGGCCCGGGGTGGCGCGGAACAGGTTGAGCGCGCCGACGACCTCGTCCCGCAGCCGCATCGGCAGCGCCTGGACCGCTCCGAATCCGCAGAGACGGGCCGCCTCGGTGAAGTGCGGCCAGCGGTCGGCCTGTGTCGACAGGTCGGGCACCGACACCGGCGCGCCGGAGCGGAAGCAGTCGAGGCAGGGTCCCTCGTCGCTCTGCAGCTGGAACAGTTCCAGGAGGCGCACCTGTTCGTCGGAGGCGGCCATCACGCGGAGGGTGCCGTCGAGGTCCGCGAGCAGCACGCCGGCGGCACTCGCGTCGAGCATGCTCACGCAGCGGTCGGTCAGCAGGCGGAGGAAGTCCATCAGGTCGAAGTCGGCGACCAGGTTGTCGGCCAACTCGACGAAGGTCCTGGCGAGGAGCCGCTGATCCATCGTGCACACCTTCTGTCGGAATCGGTCTGCCGGGGGGGGTGGGGCGGGACGTACGGAGAGGCAGCCACGGCCGTCCGTCCCCGGCCGTCAGTCGTCGCCACCGGGCCCACCCGCCTCCGGCCCCGGTGCCGGCCTCGGTTCAGGATTCGGCCCGGGCCTCGGTCCAGGATTCGGCCCCGGTCTCGGTTCAGGATTCGGTTCCGGATTCGGTTCCGGACCCGCGCCCGGACTCGTGTCGTACGACTGCCCGTCCGGGGTCATGTGCAACCGGTGGGCCAGTACGTCGGAGGCGACCTCGGCGAGACGGCGCCCGTTCGCGTACGCGTGGGCCCTCAGTCGTACGAACGCCTCCTCTATGCCGACACCGAGCTGGACGGTGAGCATGCCGCTCGCCTGGTCGATCGCGGCGCGGTACGCGCCGAGGCCCTCCAGGCGTCCGTCCCACGAAGGCCCTCCGCCCGACGGGACGCCCGGCTGCCCGGCCCCGCTGTGCAGCAGCACCAGCGTGGCGGCGTCCGCGAAGGCCAGCGCGTCGGCGAGTTCCTCGGCGTCCAGTTCGACGGGGACCGCCGCGTAGAGGTCGAGCACCCCGGGACTGATCGCCCCGATCTGCAGCGGCAGGGCGAAGACGGCACCGGCTCCCGCGTCGGTGGCCGAGACCGCGAACACCGGCCAGCGGGCGCGGACTTCCTCGGTACGCAGATCCGGGGCCAGTACGGAGATGCCGAGCGCGAAGGCGTCCAGGCAGGGGCCCTCACCGAGCGTCAGCTGCAGTTCCTCCAGCTGCTCGCTCACCTCGTCGGTGCTGCACAGCGGATGACTGGCCTCGGTGTCCGACATCGCCGACACCCCGGCACCGCCGACCGGGAGAGCGGCCACCGCCGCGGTGCACACGTCGACGACAGCGACCCGCGCGCCACGTCTGGCCGCCTGTTCGGCCACGAGCAAGGTGATCCGTGCCGTCCGTCCCGCGTTCATCAGTCAGGGGCTCGAGCCGTACGGCGAGCGCGTGACGAAGGGAGCATGACGCCTCGGTTCCCGGGAGGATGCTTCCGGCGACCGGACGTCAGGTCCGCTCCCCGTCGGCATCGTGTCCAACTGGAGGTGTGCCGCCGGGGTCTGGGACGTCCACACCGGCAGCATAGACCGCGCGGGGACGGGCCGGGCGGCAGAGTCGGCGCCAGGCACCCCGGAATCCCGGCCGCCGGAGCGACGCGTCCGGGCTCACCGCGGAGTAGCGTGGACGCACCGAGGGCACTTCGTATACCGGCTCCCCTGCCGGAATCGTTCCCGGTGAGAAAAGGTGACACCGGGCGGCCGCGAGCCGCCCGGAGACGGGTCGGCATCATGTCCGCCACCTACGAAAACCGCGAGCTGCCGCGGCAGAAGCAGCCGGACGACACCACTCCCCGCCTCGCGCTCAGGGGCCCGGGCCCCTCCCGCGGGCTGCTGGACGGAGCGTGGTGGCCGCGCTCCCGCGACCTCGTGCGGGAGCTTCCCGCGCTGATCGACGCACTCGACCCGCTGTGGGGCCGTGTCACGCGCGTCGCCGTCAATCCCACGCACTGGCCCGTCGTCCCGCGTCACGTACCCGTCCACGGGCATGTGCTGAAGGTCGGCTGGTTCACGGCGGAACTGGACCCGCACAAGATCCTGCTCCTTTCGTACACCGTCGGGCGCTGGGACCTGCTGGTGGTCCCGCCCGGGACCACGGCCGCGGCTGCCGGGCGGCTGATGGCGGCCGCCGCCGATCCCGACGGCCCCCCGCTGTCCGCGAGCGCGCTCATCGCGGCCGAGGAGTCCCGGTACGGCGTCTCCGCCGCGCCCGAGACCGCCGATCCCGGTCCGGTGCGGGAGCAGGAGGCGGTCGCCCTGGCCATGCCCGCGGTCACCCCCGTCCCGCCCCCTCCTCCGACCGCGGGGACGTGACGGACACGGAGACGGTCCCGACGTCCCGACAGTCCTGAGGTCACGGCCGCCTCGAGGTCGCGGCCGCCTTGAGGTCGCAGCCGTCCTGACCGCCGCGCCGGCGAGCCTCTCGCCGGTGTGGCGGTCCTCGTCGTCCACCGTCCGCCGACGGAGTGCGGCGGCCGGCCGGGACGGCAGCGGCAGCCCCTGATGCCGACGCCCGGTTTACCCCGCGGGCCCGCACTGTCACGATGCCGAGTCCGGGGGTGTCCGCCCCGCGGCGGGGGGAGGTTCGTATGACCGAGGTGTACTTGCGCAGGCTGTCCCGGTGGCAGGCCGAGCAACAGCGGGACGGTGTCGCGGACGTGCACGTGACGGCGTACCGCGGTGCCGCGGGTGCCGAGTACCGCGACCGGCAGAGTTTTCTGCGGCAGTTCGAACAGCACGTGCAGCAGCGGGACTTCGACATGGTGGTCGCCGACACGAACGGCCTGGTGGGCTGCGCCTACGGGTTCCGGATCGACCGCACCGGCGACTGGTGGTCGGACTTCCGCGGCGGCCTGCCGCCGGACATCGAGGAACTCACCGCCTCGGGAAGGACGTTCCTGCTGGCCGAGCTGATGGTCCTGCCGGGCCTGCGGCGCCGCGGGATCGCGACCCGGCTGGCCGAGCGGCTGCTGGCACGCCTCGACACCGACCTGGTCGTCGCGACCGTGGACCGGCCGGACGAGAACGGCCACGCGAACGCGGCGGCCAGGACCCTGCACACCTGGGGCTGGTCGAGACTCGGCGAGGTCGGCCCGCCCGCCGTGCCGGACGCCGGAATCGGTGCCGGTACCGGACCCGGCGGCGGGGGCGGCCCCGGCATCGGCGTCGATCCCGGCCACAAGACGGCCACCCGGGAGGTCTGGATCCGCAGACCACCGCGCTGAGCCGCCCGCCGCACGCGGGCCCCAAGGGCACGTTCGCCGGCGCCGGCGGGAGCGGGGCGTGGCGGCGGGCGCCGGCCGGCACCGGTCCCATCAGCGGGCGCCGGCGGGCACCGCCGTGGTGTCAATGGGCTTCGGCCGCCGCGGCCGTCATCAGCGGTTCGGCGTCCGCCGGGTCGGCCTCCGGGGGTACGACCAGCAGATCCCAGCGGCCCCGGCCGGGGCTGAGCAGGCAGACGGTGTGCGTGCCGTGCGTGCGCGCGGACCGGCGCACTCGTACGACGTGGTTGGCGACGAGCATCCGGCCCGGACCCGCCGACCACATGGCCGTGTCGACGGTGACGCCGGTGATGTGTCCCCATGCGGCGGGCAGGACGCTCAGCAGCAGCGGCAGTTCGGCCAGGAGGTCGCGCGAGCGGGGCCACCATGCCCCGTCGATGGGGCGCGGCGAGGTGCTGGGCGGTGCCAGCCGGAGGCGGGCGACGGGCTGGGCGGGCACGGGCTGGAGGGCTGTGGCCATGGAGGCGCTCCTGTCTGGGGCACGGCTTGGGCGTGCCATGGGCTCGGGTACGGCGTGCCTGGGGGCGGGCCGGGCGAGCGGGGCGGAGCGGTCGAACCGGTCGACAGCCACGCCTCCCCGGCCTCGAGGCGCGTGGTCCGGCCGGGGTCTCGGGCTGTCCTCGCGTGTTGGTGTGCGATGCGTGGTCGTGTGGAGCGGCAGGGAGAGCGGGGCGACCGTCGGGTGACGACCTCACTCCGCTCGGCGCGGGTGCCGAGCCGGTTGCCACGCAGGGCACAGGGGTTGTCCGGTCCGGTGCCCGAAAGGGGCTGTCCTACACGTCGGTCGGTGCGCGTGACGCGTCGACTGGGCACCGCTGTACAACAGTTGGCGTACGCGGTGGACCGGCGGCCCTGAGCGGTACCCGCCCCGGGCGGAGGGAGGTCCGGCGTCGTCGTGAGCAGAGGACGAGACCGGTCCGATCACCGGCGTACGACGAGTCCTCGGCGTTCTCACCCTACTCCGACGGCCGGAAGCCGGGCCTGGACGACCGCGGCGCGTACACCTCTTCCGCCCCCGGCACGGCATTCGCTCACATCTCGCAGATTTTCGTCCGCCGATCGACGTAAATCGACCAACCATGGTCACTCGACGATCCCATTCGGGCAGATCGGGAGTAGCACGGCTCGCCTTCCACCAGAGCCATACGCTGGTTCTGCGGCAGCCCGTGCCCCCGGCCCTCTCCGTGCAGTTCCGTTCCGCGCAACCGAGGCCCTGCGCAAGGCGAGGTTCTTCCCGTAGGGGACGGACCGGACCGATGGGGAAAGAGGAGTTGGGGCGATGGCCGCTCAACCCGACCTGTTCGACGAGTGCCGCATGATCCGGGCCTGCGGCGAGCTGGACCTGACGACCACCCCGGATCTCGCCCGCGATCTGGAGGACGCCCGGCATGGCATCGGGCGCGTCTTCCTCATCGTCGACCTGCGCAGGGTGACGTTCATGGACGGCAGCGTCCTGGACCCGCTGTGCTCGGCCTGGGAGGACTGCCGGGGACGACTGGGCTGGGCACGCGTCGTCTACACCCGGCCGGGACTGGGGCTGGTCCTGAGAGCGGGCGCGCTCCAGGCGCGTTTCCCCCGGTACGCGAGCGCCCAGAACGCCTGGCGGGGCGTGCCGGCCGACCCGTGCCGGCGCGGCGGCCCGCGGCCCTGGGAGACCGGGGCGGCAGGCGTCGGGTGAGGGGCCCGCGGTCGTCAAGGACCGGGGACGGCCGACGTCGAGTGATGTTTGCAGATGCCAGGTTTTCGCGCCTATGTTGGCGCGCATGCAGTCGTACACCATCGGACAGGCGGCCCGTCTGCTCGGCGTGAGCCCGGACACCGCACGGCGCTGGGCGGACGCCGGCCGCGTGGCCACCCACCGGGACGCGGGTGGCAGGCGGCTCGTCGACGGCCGGGATCTCGCGGCGTTCTCGGTCGAGCTCGCCCGGACCGGTGACGACGAGGAGAACGTCGCCCACACCTCGGTACGCAACGCCTTCCCCGGCATCGTCACGGCGGTGAAGCTCGGGGACGTCGCGGCGCAGGTGGAGATCCAGGCCGGACCGCACCGGCTGGTCTCCCTGCTCACGCGCGAGGCCGTGGAGGAACTGGGCCTCGAGGTCGGCATGGAGGCCACGGCCCGCGTGAAGTCCACCAGCGTGCACATCGACCGCGCGTAGCGGCCGCCCGTGATGACCGCCGGTAGCGACTGCCCGTGATGACCCGCGGCCGGCGGCTGCCCGCGTGACCCTGCGTGGCGAACGGCGGAGCCGTAGAAACGCACATGCGCGTGTTCGTGTCCGCTTGAGCGGCTCATGCGATGCGACAGGAGACTTATGGCTCGCATCTGCGGAAGTATGATCGGTGTAGGCCCGGCTGGCCCGTTCAGAGCCGGGCGCGGCACCTGCCCCGAGGAGTGCACCGTGATGAACCGTTCCGCGCGCCGGACGCGCCGCATTCGCCGGACCCTGCGAGTGGCGGGTGCGGGGGCCGCCGTACTGCTGGCCGTGAGCGCCTGCTCCTCCGGCACCGGCTCCGACACCGGCTCGGGCTCCGGGGACGGCGGCGGAGCCTCAGAGTCCCGGAAGATCTCCGGGACGGTGACAGTTTTCGCCGCCGCCTCACTGAAGGAGAGCTTTACGACGCTGGGCAGGCAGTTCGAGAAGGCCCACCCCGGTACGAAGGTGGCCTTCAACTTCGGGGGCAGCGACACGCTGGCCGCCGGGATCACCGGGGGCGCCCCGGCCGATGTGTTCGCCGCCGCCAGCCCCAAGACGATGGCGCTCGTCACGGACCACAAGGACGCGGCCGGCACCCCGGTCACCTTCGCCCGCAACCAGCTGGAGATCGCGGCCCTGCCGGGCAACCCCGACAAGGTCTCCTCCCTGAAGGACCTCACCAAGTCCGGCCTCAAGGTCGTGCTGTGCGACAAGACCGTGCCGTGCGGCGCCGCCGCGCAGAAGGCCCTGGACACCGCCGGCCTGAAGCTCACCCCGGTCTCGTACGAGGAGGACGTCAAGAGCGCCCTGACCAAGGTGGAGCTGAAGGAGGCCGACGCCGCGGTCGTCTACAGGACCGATGTGAAGGCGGCGGGTGACAAGGTGGAGGGCGTGGAGTTCCCCGAGTCGGCCGAGGCCGTCAACGACTATCCGATCGCGCTGCTCGAGAACGCGCGCGAGGACGCCGCGGCGAAGGCGTTCATCGAGCTGGTGCGGTCCGCCGACGGTCTGCGGGTACTGACCTCGGCCGGGTTCCTCGCGCCGTGACGCGGGCGCGGCGCGGGACGGCCGGGACCGGGGCGCTGGGCCGGACCCCGCTCGCGTTGCTCCTGCCCGCCCTCGTCGGCCTGGCGTTCCTGCTGCTGCCGCTGGTGGCCCTGCTCGTACGGGCCCCGTGGCGCAGTCTCCCGGACCAGCTGACCAGCACGGAGGTCTGGCAGGCCCTCCAGCTGTCCCTGATCTCCGCGACCGCAGCCACCGCGGTGTGCCTGCTGCTGGGGGTGCCGCTGGCCTGGCTCCTCGCGCGGACCGACTTCCCCGGACGCGGGTTCGTACGGGCGCTGGTGACGCTGCCCCTCGTCCTGCCGCCGGTGGTGGGCGGTGTCGCGCTGCTGCTGGCGCTCGGCCGCAACGGCGTCGTCGGGCAGTGGCTGGACTCGGCCTTCGGGATCACGCTGCCGTTCACCACGGCGGGGGTGGTGGTCGCGGAGACGTTCGTGGCGATGCCGTTCCTCGTGATCAGCGTGGAGGGCACCCTGCGGGCGGCCGATCCGCGGTACGAGGAGGCGGCGGCCACGCTGGGCGCGTCCCGCTTCACCGCGTTCCGCCGGGTGACGCTGCCGTTGATCGCGCCCGGGATCGCGGCGGGGTCCGTACTGGCGTGGGCCCGCGCGCTCGGCGAGTTCGGCGCGACGATCACGTTCGCCGGCAACTTTCCCGGCCGTACGCAGACCATGCCGCTGGCCGTCTACCTCGCCCTGCAGAACGAACCGGCCGCGGCGATCGCGCTGAGCCTGGTGCTGCTGGCGGTGTCGATCGCCGTCCTCGCAGGCCTGCGGGACCGCTGGATGACGACCACATGACCCTCCGCCGACCTCACCGCCACCGAACGGCCACCACATGACCGACGCCGAACCCACGAGGGCCGGGGACCCCGCCGGGGAACGGGACCCCGCAAACTCCGGCACGCCCAACCCCGGTGGGGCAAAAGCCGGTACGGCCGAGGAGACCGCCCGTGATGAGGGCGCCGCCCCCGGTCTCGACGCACGTCTTCTCGTGGAGCGCGGGGATTTCCGGCTCGACGTGGAGCTGCGGGCCGCGCCCGGTGACGTCGTCGCGCTGCTCGGGCCCAACGGAGCCGGGAAGACCACCGCGCTGCGGGCACTGGCCGGGCTCACCCCGCTCTCCGACGGCGGCCGGCTGCGTCTGGACGGGGTGCCGCTGGACCGGACGCCGCCCGAGTCCCGTCCGGTGGGCGTCGTCTTCCAGGACTATCTGCTCTTCCCGCACCTGTCCGCCCTGGACAACGTCGCGTTCGGACCCCGCTGCCAGGGCGTCCCGAAGGCGGCGGCCCGGGCGCAGGCCACCGTGTGGCTGGAGCGGATGGGGCTCGCCGACCACGCCGGCGCCAGGCCGCGCCGGCTCTCGGGCGGCCAGGCCCAGCGCGTCGCCCTCGCCCGCGCCCTGGCGACCGGCCCCCGGCTGCTGCTCCTGGACGAGCCGCTCGCCGCGCTCGACGCCCGCACCCGGCTCGACGTTCGGGCCCAGCTCCGGCGCCATCTCGCCGACTTCGAGGCCGTCGCCGTCCTCGTCACGCACGATCCGCTGGACGCGATGGTGCTGGCGGACCGGCTGGTCGTCGTCGAGCACGGTCACGTGGTCCAGGAGGGCTCTCCCTCCGACATCGCGCGCCACCCCCGGACGGACTACATCGCCCAGCTGGTCGGCCTCAACCTCTACCGGGGCCGGGCCGACGGCCACACCGTGCGCCTCGACGCGGGCCCGGAGATCATCACGACCGAGGACCTGTCGGGTCCCGTCTTCGTGGCTTTCCCGCCCGTGGCGGTCACCCTCCACCGGGACCGCCCGACCGGCTCCAGCGCCCGGAACCTGTGGCAGTGCCGGGTCACCGGTCTGGAGACGCACGGCGACCAGATCCGCACGGACCTCACCGGGGAACTCTGCCTCGCCGCCGACCTGACCGCCGTCGCCGCCGCCGAACTCGGCCTGCATCCCGGCGCCCCGGTCTGGGCGACGGTCAAGGCCACCCAGACGCACGCCTATCCGGCCTGACCGCCGGGCTCAGGGAGCGACGAAGGCGTACATCCCGGCGACGGGCCGCGGCCGCCAGGTGCGGGCGTAGGGCGGGGGGCGGCCGTCGGGCGCGGCCAGCGCGGCGACCGGCATCCGCCGCGCGGCCCGTTCGACGCCCGCCCGGGTGATGTTGGCGTTGTGGCCGGTGACGTTGGCGGAGGAACACCCGGCGTAGAAGGCGACGGGGATGGCCTCCTCGCCGGTGAGCAGGCACGGCGGCCGTACGCCGATCCGGTGCAGCTCGGCCGCCGTACGGGCCCAGTCCCGGTGCGCCGCGGTCGTGCGCTCCACGGCGCGCTCCAGCACCGCGTACTGCACGGCCAGATGCCCCGCGAGACCGAGTGCCACCAGCGTCGCGGTCACCGGCCGCAAAGCCCGGTCGGGTGCGGTGATCAGGTGGACGAGCCCGTCGGCGACGGGGATCGCGAGCAGGGCGTAGACGGGGAGCAGGAAGCGTGGCGCGGCGTATCCGATCATGAAGAGGTAGGGGACTCCGGCGGTCGCGGCGCAGACGAGCGGCAGCAGCGTGCCCGCCGTCCGCCCGGCCCGGACGGCGACGACGAGACCGAGCGCGGCGAGCAGCGGCAGGACGAACCACCACAGCAGCACCGCCGTGCCGGGCGGGGGGCCGTCGCACGGGCGGCACAGGGCCCGCCCGTCCAGGCTGCGCAGTTGGTCCAGGACGGCGATGTTCCAGCCGAGGCCACCCTGGATGCCGGCGGCCTCGGCCAGCCGCGCGCCCAGCCCGCCGAAACCGGTGTACGCCTCGACGACCCACTGGCCCGTCCCGGCGGCGAGGCCGGCTCCGAGTGCCGCCGACAGCCTCCACCTCCGGACGCACACCGCCAGGACCAGCAGGGGTGCGGCCGTCCACACGGCGTCGGTGGGCCGCATCCACGCCATCAGGGCAACGCTCGCCGCCACGCCCCACGGCGCGGCCCGGTCGAGGCGGTCCGCGCGGGCCCGCAGGAAGAGGCCGACGGCCGCGAGGGCGCCGACCGCGACCCAGTAGTTCGGCATGGCCTGAGGGCCGTAGAACAGGGTCACCCACAGCGTCGCGAACAGCGCGCCCGCCAGGGCGAGGACCCGCGGCGGGAACAGTCCGCGCCAGGCGCGCAGCGCCAGGAACAGCCCGAGCCCCGACAGCACCGCCAGATAGACCCGCAGCAGCGCGGTGGACGACGACCAGGTGGCGACCGGTGCCACCAGCAGGGACACTCCGCGGGCGCGCGGCGCGCTGAAGAAGGCCGCCGGACTGTGGGCGGTGACCTGGCTGACGTACACCACCTCGTCCCAGCCGAGGCCCATCCGGGGGTTTACGAGGATCAGCTGGGCGAGGGTGAAGCCGCCCGCGACGAGGGCCGGCCAGGCGCGGCCGGCCGTCGGCGGCCGTGCGGCGCGGGGCCCCGGTGACGGCGCCCGCCGCCCGGCGCCGACGGTCCGGACGCCCAGGGTCCTGGCCTCGTCCACCCTTCACCACCCCTGCCGACCCGAACCACACGAACCTCCCGAAACACCGACAAATTACCCCGGGCTGTGCGGTCGCGCCCGGTGAGTCCGGCCCGGCCGACGGGTCGCTGGCCGCACGGGCGTCGGCCCCCGCCGGGGACCGGGAAGGGCCCGGCGCCCGATGAGCGGGAGCGCCGGGCCCTTGGGGGCGGGGAGGGGGAACGCGGGGTCGGGAACGGGAACGCGTGGGTCAGGAGCGGGACTTGGCCGTACGGCGACGGGTGGCCACGGCGATGGCGGCACCGGCGGCGAGCAGGGCCGCCGCTCCGCCCGCGATCGGGAGGGTGTTGCCGCCGCCGGTCTCGGCGAGGTCGCCCGCCGGGGTGGACTCACCGCCGTTCGGGGTGGGCGCCGCGGCCGTGGTGGACTCCGCCGCGGACGGCGTGGACTCCGTCTCCGGTGCCGACGGGGTCGTGGACGCGGGCGGGGCCGACGCGGGGGCCGTCGACGCCGGGGGCGTGGCGGCGGGCGGGGTGGTGGCCGGCGTGTCCGGCGTCTGGGACGTGCAGTCCTTCGTGCCGCCGTTCCATGCGGCGATCAGCTTGTCCTTGATGACCGGGCGGTCGGGCCCCTGCGGCACGTCACCGTGCTTGAAGCCGTCGTTCGCGTCGGCCCTGCCGTCGAACCTGACCTTGCCCCGGTACAGGTCGACCTGCGCGAAGCAGCCCGCGTCCGGCACCGAGATGTCCAGCGAGTCGGTCTCGCCCTGCTTGACCGTGACCGTGTCGAAGTCGTGGAAGACCTGGACGCCGGACGTCTTGAAGGTCGCACCGTGCGTCCGGTACGCGGCGAGCGACGCGGTGCACGTCGTCGCGTCCTGCGCGGTCCGCACCTTGATGTGGACCTTGCCGTCCTCGGTGGGCCGCAGGTTCAGGTCGTCGACCCGGACCGAGTCGGCGAACTCCGCGCCGTCCAGGGAGAACTGGCAGCGATCGGTCTCGGTCACCGTGCCGGGACCCTGCCCGGACGTGTAGGCGCGACCGGACTTCTCCCAGCCGTCGCCGCCCGGCGTGCCGGAGGCCCACGCGCTGGTCGTGCCGGCGGAGAGGGCGACGACGACGGCGCCCGTCCCCAGCAGGCAGCGCATCGTGACACGTCTCGCTATGGACATGCGGATCCCATCGTGAGTTGCGAGACCCGGACGACGGCAGCGGGCAGCACGAAGCAGGCCGGAGGCCGGCCGCACCGGGGATCATGGGTCGTAGGAACACCGGGCTCACTGGTCACGTGTGCCACAGTGCGAGCACATCGTCGATCACCGCGTGATCACTGTCAACCTTGTTGAACGCGCACGTACTTCACGCGTCATCACCCGAGGTCCACACAGGGAACGAGTTGTTCCGGGGCTCGGGCGCTCCCCCCCCCGTGCGGGCGTTCCGTCGCTCCGGTGGGCACCGGTCACGCCGGGGCCGGGCGGTCAGCGGGAACATGCCGACGGTGCGTCACGTCGGTGGATCGTGGTCAACGGGCCCTGGGCGCGGGGGACTTCACCGCTGCACGCGGGCACGGGCCGAAGGGGGAAAGCCGTCGACGCGCCGGCCGCGGTGTGGGCGGCCGCCGCGTCCGTCCCGGCGGAGGTCGCTGCTCGGGTTACGCCGTCTCGGTCCAGCCGGGCGCCGCGGGGGCGGCCGGTGCGGCGGCGGGGCGGCAGGTGAATCCCAGCCGGGTGAGCGCGCGGGCGACCTCGGACTCGGTGAAGTCGCGGCGGTCCTGCTTGGTGATCACTTCCCCGACCTGCTTGATGGGGTACGTGTGCGAGCCGACGGTCACGGACGCGCCGGTGACGGGCTCGGGCCGGACACTCGCCATGGAGTGCTCCACCTCGCTCTTGATGAGATCGAAGGGGAATCGGGCGATCACACAACGCATGGTGCCTCCGCGGGGCGAAATTCGGTGCCGATCCGGACACCGGAACGAGACCGGCGTGATGTGACCGCCGCCGGAATGCCGTACCAGGAAAGGCCCGGAAAACGAAAAAGCGGGTGGCCGGGACCCGCACCCCTTGGTGCGGGTCCCGGCCACCCGTAACGCTTCAGCCGACCCGGGGGTCAGGCGTCAGCCGTGTCCCAGGTCAGGCGGGGACGATGTTCTCGGCCTGCGGGCCCTTCTGGCCCTGCGTGACGTCGAAGGTCACCTTCTGGCCTTCCTGGAGCTCACGGAAGCCCTGGGTGGCGATGTTCGAGTAGTGGGCGAAGACGTCAGCGCCGCCGCCGTCCTGCTCGATGAAGCCGAAGCCCTTTTCAGCGTTGAACCACTTCACGGTACCAGTAGCCATGTCAAATCTCCTTACGGGAGCAGTGCTCGAAGGCCCGCACTGTGCGGACCCGCGGTCGCCGCGATGATTGCCCCGTCCGGAGATAAAACACCGGAATGCAGAAGCGAACCGCCCAGTATTGACCGGAAGGTTGCGCTCCAAGACTTTGGGAACCACAACTGCAACTGAAATCGACAGTAGCACGGCAGCAGCCGAGGAGGGCGGACCACTATGTCACCCCGTCCGGACAAATAACAAAACCTGTCGGCGCATCCCGTCGATTTCTGCTTTCGTCGCGACAGATATTCAGCGGGCCTCGCCGGAGGCGCTCCCGCGGTCCCCAGTTGCCGCAACGCCGAGCGCGGTGCGGGGAGTGCGGGACCGGACACGGGGTCGGGCTCCGGCGGTGTAGCCCACGTCACTTTTGTGTCACCCGTACGGACCGGCGCGGTGGTGGGAGCGCACGGGGAGTGATGCCTTGAGGCAGACGGGCACGACCGATCCCCGGGGCGTCCGGGACGCCCCGGGACGCCTGGGCCGGCGTCCTGGACGCCGGTCCGCCCGGTCCGTCCCGTCCGGTCCGTCCGTCCGGTCCGTCCGCCCGGGACGGATCGCCCGGGAGAAGCATCCGCCCGGGCCGCATCCGCCCGGAACCGCGCTGGAGGTACCGCCATGCACCGACTGCCCCGCGTTCTCGCCGCCGCCCTGGCCGCGGGCGCCCTGCTGACCTGCGCGGCCTGCTCGGCGGGCGGCGGCACCGGCATGGGCGGCGGTACGCACGCGGGAGCGGGTGA
The DNA here is from genome assembly GCF_056435845.1 of Streptomyces sp. NPDC043867. Classification (NCBI taxonomy): domain Bacteria; kingdom Bacillati; phylum Actinomycetota; class Actinomycetes; order Kitasatosporales; family Streptomycetaceae; genus Streptomyces; species Streptomyces sp. NPDC043867. Next base: position 213,577 of record NZ_JBWKDS010000009.1, on the reverse strand, counting down.
CCCGGCGGCCTCCGCGTCACCCGCCGGGAAGAAGGATCCCGGGGCTCCCGCCGCCGCGGGCGCGCTCACCGACGCGCAGGCCGCGAACGCGCGGCTCGTCCTCGGTGACCTCGGCCCTCGGTGGGCGCCCACCGAGGGCGCCGCGACCTGGCACGACGCCCTCCTCAAGGGCACCGTCGACGAGCCGGACTGCCGGCGGCTCCTCGACGGCCTGTACGAGGACAACCTGCTGGGCGAGCCCTCCGGCGGGCGGGCTGTCGCCGGTTTCGACGACACCGAGAACGGTGCCCAGCTGCGCCACGTCGTCGCCGCGTACGGGCGGGGCCACCTGGACACCGCCATGGACTGGCTGCGGAGCCTGCCTGAGCGGTGCGGCGAGTTCACCGCCACCGACGGCAAGGGCGTCGGGAGGGCGGTCCAGGTCGCCGACCTGCCCGTCCCCGGGCTGGGCGACGCGCGGCAGGGCCTGCGGATGACCGTGGCCGGAGACGTCGAGCAGATCCCCGCCACGCTCACCCTGGACGTCGTGGCGGTACGCGTCGGGGACAGTGCCCTGGTGCTCACCGACGGCGGGCTCTACGGCACCGACGACGCGTCCACCCGGCAGGGCGCCGAACGCGGCACCCAGCGACTGAAGGACGTGCTGGCCGCGCGGTCGGCCGGGGCGCCGTCCGCGCGCCGGCGCTGACGCCTCCGCCGCCCCGGGGGACAAGGCGGGGGCCGGGGCCGGGCACACCGGACCCGCGCTACTCGCGGTGGAACCGCTTCCGGTGCGCCAGCACCTCGCGGGCCGCCGACCCCGCCGTACGGCTGTGGGCGAACGCGTACCCACGCAGCCGGGCCAGCGCGTCGTCGGGGCCGATGCCGAGCTGGGCCATGATCATGCCGATGGCCTGGTGGATCTCGTCGTGGTCCGGGGTCAGCCGGCTCAGCCACGAGTCCTCGCGGACCGCCGTCCACTCCCCGCGGGGCAGCGACATCAGGGCGACCGTCACGACTCCTGCCACGAGGTGCCCGGTGTTCAGCTCTCGCCGGGTCGGCTCGCCCGGGGAGTCGCGGTAGAGGTCGAGCGTGCCGACGCACACCTTGTTGTCGCCCAGCGGCAGCGAGTACACCGCCTGTACGCCCGCGCCGGTGGCCTGCTCTGCGAACACCGGCCAGCGGCCGGCGTCGGCGCCGCCCGTGAGGTCGCGGGCGATGACGGCTGCGCCGGCCGAGGCGGCGTCCAGGCAGGGGCCCTCGCCCAGCGTGCCCTGCACGTCCGCGATCCGGGCGGCCGTCTCGTCGCTCGCGCCCAGCCGGACGGGCAGTCCGTCGCTGCGCAGCGACATGCTCGCGCCGCTGACGGGGAGCAGCGCGACCGCCGCGGCGCACAGCCGCCCCGGAAGCTCCTCGAGCGGCACGTCCCAGACGGCGTCGGCGATCGCCACGGCGACCTCGAAGTCGGCGTCCGCGGACTCTCCGGCCGAGACCGCCCCGAAGTCCGGCGCGGCACCCGGCCGCCGACCCGGGTAGGACCCGGCTTCCGGGCCCCGGCGGGTCGGGGGCGCCGACTCGGAACCCGGGTCCGGCGCCGGCTCGGAGGCCGGGTCCAGGGGTGACGCGGGCGCCCGGCCCGGGGGTGACTCGGGGGGCGGGTCTTGGGAGGACTCGGGGAGCGGGTCCAGGGGGGACTCGAATGCCGGGTCCTGGACCGACTCGGAGGACGGGTCCAGGGGGGACGCGGGGGGCGGCTCCAGAAGTGGGTCGGACGCCGGGTCCTGGACCGACTCGGAGGGCGGGTCCAGGAACGTCCAGGCCTGCGACCCCGGAACGGAGGCCGTGCCCGGCGTCGTTCCGCCGGCCGTGTTGCTGCCGTCGTCGTGCGTCCCGCTGCCGGGGTCCATGTCTCCCTCGGGTTCCGGGCCGGGCCGGGAGGGCCCGCGTGTCCCGCTCTCGGGGCCACCGCCCGCGTCGGAGCCGGGACCGGGGGACGCTCCGGTCCCCTCGCCGTAGGGGTCGCCGCCCCGCCGGCGGTCACGGACGTCGGGACTCTCGCCGTAGGGGTCGTCACCCCGGTGCCTGTGACGGACGTCCGGGGAGTCGTCGCCGGAATCCGACGCGCCGCAACCGTCCTTGCTCGACCGCACGACCACCGCCTCCTTCCGCCCTGTACGCCGACCAGCCACGTCTCGTGGAGTGCGTGTCTGCGTACGGGTACCCACCGGCACAGATCCAAGCCGGACGGATGCGGGCGCGGGAACGCGCATCTCACGGCAGGCCGGGCGGGGTACACGGACCGGGGCGTCAGAGCGGTGGCGGGGCCGGGGCTGCGCCCAGGGTTGTGGTGCCGGGGGCCGTGCGGTGGCCCAGGCCTGTGCGGTACGCGTCGAGCGCCGCCTCGACCCGGCCGGTGCGGCGGAGCAGGTCGCCGAGGAGCCGGCACAGGTCGGCCAGGTCGCCCGCCGCGCCGGCCCGCTCCAGCAGGCTCATGGCGCGGACGTAGTGCTCCTCGGCCGCCTCCGTGTCGCGGGCGTCCTCGGCGATGATGCCGAGGAGGCGGTGGGCGCCCGCCGAGTGCACGGCGCCGCGCTCGGAGCTGAGGTCCCCGAGCACCTCGCGCAGCAGCGCGTCCGCCTCCCGTGACTTGCCGCGCCGGTGCAGCACGTCGGCCAGTTCGACGTTGACCTGGCTGGTGTAGAGGGCGGCCCGCTTCGCGGACAGCATGGTCTGCGCCTGTCTCAACTCGGACTCGGCGCGCTCCAGTTCACCGTTCTGTGCGTACAGGTAGCCGCGCATCCAGTGGCAGTTGGCCAGTTCGGTACGGATCTGGAGCTGGCGGTAGAGCTCGGCGGCCTTGGCGAGGGACGCGTCTGCCTCGGCGGTGCGGCCCTCGGCGAGCAGCGTGCGGGCGACGGAGCGGTGCATGCGGGCGACCAGCGCGGGGTCGCCGGCCCGCGGTGCCAGGGCGAGGGCGAACTCGGCGGCCTGGGCGGCCCGGGCGTGGGCACCCATGTCCATGTACGGGGCTATGACACCCGTGTAGAGGAGCAGGAGCGCGTCGGGGTCGTGCAGTCCGTTGCGGTTCAGTTCGTCGAGCGTGGACTCGAACAGGTAGCAGGAGTAGCGGAGTTCGCCCGCGAGGTAGTGGGAGACGGCCCGGCCGCGCAGGGCGGGGACGCGCTGCGGCAGCGGTGCGTCCCCGAGCCGCTGCTCGGACTGCTCGAAGCGGGTGCGGGCGGCCTCCAGGTCCCCCGTCTCCAGGGCGCATTCGCCGAGGCCCAGCAGGGCGGCGGCCTGTTCGGCGACGAGCCCGTGCGTCTCCGCCTCGGCGAGCAGCGTGCCGTACTGCTCGGCGGCCACCTCCGCCTCGCCGGTCGCCAGGGTCCGCTGCGCGTCCGTCAGGCGGAGCCGCAGGCCGGTGGCGAGGTGGGCGGGGCGGCCCGTGGCCAGTTCGTCGTACGCCACGCCGAGACGTCCGGCGATGTGCCGCAGCGCCGGTTCGGAGGCGCGGACCCGGCCGGCCTCCAGGGTGGAGATGTAGGCGGGCGTGTACGCCGGTTCCGCCAACTGCCTCTGTGTCAGACCGCGTTCCGTCCGCAGTTGCTGCACCCTGCGCCCGATGATTCCCGGGTCGTCGCGCTCCGCCATGAATTAAGCATGCCATTCGGACGAGTTGCACCGAGCCGTGTTCCTGCCTTCCATCAACTCCCCTGATCCGTATTGCCCTTGGCCTGTGAATGCCTCTACGTTAAGTGGTGTATTAAACGTGCTTAATACGCCGCTGTTGCGAGGTCGCCGTGCTCCGACGCCTGTCCGACCGCCACGTACGGGGCTTCGGCGCCGCGGTCGTCGCCGTGGCCGCGCTGGTCACCGCCGCCAACGCCGGTCCGGCCAGGGCCGACGGCCCCCCGGCGGCACCGCACACCGCCCTGGTGCCGGATGCCGCCCACGCGCCAGGCACCGCCCGCGCCGGCGCCGCGGACGCCCTGACCCACGGGGCCCCGCGAGCACTTCCCGCACACCTCTGCCGTACGCGCCCGGCGCCCCTTACGCTGACGCCGTGACCGCTGCCGCCGCACGCACCGCGCTGGACGTCACCGCCGATCTCCCGGTCCCGGCCCTGGAGGACCTCTACCGGGACCTGCACCGCCACCCCGAGCTGTCGCTGCGCGAGCACCGAACGGCGGCGGCACTCGCCGGACGGCTGCGCGCGGCCGGGTACGAGACGGCCGAGGGCATCGGCACGACCGGCGTGGCCGGGCTGCTGCGCAACGGGGACGGGCCGACCGTCCTGCTGCGCGCCGACATGGACGCGCTCCCCGTCACCGAGGAGACCGGACTGCCGTACGCCTCCGAGCACGACGGCGTCATGCACGCCTGCGGCCACGATCTGCACGTGACCTGGCTGACCGGCGCGGCGGAGGCACTCGCCGCGGGCCGCGACACCTGGTCCGGCACGCTCCTGGTCGTCGGCCAGCCCGCCGAGGAGACCGGCGAGGGCGCGGCGCTGATGGTGAGGGACGGGCTGTACGAGCGCTTCCCGCGGCCCGACGTGCTGCTCGGCCAGCACGCGGCCCCCGGCCCGGCCGGGCTCTACGCCCACGCGCCGGGCCTGATCATGTCCGCCTCCACGGACATCGACATCGTCGTGCACGGGCGGGGCGGGCACGGGGCGCGGCCGGAGTCGGCCGTGGACCCGGTGGTCACGGCCGCCTATCTGGTGACCCGGCTGCAGACCGTCGTCAGCCGGGAGATCGCCGCCCGCGAGCCCGCGGTCCTCACGGTGGGCCGCATCGAGGCGGGCAGCCGGCACAACATCATCCCGGCCGCGGCCCGCCTCGAACTCAACATCCGGACACAGTCCGACGAGGTCCGGGACCGGATGATCGCCGCGATCCGGCGGATCGCCGCGGGGGAGTGCGCGGCGGCCGGCTGCCCGCGCGAGCCGGACGTCACCGTCGGCAACACCTTCCCGGTGACCGTGAACGACCCCGAGACCGATCACCGGGTGGCCGCCGTGCACGGCAAGGTCTTCGGCGCCGGCACGATCCTCGACCCCGGTCCGGTGATGGGCAGCGAGGACTTCGCGCGGCTCGCGGAGCACGAGGGCGGACGGCTCCCCTACTCGTACTGGTTCGTGACGAGCACGCCCGCCGACGTCTGGGACGCGGCCCCTGGCACCGGACTGATGGAGAAGTTCGCCGCGGTCCCCGGCAACCACAGCCCGCTGTTCGCGCCGGACCTGCCGACCGTCGTACCCGGCGTGCGGACGCTGGTGTCGGGGGCGCTGGCGTACCTGGTGCGCTGACCCGCCCCTCCTGTGCGCCCCGGTCTTACGGAGTGGTGACGTGCGGCGCGCGGTCCGGGACGCGCGGATGCCGCGCCCCTAGCGTGGGCGGCATGCGGGTACTGGTCACCGGCGGAGCCGGGTTCATCGGGTCGGAGATCGTCGCGGCGCTGGGCGCCCGGGGGCACGAGGCGGTCGTGTACGACCTGCGGGAGGGCCGGGACGTGCGCGACGGGGCGGCCGTGGCGGACGCCCTGTCCGGGGTGGACGCGGTGTGCCACCAGGCGGCACTGGTCGGCCTCGGCGACGGTTTCTCCGACGCCACGGAGTACGTCTCGCGCAACGACCTCGGCACGGCGGTGCTGCTCACGGCCATGGCCCGGGCGGGCGTGCGAAGGCTGGTGCTGGCCGGTTCGATGGTCGTGTACGGGGAGGGCCGCTACGACTGCACGCGCCACGGGGTGGTGCGCCCGGGCCCCCGTGCGGAGGCCGACCTGGCCGCCGGCCGCTTCGAGCCGACGTGCCCGGTGTGCGGCGACGACCTGGCTCCGGGGCTGGTCGCCGAGGACGCCCCCGCGGACCCCCGCAACGTCTACGCGACGACCAAGCTGGCGCAGGAGCACCTGGCGGCGGCGTGGGCCCGGAGCACCGGAGGCGGGGCGGTGTCGCTGCGCTACCACAACGTCTACGGCCCCGGCATGCCCCGCGACACCCCGTACGCAGGCGTCGCCGCGTTCTTCCGTTCGGCGCTCGCACGCGGCGAGTCCCCGCGGGTCTTCGAGGACGGCGGCCAGCGGCGGGACTTCGTCCAGGTGCGGGACGTGGCGGCGGCCAACGTGCGGGCGCTGGAGGCCGGTTCGCCCGACGGCACGTTCACCGCGTACAACACGGGAAGCGGGGATCCGCACACCGTCGGCGAACTGGCCCTCGCCCTCGCCCGGGCCCACGGCGGCCCCGACCCCGTGGTCACCGGCGAGTACCGCCTGGGCGACGTCCGCCACATCACGGCGGACTCCGCCCGGCTGCGGGCCGACCTGGGCTGGAAGCCGGAGGTCTCCTTCGAGGAGGGCATGCGGGAGTTCGCCGGACAGGGGTAGCCCCTGCCGGGGGCACCGCACGGGTCAGCGCGCGAGCTGCGCGGAGCGGAGTTCGTCGAGGTGCTGCTGGATGTGCCGCAGCGCGCCCTCCCGGCGGCCCGGCACGCGACCGCGCAAGTCGGCCAGGGCGGCGGCCAGTTCACCGGCCCGGGCCGCGTCCTCGATACGGCCCCACTGGTGGTGGGCGCGGTCGGCGGCCGACTCGACGGCGGGCGCGTCCGGGGACTGTCCGGCGCCCAGCCGTGCGGTGGCGACCGCGAGCCAGGCCCGGCAGCTGTGCACGGGGTCCCCGGCGAACATCGCCAGATCGGCCCGCACCTCCATCCAGTGCAACGCCTGCTCGGACCCGGGGCCATGGGCACGTACGGCCGTCCGCTCCCACTGGGCGGCCAGCGCGGCGGCCTCCCCGTGCCGGCCCGCCTGCACGGCGGCGGTGATCGCCGCGTGCGGGTCGGGCGCCGCCGGCGCCCTGCCCTCCGCCGCCAGGACGACACCGGGCGCGTCGCCCTCCGCCAGCGCCCGTGTCAGGGCCTGCTGGTGCAGCTGCGCAGGATCGGGCCGGTGGCCGCTGCGCAGGATCGTGGCCAGGGACTTCATGTACCCCGGGGCCGCCACCGTACGGCGGGGCGGTGGCGGGGCGATCCGGCCGTAGAGGCTCACGCCGGGGCCCGCGGTGAGCGGCTGGGACGCCAGCGCCTGCCAGGCCTCCGGGTCCGCGTGCAGGTCGGCGAAGAGGGTGGTCGTGCCCGGCGGGCGCAGGCGCAGCTCCTCACGGATCCAGTGCCAGGGGAACGCCGTGTAGCGGACCGTGGCGGGGGTGGTGCGGGCCAGCGCGAGGTGCGGAAGCCGTTGCCTGCGGTCGAGTTGGAGCTGGCCGGTGAGATAGACCGTCAGCGGGCCCGGGGACGTCGCCGCGGCGCGCAGCCGGGTGAGGACGGACTGGGGCTCCAGCGGGTCCGCCAGCTCCACCACGTTCGCGGTGTCGGCGCCGGACAGCACGGCGGGCGCCACGGCCGCGAGGACGGGGAGCACGGACACCGCGTCCACCAGGCACCCCTTGCCCACCGGCGAGGCCGCGAGCAGCAGCACGGTTCCGGGCATCGTTCCCTCCCCCATCGATCACCTACGGCAGCACCGTAACCGCTGCGCGTGCAAAGAGGGGATCGCACGGGGGCGGGAAGTGCCCCCGCCCGCCCGTCGCGTGCGCCGTCCTACGCCCGCGACTCCGTCGCCGGGAGCGGTGCCGCCGGCGCCGGGAGCGTCACCTCGAAGCGGCAGCCGCCGGAGACGTTGCGCACGGCGGCGCGGCCCCGGTGGGCCTCCACGATGCCCCGCACGATGGCGAGACCGAGACCCGCGCCGGCCGGGGGAGTACGGGCGTGGGTGCCGCGCCAGCCCGTGTCGAAGACGCGGGACAGGTCCTCCTCGGGGATGCCGCCGCAGCCGTCCGTGACGGACAGGACGACCCCTTCGGGTGAGCGCTCCGCGGCCACCGCGACCGTCCCGTCGGCGGGGGTCCGGCGGATCGCGTTGACCAGGAGATTGCCCAGCACGCGGCTCATCTCCTTGCCGTCCACCTCCACCGGCAGCGGTTCGACGCGGTCCCCCACCAGCCGTACGCCGTGCTCGCGGGCCAGCGGGTCCGCACCCGCGAGGGCGTCGCCGACGAGGTCGTACAGGGAGATCCGGGACGGCGAGAGGGCGAGGGTTCCGGCGTGGATGCGGGACAGTTCGAACAGGTCGCCGACCATGCCGTTCAGTCGTTCGACCTCGGTACGGATCTGGCGCAGATAGCGGGCGGGGTCGGCGGCGACCCCGTCCTCCAGCGCCTCCGACATGGCCCGCAGCCCGGCCAGCGGCGTGCGCAGGTCGTGCGAGATCCACGCGACGAGTTCCCGCCGCGAGGTCTCCAGGGCCCGCTCGCGCTCGCGGGACGCGGCGAGTTTGGTGCTCGTGGCCTGCAACTCGCGGCTCAGCGCGGCGAGTTCGGCGGTGGCGGCGCCGTCCGGGGCGGCGAAGGCACCGCCGTCGCCGAAGGAGCGGGCGGCGAGGGTGAGGGCGCGGCTGCGGCCGACGACCCAGCGGCCGAGCAGCAGCGCGGTGGCCAGCGAGACGACGGCCGCCATCGCCACGACCGTCGTCACCACCGTCAGGTCGTGCGGGGACAGGAACATCGCCCACGCGACGGCGAGGGTCCCCGCGAGCATCGCGGTCACGGCGACGGCCGCGACCACCGCGAGGGACGCGGTGAGCGAGCGCCGCCGGATCAGCCAGAGCACGCACGCCCCGAACAGCCCGGCGGCGGCGGCCCCGAGGAAGGCGAAGAGGGCGATGAGCAGCATGTCGCGCATGGCTTACGGCTCCTGCGGGGGCGCGGCGGGGGCGGGTCCGCCGGGGACGGGGGCGTCCGGAGGGCGTACGCCGGGGACGGGGGCGTCGGGCGGGCGTACGCCGGGGACGGGAGCGTCCGGGAGGCGTACGTCCGGGACGGGGGTGGGCGGGACGGGCTCCCCGGGGACGGGGGCGGCCGGGTCGGGTCCGTCGGCGGCCGGGGCGGATTCTCTGCGGGCCGGGGCGGGTTCCCCCGTGCCCTGCGGGTGCTCCGGGTTCCAGGGGTGCTCCGGGACGGCGGGACCCTCGAAGCGGTAGCCCACCCCCCACACTGTGTGGATCAGGCGGGGGCGGGCGGGGTCGTCCTCGACCTTGCCGCGCAGGCGGCGGACGTGGACCGTGACGGTCGACAGGTCGCCGAAGTCCCAGCCCCAGACCTCGCGCATCAGCTCCTCCCGCCCGAACGCCCGGCCGGGGTTCCGCAGGAAGAACGCGAGCAGGTCGAACTCCCGCACGGTGAGCGCGAGTTCGACGCCGCCCTTGGTGGCGCGGCGGGCGCCGGGGTCGACGGTGAGACCGCCGGACCGCAGCGCGCGCACCCCCGCGGCGGGCCCGGTGCGGCGCAGTACCGACTCGACGCGCAGCACCAGCTCACGCGGGCTGAAGGGCTTGGTGACGTAGTCGTCGGCGCCCACCTCCAGGCCGAGGATGCGGTCGTCCTCGTCCCCGCGGGCGGTGAGCATGACGACGGGCACCGGCCCGCGCGCCCGCAACCGCCGGCACACCTCCAGGCCGTCCATCCCCGGGAGCATAAGGTCGAGGACCACGAGGTCGGGCCGGTGCGCGGCGGCCCGGGCGAGCGCCTCGGGGCCGTCACCCGCCCGGTCCACGTCGTAACCCGCCCGGTCCAGGTAACCGGACACGATCTCGGCCACGGTGGGGTCGTCGTCGACGACGAGGACCCGCGCGCCCCGGCCGGCACCTGGGGACTCGTACGGCTGCTGCTCCATGCCGCCAGCGTCGCACCGCACCGGTCCGGGCGCCGCCCCCGAGCGGCCCGGACGCACGGACGTCCGTGTTTCGTAAGGATCCGAAGTCCGCTTCACCCCTTTTGCGTTCGTAGGGTGAAACCCGTGACGACCTCTCCCGCATCGGGACCGGAAACGGCCCCAGCCACGGACACGGCACCCGTCGACGTGGTCCTGCCCTGTCTGAACGAGGCCGAGGCCCTCCCCTGGGTCCTCGCCCGCATCCCGCCCGGCTGGCGCGCGCTGGTCGTGGACAACGGCTCCACGGACGGTTCCGCGGACCTCGCCCGCGCACTCGGCGCGAGCGTCGTCCACGAGGAGCACCGCGGCTTCGGCGCCGCCTGCCACGCCGGGCTGACCGCGGCCACGGCGGACGTCGTGTGCTTCTGCGACTGCGACGCCTCGCTCGACCCGTCACTGCTCGTGCCGTTCGTCCGCGAGGTCCTGGACGGCCGGGCCGACCTGGTCCTCGGCAGGCGGCGCCCGCGGGGCCGGGGCACCTGGCCGGCGCACGCCCGCGCGGGCAACCTCGTCCTGTCCCGGATGCTGCGCCGCCGCACCGGCCTGCGCCTGCACGACCTCGGCCCGCTGCGCGCCGCCCGCCGCGCCCCGCTGCTCGCCCTCGGCCTCACCGACCGGCGCAGCGGCTACCCCCTGCAGATGGTCGTCCGCGCCGCCGACGCCGGCTGGCGCGTCACCGAGCACGACGTGCCGTATCTGCCCCGCAGCGGTGCCTCCAAAGTGACCGGCACCTGGCGCGGCACCTGGCAGGCGGTCCGCGACATGAGCCGGGTGCTCGCCGAACCGGCACCGGCGCCCGCCCCGGCCCCCCGTGCCGAAGGAGGCGGCGCCCGGTGAACACCGCCCGCGCCACCACCCTGCTGGTCATCGCCAAGGAACCGCGTCCCGGCCGGGTGAAGACGCGGCTCACCCCGCCGTTCACCCCGGAGGAGGCGGCGGCGCTCGCCGGAGCCGCGCTCGCCGACACCCTGCACGCGGTGCTGGCCGCCCCGGCCCGGCGCCGCGTCCTGGTGCTGGACGGCACGCCCGGCCGCTGGCTGCCGCCCGGCTTCGACGTCGTACCGCAGTGCGCCGGCGGCCTCGACGAGCGCCTCGCCGACGCGTTCGCGGGCTGCGCCGGACCGGCCCTGCTGATCGGCATGGACACCCCCCAGGTGACGCCCGGACTCCTCACCGTCGACTGGCGGAACACCGACGCCTGCTTCGGGCCGGCCGCGGACGGCGGCTTCTGGGCGCTCGGCATGGCCGAACCGGACCCGGACCTGGTGCGCGGCGTCCCGATGTCGACGGCGGTCACCGGCGCCGTGCAGCGGGACCGGCTCAGCGCGGCCGGTCTGCGGGTACGGGACCTGCCGGAGCTGCGGGACGTCGACACGGCGCCCGACGCGGCGCGGGTCGCGGCCTGCGCACCGGACGGGCGCTTCGCCGCGGAACTGGCCCGGCTGACCGCGGGCGCCGGCCGATGAGCGCACCGGCAGGCAGCGCCGCACCCGCCTGGTGCGCCGACCCCTACGCCGACGCGCTGCGCGCCGGCCGCGGCCCGCTCTTCCTGCACCGAAGCGACGGCTGGCTGCTGCCGCTGGAGGTGGAGCGGTGGTGCGCGGGTGTCGACACGGTGGACCTGGAGGTGCTGCGGCGGTGCGAGGGCGCCGTCCTCGACGTGGGCTGCGGGCCCGGGCGGCTCGTCGCCGAGCTCGCGGCGCGCGGCCGCCCGGCGCTCGGTGTCGACGTCAGCGAGGCCGCCGTCGCGCACACCCTGCGGCTCGGCGGACAGGCCCTGCTGCGGTCCGTGTTCGACCCGCTGCCGGCCGAGGGCCGCTGGGGCACCGCGCTCCTCATCGACGGGAACGTGGGCATCGGCGGTGAACCGGACGCCCTGCTGCGCCGGATCGCCCGGCTCCTCGCCCCCGGCGGCCTGCTGATCGCCGAGAGCGCGCCCGTGGACGTCGACGAACGAGTCCACGTGCGGGTCGCCGACGGCCGCGGCGCGGCCGGCACCCCCTTCCCCTGGGCCCGCCTCGGCACCCCGGCCCTGCTGCGGCACGCCCGCCGCGCGGGTTTCCGGCCGGAGGCTCAGTGGACCGCGGGCGGGCGTTCCTTCGCCGCCCTGCGCCGGCGCGACGCCCTCGACGTCCGCAGGACGAGCAGGACCGCCGAGCCCGTGAACAGCGCCGCGGTGATCAGCAGCCACCGGGCGAGGAACCCGTCGCCCGACAGGCTCGTGGCGGACGCGTAACGGCCCGCGACCTGCCCGCTGACCAGCGGGAACCACACCAGCAGGAGCAGCCCCGACAGCGCCGCCGGGACGCGGACGTGAGCACGCCACTCCCGGCGGCCGGCCGCGCCGAGCGCCCCGCCGACGGCCCGGTCCGCCGCCACGTACAGCGGCAGCAGCACCAGGTCGTGCAGCAGCGCCGCGCCCACGAACCACACCGCCACCCCGAGCCAGTCGTCGGCGAGCAGCCGCACCGCCGCGTAGGCGGCGAGTGTGAACGAGCAGCCCAGCAGCAGGAGTTGCGGCGGGCTGCCGACGGGGAACCGCCGGGGGGTGCGCATCACAGGTCTCCGAACGTCATCCGGGCCACCCACTTGGTGTTGTGCACGCCGGGCGCCGCCGGGACGATGACGCGCGCGGGGTGGCCGTGGTCGGGGGTCAGGGGCTCGCCGTTGACGTACAGCGCGAGCAGGGAACGCGGGTCGGCGACCTGGTTGGCGCGCAGGGCCGCCCTGCGGAACGCGCCGTGGCGCTGGAGGGACTCCACGAGTACGTCCGCGCCGTCCCCGTGGCCGACCAGCGCGGCCAGGTCGCGCAGCCGTACACCGCGCCACGACTGGTCGGACGTCGACCAGCCCTCCACGCAGGCGATGGGCAGGGCCGCGCCGTGCTGCGGGAGCCCCAGGAGGGCGGCGCGGCTCAGCCGGACGGTCCCGGTGCGGCCGGTGACGACCAGCCGCCAGGCCTCCTCGGTCGTCTCCGCGGCGTCGATGCCGACCGCCGCGGCCGTCTTGTTGACCTGGAACGCGGCGGCGCCGGAGCCCGGTTCGGGGCCGCCGTGGGGTGCGAGTACGGCGCTCTCGCGCAGCGGCCCGTCGAAGCTGCGGCCGGCCGTCGTGACGAGGAGGAGCAGCGAGCCGCCGCCGACCAGGCCGAGGGCGCCGCGCCGGGAGACGGTGGGGGAGGCGGGGTCCGGTGACACCAGCCCCTGCCCGGACACGGCGGTCGCCGAGGGTGTCAACTCCGGTGTGCCCGCGGGAGTGTCGTCCCCGGAGGGCGGTGTTTCACGTGAAACATTCTCCCCCGTCGACTCCGTCCGCGGATGCCGCAGGTTGCGTACCGCCGCCGGGACCCGCAGCACCGCGTGCGTGACGAACGCGGCGAAGAACACCCACGCGCCGTAGAAGTGCAGCGGATAGAAGGAGCCGGGGAAGACGTAGTCGAGCTGGACGTTCAGGACGCCCGTCGTGAACTCGAACAGGGCACCGCCCACGAGCAGAAGCAGCGAGATCCGCTCCAGGCCGTGCGCGAGCGACCGCGCCGGGGGCAGCGTGAACAGCTTCGGCACGACCGACCAGAGCTTCGCCAGGAGTACGGGGATCAGGACCAGGCCGAGCGTGACGTGCACGCCCTGCGTGAGGCGGTACAGCCAGACGGGGTCCGTCGGCCACGGGAAGAGGTAGAGGCCGAGCAGGCCCTTGTCCGGGGTCGTGTCGTTGACCGGGGACAGGTTCGGGTTGTAGGCGGCGTACGAGAGCAGTCCCGTCACGAACAGCACCGTGATCCCGGCGAGCAGGACGACACCGAGGACCGAGGTGAACCAGGGCCCGCGCAGGGGGCTGCGCCAGAAGCCGGGCGAGGCGGGCGACGACGGCGAGCCGGGGGAGAACACCCGGCGGACACGGGCGACAGGGGAGACGCGGGAGGCGGAGGGCTGATGGTCACGCATGTCCCGACCGTAGGACGGCACCCGCCCGCCGAAGGGGCTTGAACCGATGACGAAACGCTGACGTCCACGCATGGAGGAACCCGGTGCGGGGTGCCCCCGCCTAGCCTGCCGGTGTGACCCGTGATCTCCTGCGTGACCTGGCCGCCGTCCTGGCGGCGGCGCTGCTCGTCGTGGCCGCCGTGCTGGTCGGTTCCGCCATCGAGCGCGACGACGGGACCCTGCACGTCGGCTGGCCGCCGCTGTACGCGTACTGGGAGCCGCACCTGGGGCCCGGCACCCCGGCCGCGCTCGTGGTGGCCGCCGCCGTCGTGGCGTACGGGCCGCGGCTCGCCGCCCGCCTGCCGTGGCGGACGCTGCTCGGTGCCGCGTGGGGGACGGCGACGGCGTGGACGTTCTCACTCGCGCTCGTCGACGGCTGGCACCGCGGGGTCGCCCAGCGCCTGACGACCAGGTACGAGTACCTGCGGGCCGTCGACCGTTTCGACGACATCCCGGGCACCCTGCGGGACTTCACCCACCACATCCTGCTGCACTCCCCCGGCCACTGGCCGCCGCACGTCGCCGGGCATCCCCCGGCGGCGACCCTCACGTTCGTCCTGCTGGACCGCGTCGGACTGGGCGGCGGGGCGTGGGCCGGGGTCTGGTGCGTCACGGTCGGGGCGACGGCCTGCACGGCGGTGCTGGTGACCGTCCGCGCCCTGGCCGGTGAGGTTCTCGCCCGGCGGGCGGCGCCCTTCCTGGTCCTCGCGCCGGCCGCCGTGTGGGCGGGCACCTCCGCCGACGGCTACTTCGCGGCGGTCGCGGCCTGGGCCCTGGCGCTGCTGGCCCTCGCGGTCACGGGGCACCGGCCGAGGTCCGCCGCGCTCGGCTCCGGTCTCCTCTTCGGGCTGACCGGCTACCTCTCGTACGGGCTCACGCTGACCGTGGTGATCGCCGGTGCGGTGCTGCTGCTCGGACGGCGGCGGGTGCGGGTCCTGCCGTTCCTGGCCGTGGGCGCCGTCGTCGTGCCGCTGTCGTTCACCCTGCTGGGCTTCGACTGGTGGGAGGCGTACCGCCTGCTGGTGGTGCGCTACCACCAGGGGGCGGGCGGCATCCGGCCGTACGGCTACTGGGTGTGGGCGAACCTCGCGTGCACGGTGCTGCTGGTGGGCCCCGCCACGGTCGCGGGCCTGCGCCGCACCACCGCCACGGCCGGCCCCCCGACCCGCCTTGCCCTCCGCCCCGGCCACAGCCCCACCGGGCCGAACGCCCACCGCACCGGGCCCGACGCCCAGTCCGACGCCCACCGCGCCGCGCCCGACGCCCGCCCCGCTGGACCCGACGCCCGGTCCAGCCACCACCCTGCCGGGCCCGATACCGGTGGCGGCGGCGACGGCGACGGCGACGGCGGCCCGGCGTACAGGTGGCCTCAGCCAGGCGGCGACGTGCGGCTCGCCGTACTCGTGCTTTCCGCACTGCTCGCGCTGCTCGTCGCCGACCTGTCGGGGATGAGCAAGGCGGAGACCGAGCGGATCTGGTTGCCGTTCGCCGTCTGGCTGTCCGCCGCGGGGGCGTTCCTGACGCGTCCCCGCGGCTGGCTCGCCGCGCAGGCCGTCCTCGCGCTGCTCGTCAACCACCTGCTGCTGACCGGCTGGTGAGCACCGCGGGCCGGCGGACGGCGAAGATCGTCGTGTCGTCCTCCAGGTGCCCGCCGCTGTGCCGCAGCGTGCCGTCGCGAACCAGCCGGACGAGCCGCCGGGGTTCGACGGTGCGCGGATCGGCGGCCAGGGCGGCGGCGACCCGGTCGAAGAGCGGGAAGAAGACGTCGTCGCCGTCCCGCGCCTCCGTCACCCCGTCGGTGACGAGGAGCAGCGTCTCGCCGGGCGCGAGCGGCACCCGCAGCACGGGAGGCAGCCCGCCCGCCAACTCGCCGAGCCCCAGCGGGAGTCCCTCACCCGGCGGAAGGGAGCGCACCCCGCCGGGGGCGACCACGAGGGGCGGTTCGTGGCCGAAGTTGACGACCTCCACCTCGTCCGGGGCGTCCTCCCGGAAGCCGACCAGGACGCCGGTGGCGAAGCGGTCGCCGTCGGCCCGTCCGACCGCGTCGCAGTAGCGGACGTGCCGCAGCATCCGTACCTCCAGCCGCGCGGCGACCGTGCCGAGGGCGGCCTCGTGGTACGCCGACTCGCGGAACGTGCCGAGCATCGCGGACGCCGTCTCCACCGCCCCCAGCCCCTTGCCCTGGACGTCCCCGAGCAGGACGCGGGTGCCGTGGGGGCCCGGCTGGATGTCGTAGAAGTCTCCGCCGACCCGGGCCTCGACGTCCGCCGAGAGGTACACGGCCGCGTGGTCGAGGCCGCCCCAGCCCGGCGGCAGCGGTCGCAGCACCGCCCGCCGGGTGGTCTCCGCGATGTCCCGCATGTGCACCATGCGCCGCTCGCCGCGCACCCGTACCGCGCAGGCCAGCGTCGCCAGGACCCCGCCCGCGGTGACCAGGATGAAGTCGGGCAGCCCGGTCTGGTACTGGTGCGGCCAGGACGTGTCCACCACGACGTAGGTGGCCACCGCGAGCACGGCGAAGACCGCGGTGCCCCACACTCCGCAGATCGCCGCGGCGATCCCCGGCACCAGCACGATCCAGGAGATGATCCGGAACTCGCCGGAGGTGTTCCAGTCGAGCACCCCGATGCCGAGGAGCAGCAGCAGCGGCGGGACCCAGGCGACGCTGCGGCCACGGATCCGCAGGAGCCGCTGGCGGGCGGCCGGGTCCGGCTCCCGGCGGGCGCCGGGCAGCCGGTCGAGCACGGCCCGGCGGTCCTGCTCCGGCCCGTGCCGCGCGGCCCGCTCCGTCCCGCGCCGACTGCTCACCCTGCCCGCACCCGCCCGGTCAGTACGCGACCGAGATCCGGGCACGGGGGTGTGCGCCCTGCTCCAGTTCGTCGACGAAGGCGACGGCGTAGTCCTCGGCGCTGATACGGCTGTTGCCGTGCTCGTCGGTGAGCAGTTCGTCGCCGCCGAGGCGGTAGTGGTGGGTGCGGGCGCCGGGGGAGATCTCGGCGGCCGGGGAGAGGCACGTCCAGTCGAGGTCGTCGACGGTGCGGTAGAAGGCGAGGACGTCACGGTGGGCGCGGGCCTCGGGGAGGAACGCCACCGGGAAACCGCGCTGGTCGGCGAGGGCCCGGCCGGGCGAGACCTCCAGGCTGCCCGCGCCGCCGACGACCAGGAGCCGCGCCACCCGGGCCTCGCGGGTGCCGCGCACCAGGGACTCGTTGAGCGCGAGGAACGGCTCGCGCGGGTCGGAGCCGTCCCGGGGCGGCACGCACGCCGAGGCGACCGCGTCGGCGCCCGCGGCAAGCGCGGCGACCTTCGCCGGGTCCGCCGCGTCCGCGGCGGTGGCCGTCACTCCGGGGATCGGGGACTGCCCGGACCGGCTCACGGCCGTGACGTGGTGGCCGCGCGCCGACGCCTCCGTCGCGATGCGGCTGCCGACCATGCCTGTCGCGCCGAAGAGTACGAGCTTCATGACGCCCAGCGAAACACGGTGCCGGGAGGCCCGCATCCCGACTTGCCAGCCCCCCTGCGCGGGGTGTGCCCTGGAAGTCGGGGGCGAGGAAAGAGAGGAGTGTTCCCATGGCTCAAGCGGCACCCACGTCAGGGACACCACACACGCAGGGAAGGACCGGGCGGAGCCCCGGCACCGACCGCACCTCGCGCCGGCCGGACGTCTTCTGCGCGCGCGCCCACATCGCCTTTCCCGTGATGCTCGGTCTGGTCTACGGGTTCTGGGCGGCGCAGATCAGGCGCGACGCCGGGGCCGTCACCGCCTGGAACGTGCTCTTCGGCCTCGTGTGCGCGATCGCGTTCACGGCGCTGTGGTTCGGTATCCGTGCGACGGCGCCCCGGCTGCGGCGGGAGCCGCACGCGCTGCTGTGGGCGGTCTTCGCCGGCGTCTCGATCGGGTTCCTGCACAGCCAGTCGCACACGACGCTCCTGTGGTCCGTGCTGATGGCCGTGGCGGTGACGGCGGGAGTCTTCGTCGCGATGTTCTACCGGTACTACACGCACGAGGACGCGCAGGGCCGCCCGGACCCGCGCTGAGTCCCCGGAGCGGTTACGGCCCTGCGGGGGGCCGGAACCGCTCCGGTCGCCCAGAGCCTTCACCGGCCAAGCGGGAGGCCCCGGCGGATTCCGCCGGGGCCTCCCGGGCGTGCGTTCGGGGCCTGCGTTCGGGGCTCTCTCCCGGCCGCTGTCCGCCTCGGCCGCCGGCCGCCTCGGCCGCTATCCGGCCGCCTCGGCCGCTATCCGCCGGACGACGAGACCGAGACGCTCCAGCTCCAGGAGCCCGAGGCGCTGAAGCTCCAGTACCCGGAGCCCGAGGCGTGCGCGTCGTCCGAGGAGTCGTACGCGGGGTTGCAGTGCCACGACGGGTTCCCGGACCGGTCCTTCCAGCCGGGACAGGGATCCGAGCAGCTCGGCACCCCCCGGTCGCCGATGTCGACGAAGGCGGCGCTCGCCCAGGCCCGGGCTCCGGCGAGCCAGAACCAGTACGGGTTGCCGGAGACGCTCTGTCCCTTCACCGCGCACTGGACGCGGTCCTCGCTCCCCGGCGGCAGCTTGCCGACGAGGGCCGAGGAACTGGTGGGCAGCTGTCTGAGGTTGAGGTCGCCGCTCGAGACGACGGTGCCCCACACGGGGCCGTCCGAGCCGCTGCTTGCAGGGTGGTTCGACGGGGCCGCCGCCGTCGAGGGGCCCGCCACCGCGACGGTGAGGACACCGCCGGTGAACAGGGCCGCGGCACAGGTCCGCAGGACCGGGGTGGTGCGCATGATCGGCCTCCTTTCCCCGCCTCCAGGTAACACCCGTTCGGCGGAGGCCTCCACCGGAGCCCGGAATCACGGGGTTTTTCGCCGGTGCTCCGCCCCGGGGGGCCCCGCTCCCCCGAAGGGCTTGTCATATGCGCCCATATGCACTCAAACCGCTCGCGCGAGGCGCCTGCGGGGACTGTCCTGACGGGGTGTCCCAACGTGCCCGGAGCGCCCTGTCGGCCGTGCTGATCGTCCTCGCCTGCCTGCTCGCACCGGTCGGCGCCCTCGCCTCGTGGGCGACGTACGAGATCGGCGACAGCGGCCGGTACGAGGCCGTGACGGCGCCGCTCGCCACCGACCCGGCGGTCCGCGAGGCGATCGCCGCGGCCACCACGGACGGCATCATGCGCGAGGTCGAGGTGACGCCGCGGCTGCGCCGGCCGGTGCGCTCCTTCGTGCACGCGGCCGTGCGCTCCTTCACCAGGACGCCCGCTTTCCACGTCGCGTGGGACACCGCCAACCAGGCCGCCTACGACGCCGTGATGCGGGCGCTGCGCGACGACGGCGAGCGGACCGTCACGCTCGACGTCGCCCCCGTCGCCGCGCAGGTCAAGCGTCAGCTCACCGCCGACCACGTGCCGTTCGCCCACCGCATTCCGGTCGAGCACTCCGAGATCACGGTGCTGCGCTCCGCCGAACTGGCCCAGCTACGGAAGGGGTTCCACGTGCTCGAGATCGCCGGTTTCTGGCTGCCGGCCGTGACCGTCGCGCTGGCGGTGGCGGGTGTGCTCGTCGCGGTGTGCCGCCGGCGGGCGGTGGTGGCGACGGGTCTCGGTACGGCCCTCGGGGCCGCGCTGCTCGCCGTCGCCGTCGCCGTCGGCCGCCGGATGACCCTGTCGGGGCTGCCCGCCGACGTGTCCCACGCGGCGGGGGGCGCGATCTACGACACGCTCACCGGCACGCTGCGCACGGTCTCCTGGCTGCTGCTGGGGCTCGGCCTCGCCCTCGCGCTGGGCGCGCTGCTCACGGAGCGGATCGCGCGACTTCGGCGAGTGTCCGCAGGGCCCGCGCCAGTTCCGGCGGAGGAACCGACGCGAGTCCGAGCCTGACGGCATCCGCGGCGGTGGCGATCTGCGGGACGCCCGCCCGCCCGGCGGCCGGTCCGCTCCGGCTCCCGGTGACGTGGAAGGCCGGCCCCGGTGTGACCGCGATGCCGTGCCGCGCCGCCGCCGCCGTGAACGTGTCCGCGCGCCAGGGCGCCGGGAGCCGCCACCAGACGTAGTACGCCCGCGGGTCCGCCCGCACCGCGAAGCCGTCCAGGTGCCGGGCGGCGAGCCGCTGCCGCCGCTCCGCGTCCGCCCGCTTGGCGGCCACCAGGCGGTCCACCGTGCCGTCGCCGGTCCAGCGCACCGCGGCCTCCAGCGCGAACCGTGCCGCCGTCCAACCCCCGGACCGCAGCGCCCGCGCCACCGGCTCCTGCCGCCCCTCGGGCACGACGAGGAACCCGGCCGTGAGCCCCGGCGCGACCCGCTTGGAGAGCCCGTCGACGACATGGGTGCGCTCCGGGGCGTACGCGGCGAGCGGCTCCTCGCCCCCGTGCAGGAAGGACCAGATGCGGTCCTCGACGACTGGAAGATCCAGCTGCCGCACCATGGAGGCGAGTTCTGCCCGTCTCCCGGCCCCCGTCGTCAGCGAGGTCGGGTTGTGCAGGGTCGGCTGGACGTAGACGGCGGACAGCGGGGAGCCGCGGTGCGCGGCCGCCAGCGCGTCCGGGCGCAGTCCCTCCTCGTCCATGGCCAGCGGCACCAGCACGATGCCCAGCCGCGCCGCGATCTCCTTGACCAGCGGATACGTCAGGGACTCGACGCCGACGCGGCCACCCGGGCGCACCAGGGAGGCGAGCGCCCCGGCGACGGCCTGCCGGGCGTTGCCGGCGAAGAGGAGCCGGGAGGGCGCGGGGCGCCAGCCCGGGGTGGCGAGGAGCGCGGCGGCGGCCTCGCGGGCGGCCGCCGTCCCCGCCGCGGACGCCGTCCGCAGGGACTCCGCCAGCGTCTCGGGGCGCAGGAGCGGCGCGAGACCGGCGGCGAGAAGCTCCGACTGGCCGGGCGCGGAAGGGTAGTTGAGCTCCAGGTTGACCGGCGCGAGGGCCGACGGCTCGGCCAGGGCGCGGCCCGAGGGCACCGGCGCGGCCCGCACGAACGTGCCGCGTCCGACCTCGCCGACCACCAGACCGCGCCGCACGAGTTCGCCGTACACCCGCCCGGCCGTCGAGACGGCGATGCGGCGGCGCCGCGCGAAGGCCCGCTGGGTGGGCAGTTGTTCGCCCGGCGCGAGGCGCCCGGCGGCGATGTCGTCCGCGATCCGGTCGGCGATCCGCCGGTAGTCCCCCATGCGCCCGCCCTCCCGCATTGCACCGAGGGCAAAGATCTTATTGCACCGAGGAGTTGGGGAACCCTAGGGTCGGACCCATGGCACCCTTCCTCGCATACGAGGACAAAGGCACCGACTCGTCGCGTCTGCCCCTCGTCCTGATCCACGGCCACCCCTTCGACCGCACCATGTGGAGTCCGCAGATCGCCGCGTTCTCGCCGGCCCGCCGGGTGATCGCCCCGGACCTGCGCGGCTACGGCGCCTCCCCGGTCGTTCCCGGCGTCACCCCGCTCGGCGTGTTCGCCGAGGACATCGCGGGTCTCCTGGACGAGCTGGAGGTGGGCGAGTTCGTGCTCGGCGGGCTCTCCATGGGCGGTCAGATCGTCATGGAGTGCTACCGGCGCTTCCCCGAGCGCATCCGCGGGCTGGTCCTCGCCGACACGTTCCCGGCCGCGGAGACACCGGAGGGCAGGAAGGCACGCGACGACATGGCGGACCGCCTCCTGAGCGAGGGCATGCGCGGGTACGCCGACGAGGTGCTGCACCGGATGGTCGCACCGTACGCGGACGCCGGGGCCGCGGCGCACGTCCACCGCATGATGACCGCGACCAGCCCCGAGGGTGCGGCGGCCGCCCTGCGCGGCCGCGCGCTGCGCCCCGACTACCGGGAACTGCTCACCCGCGTCACCGTCCCGGCCCTCGTCGTCGTCGGCGCCGACGACACGTACACGCCGGTCTCCGACGCCGAGGCGATGCACGCGGCGCTCCCCGACGCCACCCTCCGGATCGTCGAGTCGGCGGCCCACCTGCCCAACCTGGAACGCCCGGCGGAGTTCAACGAGGCCCTGGCCGCCTTCCTGACCCGGCTGGACGGCTGACCCCCGCCCGGTCCGCAGGCGCCGCCCGGACAGCCGGCGTTCCACCTGCCCGCGGGCGCCGCCGGGGGGCTGACGCCGCCTGCCCGCGGGCGCCGGTTCACCCGTTCGGCTCACACAGACTGCGCGCGGGTGCGCCCGGGGCGAAGCTGCGAGGAAACCGTCCACAGGAGGCCCACCATGTCCCAGCACGCCGCGGCGACGCCCCAGGCCGACCGCTCCAGCCATTCGTCATGGGCGACGGGAGGCACGGTCTTCGCCGGAATCCTGATGATGGTCGGCGGCATCCTCAGCATCCTCAACGGCATCGCGGGGATCGCCAAGGACGACGTCTACCAGCGCATCGGCTCCTACGTGTACGAGTTCAACCTCACCACCTGGGGCTGGATCCACCTCATCATCGGCATCCTGGTCGCGGTCACCGGCTACGGCGTCCTCAAGGGCATGACGTGGGCGCGCGGTGTGGCCATCGGCCTGGCCGCCCTCTACATCATCGAGTACTTCATGTTCCTGCCGTACGCGCCCGTCTGGTCCCTCATCTCCATCGCGATCGCCGCGTTCGTCATCTGGGCCCTCGCGACGTCGGACCGCTCGCACACCCCCCGACCGCCGCACCGCCGGCCCCCGTGCGGCAGCCCTCCCCCGGTGCGCCCGGCCCCGGCGCCTGGGTGAGCGGGCTGCCGCCGGCCGGGGTGAGCGTGGTCGCCGGCTGCCGGGCGGCGGACCGCGACGGGATCACCCCCGTGCCGCAGTTGCCGGCGTTCCTGCCGTGGCTGCTCGTGCCCGCCGGGTTCGCGCTGCTGGTCGCCGCATCCGCCCGGCGGCGGTCGCGACGCCCGCTTCCTGTGCGCGGCCGGCACCGACCACCGCACCCTCGTCGTCGACCTCACCCTCCACCGGCGCCGACGACTCCGGGGAGATGACCCCGGGGAGCGGCGGGACCGCCCCGCCATAATGGGCACATGCCCCGCCAGTTGCCCATCGGCCTCACCCCTCCCGACTGGCTGGTCAGGAACCTGCGGTCCGAGCGGGCCCCCGTCAACCGGGCCGCCGTCGCCCGCGCCGCCCTCGCCATGGCGCTGCCCCTCGCGATCGGCCTCGCCGCGGGCCGTCCCGCCTACGGCGCCCTCGCCTCCATGGGCGCCCTCTCCGGAGTCATCGGCGACACCGCCGACGCGTACCGGATGCGGATCCTGAACATCGCGGTCCCGCAGCTCTTCGGCGCCCTCGGCGTCACGGTCGGCGCGGCGGTGTACGGGCACGGCTGGTTCGCCGTCGCCGCCGTCACCTGCGTCGCGCTCGTCTCCGGGATGATCTCGACGATCGGCGCCGTCGCGTCCGTGTCGGGACTGCTGCTGCTGCTCAACGCCGTGGTCGGCGCGGGACTGCCGATGCCGGGCGCCTGGTGGCTTGCGCCCCTGCTGATGACCGGCGGCGGGCTCCTCGTCCTCGTCCTGGCCCTGCTCGCCTGGCCGTTGCGGTCCGGAGTGCCGGAGCGGGCCGCCGTCGCCACCACGTACCGCAGGGTGGCGGACCTGCTCGCGGCCTGCGGCACCGCTCGGTACGACGACGCCCGGCACGCCGTCACCCTCTCCCTCAACCAGTCCTACGACCTCGTCGTCGCCCGGCGCGCCCGCCAGCACGGCCGCAGTCCCGAACTCGTCCGGCTGCTCGCCCAGCTGAACGCCGCCACCCCCGTCGTCGAGGCCGCGCCCGCCGCCCACCAGGCCGGACAGCCCCTCGCCGACGAGATCCCCACCGCCGCCCGGCACCTCGCGGACGCCGTCGAGACCGGCTACGGCGGACCCGTGGGGCTGCGCCTGCCCGTCCCCACGACCGAGACCTCGCGCGCCGTCGACCACGCCCTGCGCCACGCGGCCGACGTCGTCACCGACCGTTCGGCCGGGACGGGGGAGCAGCGCACGCCCGACGACCGCCTCGGCCGGCCGGCCGCGCTGCGCGCGCGTGCCGCCGGCGCCGCCCGCGGCGTGCTGCTGTCCGCCGCCTCCTGGCGCTACGGACTGCGCCTCGCCCTGTGCGTCGGGCTCGCCCAGGCCCTCGTGTCGCTCGTCCCGGTGCCCCGCTCGTACTGGGTCGCCCTCACCATCACCTTCGTGATGAAGCCCGACTTCGGCTCGGTCTTCTCCCGCGCGCTGCTGCGCGCCCTCGGCACGGTGGCCGGACTGGTCGTCTCCGTGGTGGTGCTCGCCGTGGTGCCGCGCGGCTGGTGGGACGTCGCCGTACTCCTGCTGCTGGCCCCGCTGATCCCCGCGCTCACCCCGCGCGGCTACGGCTACCAGACCGCGGCGATCACCCCGGTGATCCTGCTGCTGTCGGACGTCCTCAACCACCAGGGCACCGGCCTGCTGGTGCCGCGGCTGGTCGACTCCCTCATGGGCTGCGCGATCGCGCTCGTCGCCGGCTATCTGCTGTGGCCGGAGAGCTGGCACGTACGGGTCGGCGACCGGCTCGCGGACGCGGTGGCCGACACGGCCGGATACGTGGAGTGCGCGTTCGGCGGCACCGCAGGTCCCCCCGACCGGGCCCGGCTGCGGCGCCGCCTCTACCGCGATCTGTCCGCCATCCGTACGGAGTTCCAGCGCGCCCTGACCGAACCGCCGCCGACCGGACGGCGGGCCGCGGCCTGGTGGCCGCTGGTCGTCGCCGTCGAGCGGATCGTCGACGCGACGACAGCGGCCCGGGTCCGGATCAGACAGGGGGCGCCGGCGCCCTCCGCCACCGAGATCACCCAGGTCGTCAGGCAGCTGCGGGAGTTGTCGGACGGGCTGCGGGAGAGCGTGGAGCTCGTAGAGGTCCGCACCGACCTCACCGGACCCGCCGGCAGCGTCCTCGAACCCCTGCGCCAGGAGGTCGCGGCGGCCCGGGCGATCGCGTCACCGCACTGAGGGCCGCCGCGACGACGGAGCCGACAGCGGTACGGACCGCCCGTGCAGGGGCGGTCCGTACCCGTGGGGGGTGACTGTCGGCATACGGGCCCGTCCGTTCGGCCGGGCCCGGGACTGCTGCACCGGGCAGGCCCCGGGGCCTGTCGCGGCGCAGACGGGAACTGACTGCCCGACAGTCCCTAGCGGGCGTCCGCCTTGGCCAGCGCCTTGTCGAGCGCCTTCGCGAAGCCGTTCGCCCACAGCTGGTTGACCCGGGAACGCTCCGTCGCGTTCGGGTAGGCGTTGGTGCACGACGTGCCGGGGCCGCCTCCCGACATCAGCTCGCTGCACGGACCCGAGTAGTGGTCCGGCAGCCCGAGCACGTGCCCCGTCTCGTGGGCCGTCACCCGGGTGGAGTTGTACTGCCGGTTCTGCGCGTAGTCGAGGAAGATGTAGCCGCTGCCGTGCCCGTCGGTGGAGGCGTACGAGCCACGCGAGTCGTTGCCCTCGTAGTACCGGAAGTCCGCGTTCGAGCCCGACTGGAGCTTCACGTTCGACACGGAGCTGTTCCAGATCGAGGTACTGCGGGCTATCTGCGTGGCGAACGACGGGGCGCTGGACGCGTTGTAGATGACGGTGACGGAGGCCGCGGCCGGGTTGGCGGCGCGCTTCTCCGCGACGGACTTGATGACCGCCTCGAAGAACGCCTGGTTGGCCTTGGCCTCCGCGGCGGATCCGGTGTAGGCGGCGTACGGTGCGGGAGCGGGTGCCGCGGCGGCCGGGACCGCGCCGAGACCGGCGGCGGTGACACCGAGACCGACCGCCGCCGCGAGCAGGGGACGGGACAGGCGCAGGTGGACTCTCATCCGGTGACTCCTCGGGTGGGGGGTGAAGTCGTCAACGGTGAGTGTCGGCGCCTGTACGCCCGCTGTGATGATGGCAATGGCCGATAGGACACGGCTATCGGCACCCGCCGGGCCGTCCAACTCGCCGCTTTTACTTGCGGTTTGTACATCTGGTGCGACGCCTGGTTCCGCTTTAGGCTCCCGGGGCATGGACCTCGAGGTGAGGCATCTCCGCGCCCTGTGCGCCATAGCCGACACCGGCAGCCTGCACCGTGCCGCGCGTCAGCTCGGCGTGGCGCAACCCTCGTTGAGCACCCAGCTGCGCCGGATCGAACAGGAGCTGGGCGGGGCCCTGTTCGTCCGCGAGCCCACCGGTTGCCGTCCCACCCCGCTCGGCCGTCTCGTCCTGCTGCGCGCCCGGCCGCTGGTGACCGAAATGCGCTCCCTGGTCGCCGAGGCCAGGGCCGCCACCGCCGACGGCCCCCAGTTGCGCGTCGGCTCCACCGCGAGCCGGGCCCTCGCGGGCTGGCTGCGCCGGCTGCGCGGCCGCCGGCAGGAGCCCATCCTGCACATGAACGTCTCCCCGAACGCCCTGCTCCGCATGGTCGCCGACGGCCAGCTCGACGTCGCCTTCGTGCACGAGGTCGAGGGCTCCCCGCTGCGCGTCCCGGAGGGGCTGCGGCTGCGGGTCCTCATCGAACGCGAGCCCCAGTTCGTCTCCCTGCCCGCGGACCACCCGGCGGCGGGCCGGCCCCTGGTGCGCCTCGCCGACCTGGCCGGGGACCGCTGGATGGTCGACCCCACGGTGGACGGCGAGTGGGACGCCGTCCACCGGATGCTGCGCGCGGCCGGACTCAGCCCCCGCGTCCTGCACGGCGACTACCACACGGCCGCCGCCCTGGTGGCGACCGGCGACGTCGTCACGGTCTGCCAGCCCACCTCGCCGTCCCGCCCGGAGGCGGCCGTACGCCGCATCGAGGGCGACCCGCTCGGTGTACGGCTGCTGCTCGCGGCCGGCACGGACGCGGTGGTCGACGCCGTCTACCCCGCGCTCGCGGAGGCCTACTGGGAGACGGCGCTGCTGGCACCGGCGTACCGGGAGTGGCTGGAACGCGAACGCGACGAACGCAGAGCCTTCACACCCACCCGCTGACATCCGGCCACCCCCCGCAGGCCCCCTCCCCGCCGGCCCGCTCAGACCCCGATGTCGCAGCCGTCCGCGCGCCACACCGCGACCACGGCCGGCCGGACGATCTTCCCCGGGCCGTCCGGCCAGGTGCTCGCCGGCTTCTCGACGGACGCTCCGTCGATCTCTCCCGGGTGCTGGACGGCGACGAGCACGCGCCGGTCCTGGACGAGCGGACCGCAGGTCTCCGCGCCGGTCGGCACGGTCAGGAACTGCTTGAGCTCACCGCGCCGCTCGCCGCGCGTCGCGACACCGAACAGGCCGTCGTGCGAGCCGAGCTGGTTGCCGTCCGTGGAGATCCACAGGTTGCCGTGCGGGTCGAAGGCCACGTTGTCGGGGCACGAGATCGGGCTGACCCGGTCCTTCGGGAAGCCCGCGAAGTACGTGGCCGGGTCGGCGGGGTCCCCGGCGACGAGGAACAGCGACCAGGCGAAGCTCGTGCTCTCGGCGCGGCCCCGGCGCTCGGTGAGCTCCAGGATGTGCCCGTGCTTGTTGGTGTTGCGGGGGTTGGCCTCGTCGGCCGCCGCGTAGCCGCTCTTGCCGCGGTTGGAGTTGTTGGTCAGCGCCACGTACACCTTGCCGGTGCGCGGGGAGGGCTGGATGTCCTCCGGCCGGTCCATCTTGGTCGCACCGGCCTTGTCGCCGGCGAGCCGCGTGAAGACGAAGACCTCCTCCGCCGTCATGCCCTCGACGTGCGACACCGCGCCGTCGGCGGTCGCCGTGGCCAGCGGGATCCACGTACCGCTGCCGTCGAACTCGCCGTCGGACGGGAGCGCGCCGGTGCCGTCGACGTCGGCCGCCGGGGAGTCGCCGGTCAGCCGGGCGACGTACAGCGTGCCCTCGTCGAGCAGGGACAGGTTGTGCTCGCGCACGGCCCGGCCGCTGCCCTTGCGCATCCGCTTGCTGCCGACGAACTTGTAGAAGTAGTCGAAGCGCTCGTCGTCGCCGGTGTAGACGACCGGGCGGCCGTCGTCGGTCAGGCGGACGGTGGCGGCCTCGTGCTTGAAGCGGCCGAGGGCGGTGTGCTTGCGGGGCGTGGAGTCGGGGTCGTACGGGTCGAACTCGACGACGTATCCGAAGCGGTGCACCTCGTTCGGCTCCTGGGCGAGGTCGAACCGCTTGTCGAAGCGCTCCCACTTGCGCTCGGTCGTCCCGGTGCCGATGCCGTACCGCTTGTCGGTGTCCCGGCTGCCGCGCGCGAAGTACTGGTTGAAGTTCTCCTCGCCGTGCAGCGTGGTGCCCCAGGGAGTGGTGCCGCCGGAGCAGTTGTTGAGGGTGCCGAAGACCTTGCGGCCGGTCGGGTCGGCGGACGTGCGCAGCAGGGCGGAGCCCGCGGCGGGACCGGTGAGCCGGAACTCGGTGGTGGCGGTGACCCGGCGGTTGAGGTGGTGCCGGGTCACCGGCGTGAGCCGCCCGGTCCTGCGGTCCTCCTCGACCACGACCGCGGACAGCCCGTGGGCCGCCCAGGCGACCTCGACCTGGTCCCGGGTGGGGTTCTCGGGGTCGTACCCCCGGAACATGAGCACCTCGTCGGTGTACTCGTGGTTCGCGACGAGCAGCTGCCGGCCGCGCTCGCCCGGCAGCGGCAGCAGGGCGAGGAAGTCGTTGTTGTAGCCGAACTGACCGGCCTGGGCCGCGGCGCTCTGGTGCTCCGGGTCGAAGGCGGGGGCACCGCGCAGAATGGGCTCGCCCCAGCGGATGACGACGTTCTGGCGGTAGCCGTCGGGTACGACCACGGCGTCGGTGGTGTTGGGGGCGACGGGCTGGAAGCGCAGCCCGCGTGCGCCCTTGCTCCCGCCCGCCTTGGCCGCCGTGGCCGCCTCGGCCGCGGACGCCTGCGGGGCGCCGGGGCCGGCGACGGCCGTGCCCGCCGCCGTGGCGACGGTCACGACGGCCGCCGCCCGCATCACCGACCGGCGGCTGAGCGCACCGGCGATGACGTCGCCGACGTAGGCGTTCGCGCTGGTGTTGGGCACTGCGTGGAAGCAGGCGTCGCCGCAGCGGAACCGGCAGGTCAGGGCGGACCGGCCGCCGGGATGCGAGCCGGACGATCCGATCAACGGCAGCAGCTTGCGCACTTTGTCTCCCCAGATGTTCCCTTGGTGTCAGCGTGACGCTAGGTGGCCGCGGGTGCGGAGACGGGGACTCGAGGTGAAGCCGGGGTGAACCGCTGCTATCCACCGGGGTGTTGGCGACGGTGCCCGCGGGGCGCCGGGAGCGGCCCGGGCGGGCGCCACCACCCCGTGTCCCGGCGTCCGGACCCCGGCCAAGATCACCCGCTGCGGCCGCTAACCTTACGTGTCCGTCCTGGCCAGGGATTTACGGGCATCAACTCACGCGAAGGGTTGCGCACATGGGCATTCTCACTCTCCTGCGGAATGCGTTCGGCCGCTCACGCAAGGGTCGTGACGCCGACGCGGAGCCTTCGCAGGAGGCGACGGCGGCCACGGTTCCGGCCCCGGCGCCCGAGCCGGACGCCCCGGCTCCGGCTCCGGCCCCGGCTCCGGCGAGCGAGCCGGCCGCCTCCGGGACACCGAAGGCGGCCACGTCCTCCGCCGAGGTGCCCGCACCGTCGACCGAGCCCGACCCGTCCGTGGTGGACGACCTGGTCTCGGCCGCGTTCGACAACGTCACGGTCCCCAAGCCCCGCCGCACGGAGCCCCAGGCAGAGCAGACCCAGGAGCGGGAACCGACGGCGCCCCCGAAGCCGGAGGCCGCGCCGGAACTGGCGGCCGCTCCGGAGTCGGAGACCGCGCCGGAGTCGGAGGCCGCGCCGGAGCCGACGGCCGACCCGGAGCCGGAGGCCGAGGCGGAGACCACGTCGGCCTCGGAACCGGAGGTTGAGGCGGAACCGACGCCGGCCCCGGAGCCGGAAGCCGAGGCCGCTCCGGAGCCGAAGCCGGAAGCCAAGGCGAAGCCCGAACCGGAGACCAAGGCGGAGCCCACCCCGGAGCCGGAGCCGAAGGGGAAAGCGGAACCGGAGGCCGAAGCCGCTCCGGAACCGGAGCCCGAGCCCCTGCCCGAGCCGAAGACCGCCGCGGCGAAGCCGAAGGACGAGGCGAAGCCGAAGGACGAGGCGAAGCCGAAGGACGAGGCCAAGGCGGACGAGCCGGCAGCCGCCGACGGCGAGAAGGCCCCACAAGAGACCCCCGCACCCGCCGACGAAACCCGCACGGGTGGTGCGGGCGGGAACGACAAGGCCGAAGGCGAAGCCGAGGCCAAGGCAACCCCCGAACCGAAGCCGAAGGCACAAGCCAAGCCGAAGGCGGAGCCGACGCCGAAGGCGGAGACGCAGTCCGAGCCGAAGGCGACGACTGAGCCCGAGCCGAAGGCGAAGCCCGAGCCCGAGTCGGAGCCGAAGGCGGAGAAGAACCCCGAGCCGAAGGCGGAGAAGGCCCCCGAGCCGGAGCCGAAGGCGGAGCCCTCCGCCAAGCCGGCCCCCCAGGGCAGACCCGCCGTCCCCCTCACCCGCGTGAAGGCGGACGCCCCCACCCTGGTACCCCCGTACAAGGAAGCAGGCACCGCACTCAAGAAGCGGGACCTCACCGGCACCAGGGCAAAGATCTACCTCGTCCTGGACCGCTCCGGCTCCATGCGCCCGTACTACAAGGACGGCTCCGCCCAGGCCCTGGGCGAACAGGTCCTCGCCCTCGCCGCCCACCTCGACAAGACCGCCACGGTCAACGTCGTCTTCTTCTCCACGGAGCTGGACGGCACCGGCGAGCTGACCCTCCCCGAGTTCGAGGGCAGGATCGACGAGCTGCACGCGGCCCTCGGTCACATGGGCCGCACCAGCTACCACGCGGCGATCGAGGAGATCGTGGCGCACTACGAGAAGTCGGGCACGAAGGACCCGGCCCTGGTCGTCTTCCAGACGGACGGCGCCCCCGACGCCAAGGGTCCCGCCACCCAGGCCCTCGCGGACGCGGCGAAGCTCCCCCTCTTCTTCTCGTTCGTCGCCTTCGGCGAGCACGAGGCCAAGGGCTTCGACTACCTCCGCAAGCTGAAGGCGGACAACGCCGCCTTCTTCCACGCGGGCCCGTCCCCGCGCGAGCTGACGGACGCCGAGGTCTACGAGGGCGTCCTGGCGAACTGGCGCCCGTAACGTCACCGCTCCCGGCCGCCCGCTTCCCACCCCGCAAAACGGGAGGCGGGCGGCCCACCCGTGTCGGCTACGATTTCAAGGTTCGTACGACGGCCCGGCGGTGCAGCCGGAATCGACATCCGTCACCGCACGTAGCGACTTGGGAGCAGCCCGCGATGGCTCGACACCTCATCACCAGCGCCCTTCCGTACATCAACGGGATCAAGCACCTGGGCAACATGGTGGGGTCCATGCTCCCGGCGGACGTGTACGCCCGCTACCTGCGCCAGCGCGGTCACGACGTCCTCTACATCTGCGCGACGGACGAGCACGGCACCCCGGCCGAGCTGGCCGCCAAGGAGCGGGGCCTGCCGGTCGACGAGTTCTGCGCGCAGGCGCACGACGCGCAGAAGGCGGTCTACGACGGGTTCGCGCTGGCCTTCGACCACTTCGGCCGCAGCTCCTCCCCGCAGAACGCGGAGCTGACACAGCACTTCGCCCGCCGCCTGTACGAGAACGGGTT
Organism: Streptomyces sp. NPDC043867; assembly: GCF_056435845.1. Lineage (NCBI taxonomy): Bacteria > Bacillati > Actinomycetota > Actinomycetes > Kitasatosporales > Streptomycetaceae > Streptomyces > Streptomyces sp. NPDC043867. Next base: position 182,335 of record NZ_JBWKDS010000009.1, on the reverse strand, counting down.
CATCGAGGAGCGCGCGATCCGCCAGGTGTACTCACCGGCGGACGGCCGCTTCCTGCCCGACCGCTACGTCGAGGGCACCTGCCCGCACTGCGGTTACGACAAGGCGCGCGGCGACCAGTGCGAGAACTGCACGCGGGTGCTCGACCCGACCGACCTGATCAACCCCCGTTCCGCGATCTCCGGTTCGACGGACCTGGAGGTCCGGGAGACCAAGCACCTCTTCCTCCTCCAGTCGAAGCTCCAGCACGAGGTGGAGGCCTGGATCGACGGCGCCTCCGAGGACTGGCCGCAGCTGGCGTCCTCCATCGCCCGCAAGTGGCTGACCGAGGGCCTGCACGACCGCGCGATCACCCGTGACCTGGACTGGGGTGTCCCGGTCCCGGCGGACACGTGGCCGGAGCTGGCCGCCGAGGGCAAGGTCTTCTACGTCTGGTTCGACGCCCCGATCGAGTACATCGGCGCGACGAAGGAGTGGGCGGACACCGCCCCCGGCGAGAACCGCGACTGGAAGTCCTGGTGGTACGAGCCGGACGGCGCGGCCGACGTGCGCTACACGGAGTTCATGGCCAAGGACAACGTCCCCTTCCACACGGTGATGTTCCCGGCGACCGAGCTGGGCGTGCGCGAGCCGTGGAAGAAGGTCGACTACGTCAAGGCCTTCAACTGGCTGACGTACTACGGCGGGAAGTTCTCCACGTCCCAGAAGCGAGGCGTCTTCACGGACCACGCCCTGGAGATCCTCCCGGCGGACTACTGGCGCTACTTCCTGATCGCCAACGCCCCGGAGTCGGACGACTCGTCGTTCACGTGGGAGCACTTCACGGCCACGGTGAACAAGGACCTGGCGGACACCCTCGGCAACTTCGTCAACCGTGTCCTGTCCTTCTCGAAGAAGCGCTTCGGCGAGGAGGTCCCGGCGGGCGCCCAGCCCGGCGAGGCGGAGGCGAAGCTGGGCGAGGAGATCGCGCGTCTGCTCGCCGAGCACGAGGAGCAGATGGAGTCGCTCCAGTTCCGCAAGGCCGCCGCCGCGCTGCGTGCGCTGTGGTCGGCGGGCAACTCCTACCTGGAGGAGAAGGCCCCCTGGCTGGAGATCAAGACCGACCAGGACGGCGCGGCCCTGACGCTGCGGACGGCGATGAACCTGATCCACCTGTACGCGGTGGTCTCCGAGCCGTTCATCCCGGCCTCCTCCAAGGCGATGCGCTCGGCGTTCGCGGTGCCGGACGACACGGCCACGTGGGTCACCCCCGAGGAGGCCCGCGCCCTCGCCTCCGTCCCGGCGGGCACCCCCTTCACGGTCCCGCCGGTCCTCTTCGCGAAGATCACGGACGAGGACCTGGAGACGTACAAGGAGCGCTTCGGCGGCGGGCCGGCCGCGTAACCCTATGCGTCCCGGCGCAACCTTCCGAAGGTCCACGGGCGTCCCCTGCTTACGAGCACCGACTGAGTAGGGGACCCGTCCATGGCACTGTTCGGCAACGCGCACACCATCGACTCGGCGACGGCCCAGCAGGACTACGCGCGACTGCTGGGCCAGGGCGAGCGGGTGCACGCGGCGTTCCTGCTGATACGGGACACCATCCTGTTCACCGACCGCCGCATGATCCTGATCGACAAGCAGGGGCTCACGGGCAAGAAGGTGGAGTACCACTCCGTCCCGTACCGCAGCATCACGCACTTCGCGGTGGAGACGGCCGGCCACTTCGATCTCGACGCCGAACTCAAGATCTGGATCTCCGGCACCCCGACGCCGATCCAGAAGACCTTCACCAAGGGCGTCGACATCTACGAGGTCCAGGCGATCCTGACGCAGTTCGCCGCCAGGTAGCCGTACCCGCTCCGCCCGGAACAACGGAGTCTCCCCGGGGCCGAGCCAGGCGCCGGGGTGAGGGTCAGCTCGAAGCAGGAGTTGCATTCGCTGACGCTACCGTAGCGGTATGCTGGCATACATGAAGCGCACCACGGTCAAGATCAACGACACGCTGGACGCCAGGATGCGCCATGAGGCCGCTCGGCGCGGCATGACCGTTTCCGAGTGGACGCGGGAGGCCATCGCGGCGCATCTTCCGGGCGGGGAGGACCACGGCGAAGCCGCACCGCGCCGGACCTTCCGTTCCGCAGGTGCGGGCGACAGCGGCCGTAGCGACGTTTCCGAACGCATGGAGGAGTTGCTGGCCGGACTGGCCGAGGGGCGGGACATACTCGCCGACGAGGAGGGCACCAGCCGACGCCGGCTCAGCGCGTGAGCGCCCTGATCGTCGACGCGGGTCCCCTTTACGCTCTGCTCGACCGCCGTGACGCCTGGCACACGGCGTGCCGCCGCCTGCTGGAATCCCACCCCGGCCCCCTACTGGTGCCCACACTCGTCATCGCTGAAGTGGCCCACCTCGCGGAACGGCGGCTCGGGCCGCGCGCCGAGCTGCTGCTTGCTCAGGACTTCGCGGAGGGCCTGTTCACGGTCGAGCCCGTCCATCCGGGCGACTGGATCCGTATCGCCGAACTGACCGCCCGCTACGTGGACCTCCCCCTCGGCATGGTGGACGCCTCGGTGGTTGCCTGCGCGGAACGCCTCGGTGCGGGCGAGGTGGCCACGGTCGATCGCAAGCACTTCGGGACCGTACGCCCGGCGCACGTGGTCTCGTTCACGCTGCTGCCGTGAAACCCTCGGCAACGTCGGGTTGTTGCCCGAACGGGACGCACTTGACGTTGCTGTCAGCGTTCCGAGGTGAAAGCCACGAAGTCCGCCCAGGCGTCCGGCGTGAGCGCCCGACGGGGGCCCTCGACATCCTTGGAATCGCGGACGTGCACGGTGCCGGGAGTGAGAGCGAGTTCCACACAGGAGTTGCCGTCGGTGCCACTGCTGTAGCTGCTCTTGCACCACACCAGTTCGGAGGCGTCCCCGGCGGAGGCCTTGCGGATCATGTTTCTCCCAGCAGTGTCTCGATGAAAGCCAGCGACTCCCTCGGGGGGAGGGCCTGTGCCCGGATCGTTCCATACCGCGGTTCGAGGATACGAAGCTGCTTCGGATCGGCGATCGGTCGCCCGTTGAACGCCCCGTCGGAGCGTCCCACCGCCGTGCCGTCCGGAAACTTCAGCAACTCGATCTTGCCATCCACACCTGGGTGAGCATCCGTGTTCGTCGGCATGACCTGAAGAGTGACGTTGTTCAACCGCCCCACCTCCAGCAGACGTTCGAGCTGCCTTCGCCACACCATTGTGCCCCCGACCTGCCGGCGAAGCGGCGCCTCTTCCATCACGAAGTGGATGGACGGAGCCGGGTCGCGCTCGAAGACAGACTGCCGTGCCAGCCGTGCGGCGACCATGCGTTCCACGTCGTCCGCGGAGTAGGGCGGCTGCGCCGCTTCCATCAGGGCTCGGGCGTGCTCCGGCGTCTGCAGAAGCCCGTGGACGCTGTTGCACTCGTACACCCCGATCTCTACCGCCTGGGCCTCCAACTTGCCCAGCTCCCGCACCCTCTTCGGATACCGGACCTTCTTCACGTCCTCCCAGGCGGCGGCGATGAGTCCGCCGGCGCCCAGCACCTCGTCGGCTCTGTCCAGGTACTCCTGCCGGGGGATGCGTTTCCCACCCTCGACCTTGTAGACAAGGTCCTCCCCGTACCCGACCGCCTCTCCGAACTCGGCGGCCCGCATCCCCACCGTCTCCCGCCGCAGCTTCAACTGCCGCCCCACCGTGGCGAGTACGGCCACGCCCCACTCGTCGTCCGGGTCGACCTCCCACCCCGGCTCATCGGCCTCGCTCCTGAGCCGCCGCACCTCTCCGTCGACTGACATACCGCGCCTCTCCGTCGTACCGCCATGCCGCAACGCCCCTACGCGCAAGCCGCTTTCCGATGGTCCGGACAACAGCCGACAAGCCCCGGACAGTCACCGTGCGTACCGGCGATGTCACTGTTCACGGTAGGCCCGAGCAGCCAGGCTCAGTGACGTGAACCAAGAAAAGTCCACCCAACTCCACCCGCGCACACGTCACTTCCGCGTGCTTCCGTCCCGCACGGCCGGCGGTTCGGCGCACCGCCGCTCTCAGTCGGTGGAGACGCTCCAGATCTGAGCTTGATTGACGACTGGGAGCGGTTCGGCCCGCTTATCAGTCTTGTTGTGGGAGGCGTTGACGGAAGTGAGCGCCCCGGAGCGTTGGTCGAGCAGCAGCACATGGGGACCTGCCCAGGCGATGCCGAAGGTTTCATCGAGGTCGCTCGAGTCGACTGCGGGAAGTGTGTGGATTTCTCGGCAGGTGTTCTCGTTCAGGTCGAAGATCGCCAGGCGGTTGGTGCGCAGAGCGCTGACGTACCAGTGGCCGCTGGGATCGAGTGTTCCCACGCCCACGGTGTCGCCACCCTTGCAGGAGGGAACGGAGACGTTCTTACGTTTGTCGAGGTCGTAGACGTGCGTGCAGTTGCCTTTGCCGCACGTGTCGCCACGCCAGATCACACGGTTGCCGGTGGTGGCCACCACGCTGGCGTTGGTGGCGACGGTTTTGCTGACGGTGTTCGTCCGCGCATCGAGGAGCACGATGTCGGTCACCGCCCGTACGCCGGTGCCGCCTCCTCCCGTGTCGCCGGTGGTCCGCAGGGCGAGCAGGCCCCGGGAGGTGTCGGCGACCGGCCGCAGGCCGCAGGCCGCTTTCAAGGTGGTGTGGGAGGGGCGGCCGGAAGTCTCGTACCTGGTCAGGGTGTAGCGGCTCGAGACGGATCGCGGCAGGTCGGACCCGTTGCAAGTGGTACCGGTCGGCTCTTCGGTGACGGCCCAGAGCCGCTTGCCGTCAGCGGCGGGGAACCATGCGCCGGCCTCGCCAAGGAGTACCGCCTTGCCGGGCTCGCGCGGCTCGATGGCGACGACTCCGCCGTCACGGATGCCTATGATCTGGCCGGAAGTGAGCTCGCGCGGGCTGGCGAGGCGGTAGGCGTCGGCGTTCTCGGCTCCGGCCGGCCGCGGACCGACGACTCGGGGCGATGCGTTCAGACCGTCCAGGACGGCTACCTCGCCACCCAGGTTGACCACGATGTCGTGTGGTGTGGACTGGCTGTCGGTCTCGTCCTCGCCTGGTCCGCAGGCGGTGGCCGTGGCCGTGGCCGTGAGGATGCCGAGGGCCAGCAGAGCACCACATCGCCGTCGGAGCGTCATGGTGTGTGTCGTCTTGTGGACCATCGGGCTCTTCCCCCAGTTTCGTCAGAGGTGGCACTGATGCCGGGAGCGGGTGGTCAGCCCGCTCCCGGCGAGGTGGCCCTACGGCTTGGGCGTGCACGCGCTCCTGGCCGTGCACTCCGAGAAGAAGGGGTAGGCGGTGATGCCGCCCAGCGTTCCCATGTTGCCCAGGAACCGCGCACCACAGCCCGCGGTGTCCTGCCACTTCTCTATGGTGAACTTGCGCCGCTCGATCTTCGGCGTGGTGTAGCCGTAGCTCTTGCCCGGAACGTTGATGGTGTTCGACACCGTCTTGCCGCTGGTGGTCGAGTTGGTGATGTCGAAGCTCGTCTTGGCTTCCACCTGCCCGATCCCCCAGTTCACGCTCCCGCCGATCTCGGCACTCCAGCTCGTCTGCTTCGACTTGGTGGTCGTCAGGTCGTAGCGCAGGATCGACGGCGTAGAGCTTGAGTTGTACTTGCCGGCGGTGCTGCCGACCGCCTCGTACGAGGCGCCTGACGACACCACCTTGTACCAGACGTCCGGCGGGCAGGACTGTGTACCGGTCTCGTCTGCCGTCGCGGACGGCGCCATGATCAGTCCCGTCCCCAGCACGACTGCTCCGGCCACTGCCAATCTACGGATGCCGAGATGCATGCCGAGTCCCCCATGTGATGTTGTGAGTTACCTGAACTGGTCAGTGATCAAGTACTCAGAGCCCATCATGCACAAGACAAACCGGCAAGGTCCCATGGACATTGTTGAGCAGCTCCTGAGCTTGGAACGCCGCCATCCGGAACTCACGTGCGGCCGATTGACCAGGTCGTTTCCGACGCAGGTCGGCGCCCACCAGAGCGCTGCACCAGCAGAAGGGCTCCGGCCCGTGATTTTGATCGACTTCCGTGTGCCCACGCGCACATCTGGAGGAAACTGGTGGCTGTGGACCTCTCCTTCTACAAGTCGGACCTGTCGCAAGAACTCCGCGCCGAAGGTCGCGCCGAAGGCGAGGCGCGACGTGCTGCCGAGGACATCCTGGAAGTACTGGAAGTACGTGGCCTCGACGTCCCCCAAACGGTCCGTGAGCGCATCGTCGGCTGCGACGATCCTGAGACCCTGCGTCGCTGGCACCGGCGTGCCGTCACGGCCCCGACGGCCGAAGAGATCTTCGAGGACGAGTAGCCACGGTCGGCGGAAGGACCCCTCCTCCCCGGGCACCAGAAACCCACCCCGGCGCTGACATGTCCGCGCCCGCCCGTATGGTTTCGCCATGGCAGTCCCCCAGGTCATCCCGATCGCCTACGAGCCCAAGCACCGCACCGAGACCATCGGCCGGTACGCGGACGGCCAGTTCCTGGCGTCGATCACGTACGCCTTCCCCGAAGGGTTCCGTCCCGACGACGGCTGGGAGGAGCACAAGCGCCTCTTCGTGGCGCTGCACACCTTCGACGCCGAGGGGCGCTACCGCGACTCGGAGATCTGGTGCGCGGGCACCTGGGCCGAGCAGCAGCGCGCCCCGCACGGGGAGGGCTCGGTCCTCGCCCAGGCCCGGGCCCACCGGGGCAAGCTGCTGCGGAGCCTGCCCCGGCGCGCGTACACGGACATCGCGATCCGCCCCTTCCGGCTGACCGTCGACGGCGTGCTGTTCGGGCTGCTCACCGGCGAGGACGCCGGGGAGGGATGGGCCGAGCTCTATCCGGACCGCCTCGGCTTCGGCGCCCCCTGGGACGGCCGCTACGACACCTGAGGTCCCGCGTGCCCGGGGTTCGCACACCGGGCGCCCTCGGGTGGGTCAGCCGGCCGAGGCCGACGCGGACGCACCCGGCTGGGTGTCGGTGCTGTCGTGGGTCTCGTCCGGGGCGACGCCCATCGTCAGGGACGCGGTGACCCCCTTGGCGATGCCGTTCTTCCGGTACCTCAGTTTCAGGAGACCGCCCCCGGTCCCGTTGCCCGGGTAGATGGTGTCCTCGGTCAGGGTCGTGCGGGCCGCGGTGTTGGCGGAGTACGGGGCGACCTCCGCCGACGCCAGGACCGCCTCCTCGGAGAAGAACAGCTGGCCGGTGTGGCAGGTGTGACCGCCCTCGTAGCCGGCGTCCGTCCAGGCGCCGTCGACGTGGACCTTCACATGGATGTGGACGCAGCGGCCCTGGTACCAGCCGGGGAAGACGGTCCTGAAGGTGACGTGACCGTGCTTGTCGGTCCGCCAGGTGCCCCGCAGATACCGCTCGTCGTCGGTCGGCTCCGTGTGCCCGCCGCCGCCCGGGCCGCCGGAGGGACCGCCGGACGGCGGCTCACCCGTCGGTGTACCGGACGGGGCGTCGGTGGGGGCGCCCGACGGGGCACCGCCGCCTCCGCCGCCCATGGACTCGTAGCCGGAGTAGACACCCAGCGCCGTGCAGTGCCAGATGTCGACGGCCGCGTCCTTCACCGGCCGGCAGGTGTCCGCGTCGATCACCTTGAGCCCGAGGGTCAGCGGGATGCCCTCCTGGTCCTCGGTGATGTCCTGGCGGATCTTGTCCGCGTCGATGTAGTAGGGGCCCTCGGTGGTCTCCGAGGTGAGCGTGTAGCACGCCTCCGACACCTTGTCCGCGCCGGACGGGCCGCCGGTCCTCGTCCCGTCCGCGAAGGCGGTCACGGCGAGGCCCCCGCCCGCGCCCACGGCCGCGACGGCCGCGCCGCCCGCGACGACGACCTTGCGCCGCGTCAGATCCCTTTTGTGTGCGGGTCGTTGGTTCTCAGTCATGGGCGGGGACGCTAGGGACGGCACCTGTGAGCAGCATGGGTGCGGACTGTGGTTTTCCGTGTCCACGCGAAAGTGGCCCGGAACCGACCTCGGTTCCGGGCCACTTCCACGCGTCGGCGGCTACTTCGGCTGCGGCTTGCGCACGGAGAGGTGCAGCTCGCGCAGCCGGGTCTCGTCGAGTTCCGTCGGCGCGCCCATCATCAGGTCCTGCGCGTTGCCGTTGAGCGGGAACGCGATGGTCTCGCGGATGTTGGGCTCGTCGGCGAGGAGCATGACGATGCGGTCGACGCCCGGGGCGATACCGCCGTGCGGCGGGGCGCCGAAGCGGAACGCGCGGAGCATACCGGCGAACTGCTCCTCGACCGTGTCCCGGTCGTAGCCCGCGATCTCGAAGGCCTTGAGCATGATCTCGGGCTCGTGGTTCCGGATCGCGCCGGACGACAGCTCGACGCCGTTGCAGACGATGTCGTACTGCCAGCCCAGGATGTCCAGCGGGTCCTGGGTCTGCAGGGCCTCCAGGCCGCCCTGCGGCATCGAGAAGGGGTTGTGCGAGAAGTCGATCTTCCCGGTGTCCTCGTCCTTCTCGTACATCGGGAAGTCGACGATCCAGCAGAAGCGGAAGACGTTCTCCTCGAAGTGCCCGGCGCGCTTGGCGGCCTCGACCCGCACCGCGCCCATGATCTTCGAGACCTCGTCGAACTCGCCCGCGCCGAAGAAGACGGCGTGGCCGGCCGAGAGGGATAGCCGCTTCGTCAGCTCCGCGACGTTGTCCTCGGTCAGGAACTTGGCGATCGGGCCGGTCAGCGAGCCGTCCTCGGCCACGCGCACCCACGCCAGGCCCTTCGCGCCCTGCTCGACCGCGTAGTCACCGAGGCCGTCGAAGAACTTCCGGGACTGGCCGGCGACGTCCGGTACCGGCAGGGCACGCACGTGCTTGCCCGCGAAGGCCTTGAACTCCGAGCCCTCGAAGACGTCGGTGATGTCGACGAGCTCCAGCTGGGCGCGCAGGTCCGGCTTGTCGGAGCCGTACTTCAGCATCGCCTCGCGGAACGGGATGCGGGGGAACGGGGAGGTGACGTGCCGGCCGCCGCCGAACTCCTCGAAGAGCTCGGTCATGAGCTTCTCGATGGGCTGGAAGACGTCCTCCTGCTCGACGAAGGACATCTCCACGTCGAGCTGGTAGAACTCGCCGGGCGAGCGGTCCGCGCGCGCGTCCTCGTCGCGGAAACAGGGCGCGATCTGGAAGTAGCGGTCGAAGCCGGAGATCATCAGCAGCTGCTTGAACTGCTGCGGGGCCTGCGGGAGCGCGTAGAACCGGCCCGGGTTCAGGCGGGACGGGACGACGAAGTCGCGGGCGCCCTCCGGGGAGGTGGCGCTGAGGATCGGCGTCGCCATCTCGTTGAAGCCCAGCGCCGTCATCTTGTGACGGATCGCGGAGATCACGGCCGTACGCAGCAGGATGTTGCGGTGCATGCGCTCACGGCGCAGGTCCAGGAAGCGGTACTCCAGCCGCCGCTCCTCGTTGACACCGTCCTCGGCGTTGATGGTGAAGGGCAACGGGGCGGCCGCGCCGAGCAGCTCGACCTCGCTCACCTCGACCTCGACCTCGCCGGTGGGCAGGTCGGGGTTCACGTTCTCCGCGCCGCGGGAGACGACCTTGCCGTCGACACGGACCGTCGACTCCTTGGAGACCTTGTCGAGGGCCTCGTAGGCGGCCGTACCGGGGCGGGCGACGAGCTGCGTGATGCCGTAGTGGTCGCGCAGATCGATGAAGAGGATGCCGCCCAGGTCTCGGCGATTGTGCAGCCAGCCGCTCAGCCGGACGTCGCTCTCGACGTCAGAGGCGCGGAGCTCGCCGCAGGTGTGGGACCTGTACCGATGCATCGTCGTTCATCCAGTCTTCGCGGGTCGGGGGCTGTTTCACGTGAAACATCCGGGCTGGAGCCCGGATCTCCCAAGGGTACCGGCCACCCCGAGATCGCAGCCCCGAATACTCTCGGTGGCAGGCCCCGATCACCTCTCCTTAGAGTGGGTGAATGCGCACTGGTGAGCCCCTGCCCACCGTGGGAGAGGTCCTGGCATCCCTCGCGACCGGCCTTTGGCGCTGGGACAACGAGGCAGGTCTGGTGACGCTGGACGCCGAAGCCGCCCGGCTGCTCGGTCTGCCTGCCGAGCCGGCGACGCTCACCGAGGCGGCCGTACGCTCCCGTTTCCACCCGGTCGACTGGAACGAGATCGACGGCATCGTGCAGCTCGCCGTCGCCGAGGGCACCCTCGCCGAGGCCCGCCTGCGGATCATGGACGAGCAGGGGCGCGTGATCCGTACGGTGCGCAGCCGCTCCAGACCGTCGGTCCACCCCGAGACGGGCGAGTACAAGCTGGTCGGCACCCTCCAGGAGGTCAGCGAGCAGCCGCCGGGCGCAGCCGCCCGCACCCCGGTCACCGGGGACTGGCGCCGCTCGCGCGAGGCGTTCCTGCTGGACGCGGGACGCGCGCTGGCGGAGGCGCGGTCGACGGAGGAGGTCCTGCGGGTCGCGGCCGGGCTGTCGATGCCGGGCTTCACACCGGACGGGCTGGCCGTCTTCGGGGCGGAGGCGGACCGGCTGACCATCATCGGCCACCACGGGCACCAGCCGGGTGACGACGGACCGTTCTCCCACATGTCGCTGGACACGGACTATCCGGCCGCGGAGGTCGTCCGCACCGGCCGTGCCGTCTATCTCTCCTCGCCGGAGGACTACAAGGCGCGCTACCCCGCCTCCTGGCCGCTGGCCCAGCACTTCGGGCGCCAGTCCTGGGCGTTCCTGCCGCTGACCTTCGCCGGACGCACGATGGGGGCCTGGATGGCGGCCTTCGCCTATCCGGTCTCGTTCACGCCCGACGAGCGCTCGGTGCTGGCCACGGTGGCGCGGATGCTGGCGCAGGCCCTGTCGCGGGCAGGCGTGGCCGAGTCCGAGCGGGAGCTGACCGACGGCCTCCAGCGCTCGATGCTGCCGACTCTGGGCCCCGAGATACCCGGCATGTCGGTGGCCGCGCGGTACGTCCCCACCGGCGGCGGGCTCCAGGTCGGCGGCGACTGGTACGACATGATCCCGCTACCCGGGGGCACCGCCCGGGCGAAGTCCGGGGGCGGCAGATTCGCCCTGGTCATCGGGGACGTCCAGGGGCACGACGTGCGGGCGGCGGGCCTGATGGGCCAGCTGCGGATCGCGCTGCGCGCGTACGCGTCCGAGGGGCACCGTCCGGACGCGGTGCTCTCCCGCGCCTCCCGCTTCCTGTACGGGATCACCGACTCCGTCGCCCACGGCGGCAAGAGCATGGACCCCCGCTTCGCGACCTGCCTGTACGTCGAGGTGGACCCGGCGACCGGCGTGCTGGACATCGCCCGGGCCGGCCACCCGGACCCCGCGATCCGCATGGCCGACGGGACGGTGCTGACGCGGCCGACCGCCGGCGGGCTGCCGCTCGGCGTCGATCCGGACGCGGACTACCCGACCACCCGGATGGTCCTGGAGCCCGCCGAGACCATGCTGCTGTGCACCGACGGACTGATCGAGACCGGCGGCCACGACCTGGAGACCGGCTGGCGGCGGATCCGCCGGATCCTGGAGGAGCACGACGGCGACATGGAGACGCTGGCCGACTCCCTGGTCCAGGCCGTGCACGGGCCGTCCTCGCACCACACTCCCGGGCCGCTGATCGACCGTCGCGAGGACGACATCGCGGTGCTGCTGCTGTGCCGGCAGGGCGAGGGGTGCGGCTGCGGCGACAACGTCGGCGTCGTACCGCCGCCCCTGCGCCGCACGATGGTCACCGTCGCGCAGGCGGAGCCCGAGCGGGTCGCGGGCGCCCGGCAGCAGCTGCGGGAGCTGCTGCACGACTGGACGTGCGACGACCAGGTCGACTCGGCGGTGCTGATGACCTCCGAGATGGTGACGAACGTCCTCGTGCACACCGACGCGGACGCGGCGCTCGTCGCCCAGCTCACCGGCGAGCCGGGGGAGCGCCGGCTGCGGGTGGAGGTCACGGACGGCAGCGACGACCTGCCGCACAAACGCCGGCCGGGCGAGCTGGCCTCGTCGGGGCGGGGTCTGGTGCTCATGGAGCTGCTCGCCGACGCGTGGGGCGTCGACCCCCGGGGTGAGGGCAAGAGCATCTGGTTCGAGCTCTACGAGTCCTCGGGCCCGTCCGGCGACCCGGTCGCGTTCGGGCCCGACGACCCGTCCGAGGAGCCCGAGGACGTCACCGCGTAGCGCGTACGCAGCTCCGAGAGGACGCCGAACGCGGCCGCCGTCAGCGGTACGGCCAGCAGCATCCCGAGGATCCCGGCCACCGAGGCGCCGCCGGTGATCGCCAGCAGGACGGCCGCCGGGTGCAGCTGCACCGTACGGCTCTGGATGGCCGGCTGGAGGACGTGCCCCTCCAGGACCTGGACGGCGAGGACGACGCCGAGCGCCCACAGCGCGATGACGAAGCCCCGGTCGGCGAGGGCGACCAGGACCGCCACCGCCCCGGAGAGGAAGGCGCCGAGGTAGGGGATGTAGGCGCCCACGAACACCAGCGCGCCCAGCCCGACGGCGCCGGGGACACCGAGGACCAGCAGGCCGACGGTGATGCAGGTGGCGTCGATCAGCGCGATGAGGGTCGTACCGCGCATGAAGCCCTCGACGGCCTCGAAGGCGCGGCGGGCCATGGCCTCGACGGTGTCGGCCGTGCCGTGCGGGGAGAGGGCGCGCAGCGCTCCGGCGGCGCGGTGGGAGTCGCGCAGGAAGAAGAAGACGAGCAGCAGGGCCAGGACTGCCATGGCGAGGCTCTCGCCGACCACGCTGACGCCGCTGATCACGCCGGAGGCGGCGGTCCCGCCGAACTTGCCCAGCAGCTCCCTGGAGTTCGAGGCGACGTCGTCGAGGGAGGTGCCCGCCGCCCCGAAGTGCTCGGCGAGCGAGGTCGCGGCCTGCTTGAGCGAGGCGACGATCTGGTCACCGGTGTCGACGAGGGCGGCGACCACGATGTAGACGGCGCCGCCGACGACCACGACCACCGCGACGCAGGTGAGGCCGGCGGCGAGCGACCGGTTGACCTTCACGTGCACCAGCCGCCGGTACAGCGGCCCGAGGAGCGCCGTCCCGAGCAGCGCGAGCAGCACGGGCACGACCGCCGTCCGCAGTTCGCCGCAGAGCCGGATCCCCACCCAGACGACGCCGGCGACGAGCAGGACCACGACGCACCAGGCGGCCAGCCGCCGGACGCCTTCGGGAAGTAGCTGCACGCTCCCAGCCGATCACGCGGGGGACGGCCTGTCCTCGCGAAGCGGCCCGCCCGAGTGACACGACGTCAGGGACACCCGCCGCGGCGAGAGCCCACCGGGCCGGCCCGGGAACGGCTCACCGGCCGCGGGCGCGGGAACCCCCGGCACGGGCGTGCGGGCGTGGGGAGCCCGTCGTGCGGCGGGAGTTGGGACGCGGTGGGAGTTGCCACGGCCGGGCCGCGGCTAATCTGCACGGGTGACCACCGACCTGACCCTGCTGCCGCGTGTCGCCCATCGCGGACGGGAGGTCACCGCGCCCCGCCTCCGCGGCCTCCTCGCCCTGCTGGCGAGCGACCTGCGCACGGGCTGCAGCACCGAGCGGCTCGTGGCGGGGCTGTGGCCGGACGAGCTGCCCGAGCGCCCGGGAAAGGCGCTCCAGGTCCTGGTGTCCAGGGCGCGGGCCCAGCTCGGCGCCGACGTCATCACCAGCACGCCGGCCGGCTACCGGCTCGCCCTCGCCGAGGACCGGGTCGACAGCTCCGCCCTGCTGCTGCACGCCGCCGCGAGCGCCGGCCGGGCCAGGGCCGGGGACCACGCGGGAGCGCTGGCCGCGGCCGAGGCCGGACTCGCGCTGTGGGAGGGCACCCCTGACGGGGCCGGCGACCGGGACGACCCCGTGGCCGCGCTGCGCGCCGAACGCGCCCCCGTCCGCGGCGCGCTCGTCCGCGCGCGGGCGCTCGCGCTCGCCCGGCTGGGGCGGCACGCGGAGGCGGCCGCGCCGCTGGCCGCGGCCGCCGCGGAGCGCCCGCGCGACGAGGAGGTGCTCGCCGAGCTGCTGCGCGGCGAGGCGGCGACCGCCGGCCCGTCCGCCGCGCTGAGCCGTTACGAGACGTACCGCCGTGAGCTGCGCGAGCAGCTCGGCACCGACCCGGGCCCCGGCCTCAAGGCCGTACAGCGCGAGTTGCTGCGCGGCGAGTCACCGGCCGTACGGCACGGCGTGCCGCACGAGCCGAACCCGCTGCTGGGACGGGACGACGACATCACGGAGGTGGAGCGGCTGCTGCGCGCCTCCCGCGCCGTCACCGTCGTCGGCCCCGGCGGCCTCGGCAAGACCCGGCTCGCGCACGCCGTCAGCCGCCGGGCCGAGCAGCGCGTGGTGTATTTCGTGACGCTCGCCGGCGTCACCGCCGACGAGGACGTGACCGCGGAGGTGGCCTCCGCGCTCGGCGCGGGCGAGGGACGTCCCGGCGCGGTGAGCGGCCACGTCTCCGCCCCGGTGGCCGGCATCCTCGGCGTGCTGGGCTCCGGGCCCGCCCTGCTGGTCCTGGACAACTGCGAACAGGTCGTCCGGGGCGCCGCCGACCTCGTACAGGCCCTCGTCTCGTCCTCGAAGGACCTGCGGGTGCTGGCCACCAGCCGGGCCCCGCTCGGTCTGACGTCGGAGGCGGTCTTCGCGCTGCCCGAGCTGGACCTCGGCACCTCGGCCGAGCTGTTCACGCAGCGGGCCCGGGCCGCCCGGCCCGGAGTGGAGCTGCCGCCGGACGCGGTGGCCGAGCTGTGCCGCCACCTCGACGGGCTGCCGCTCGCCGTGGAGCTGGCCGCGGCGCGGGTACGGGTGCTGTCGGTGCCGGAGATCGCGCGCCGCCTCGGCGACCGGTTCGCGCTGCTGCGCGGCGGGGCGCGGGACGTGCCGGAACGCCACCGCACACTGCACGCGGTCGTGGACTGGAGCTGGAACCTCCTCGACGAGCAGGCCAGGGCGGCGCTGCGCACGATGTCCGTCTTCCCCGGCGGCTTCTGTGGCGCGGCGGCGGAACAGGTCCTCGGCGAGGACGCGCTGCTGCTGCTGGAGCAGCTGGCCGATCAGTCGCTGCTCACCGTCGCCGACACCCCGGCCGGCGTGCGGTTCCGGATGCTGGAGACCGTACGGGAGTTCAGTGCGGCCCGGCGGGCGGAGGCGGGTGAGGAAGAGGAGGCCGTCGGCCGGTTCCTCGCCTGGGCGCGGGACTTCGGGGTCGCGTACCACGACTGGTTCTTCGCGTCGGAATCCTCCCCGGGCTCCCGGCCCGGCCCGCGCGGGGCGGACCCCATCGCGGCCTGGGAGCGGATCAGGGCCGAGCAGGACAACCTCGTGCTGGCGCTGCGGTACGCGCTGGCCCGCACGGACGGTCCCACCACCGCCGCCCTCACCGCCGTCCTGGCCGCCCTGTGGTCCACCGACTCCAACTACCTGCGTCTCGCCGCCCTCGCCGCGGACACCGGCCCGCCGCTGTCGCACTACCACCCCGAGCCCGAGTACGTCGAAGTCGCCCGCGCCGCCGCGGTGTTGTGCACCGCGAGCCTGTTCATGGGCTACGGCCCGCACGTCGTGCGCCAGCTCGTCACCCTCCGGCGGCTGCCCCCGGCACCGCCGGACACCCTGCTGCGCGCCATCGCGACGGTGCTGGGCGCGGTCCCCGAGATGCTGCCTCCCGACTACGACGTGCTGCGCAAGCTCTGCGACAGCGAGCGGCCGCTGCTCGCCGGCATCGCCGAGTGCGTCGCCACCTACGTCTGGGAGTACGAGCACGACATCGACCGCGCGCTCGCCTCGGCCCGCCGCACCGTCGCCGCGCTGGCGCCGGTCGACAACCCGTTCCTCCAGGTCATGGGCCACTCCCGGCTGAGCCAGCTGTACCTGCAGCTGGAGCGGGGCGAGGCCGCGTACGGGCACCTCAGGGCGGCGCTCGAAGCCCTGCCGCGGCTCGGCGACGAGCGGGACACCATCGGCGTCCGCTGGGGTCTCGTCCTCGCCTGCCTCCAGCGCGGCGACCCCGACGAGGCCGAGTACTGGCTGCGGCAGGCGGAGGCCGTCGGCAACCCGCAGAAGGACGACTCCGACAGCGCCGACCTCGGCGGCCGCGCCGAGATCGCCCTCGCCCGGGGACTGACGGAGGTCGGGCTCGGCCTGTGGCGCAGCGCCGTGGAGGGGGTGACCGCAACCGGCTCGCTGTACCGCGGCGATCCCTTCCTCGACCGGTGGGCGCTGCAGATCCAGTCGGCGGCGGTGACGGCGCACGCGCACGCCGGCCGTGTCGGACTGGTCGCGGAACCGGTCGAGCGGCTGCGCCAGGGGCTGCGGATCCTGCTCTCGGCCCCGTCCCACTCGCCCATGGACCTGCCGGTGCTGGGGACGGTGCTGCACGCCCTCGGCCTGGCGCGGCTCGCCTCCGGCGACGCCTCCGCCGTACGGATGATCGCGCTGGCCGGGCGGCTGCGGGTGCTGCGCGACTACCAGCCGACCATGTCGGCGGACCGCGCCCGCGAGGCGGCCGAGCGCGCCGACGGGGCGGCCTACGCCGACGCGGTGTCGGAGTATGCCGCCCTGGAGCGGGACGAGCTGCGCGAGGCAGCCCGCGCGCTCATTTCGGGTCGCGGTTGAACAGCGCCGTCGACCAGCGGTAGCCGAGCGCGGACAGACCGACGCACCAGAGGATCGCGATCCACCAGTTGTTGCCGATCTCGCTGCCGAGCAGCAGGCCGCGCAGGGTCTCGATGGCGGGGGTGAAGGGCTGGTACTCGGCGATCGGCTGGAACCAGCCCGGCATCGTGTCGGCGGGGATGAAGGCGCTGGAGATGAGCGGGAGGAGGATCAGCGGCATCGCCATGTTGCTGGCGGCCTCGGCGTTGGGGCTGGCCATGCCCATCCCGACGGCGATCCAGGTGAGCGCCACGGTGAACAGCGCGAGCAGCCCGAACGCGGCCAGCCACTCCAGCGCCGTGGCGTCCGTGGACCGGAAGCCGATGGCCACGCCGACCGCGCCGACGAGGACCAGGCTGGCGAGCACCTGCAGCACGCTGCCGACGACGTGCCCGATGATCACGGAGCTGCGGTGGATCGCCATCG
Source organism: Streptomyces sp. NPDC043867 (assembly GCF_056435845.1). Taxonomy (NCBI): domain Bacteria; kingdom Bacillati; phylum Actinomycetota; class Actinomycetes; order Kitasatosporales; family Streptomycetaceae; genus Streptomyces; species Streptomyces sp. NPDC043867. Next base: position 165,317 of record NZ_JBWKDS010000009.1, on the reverse strand, counting down.
TGCGGAAGCGGGCGATGAGGCCCTCGGCCATGTCGGTGGAGACGGACACCGCGGCCCCGATCACGGTGCTGCCGATGGTCATCATCAGGATGCCGGGGACGATGTAGGCGATGTACTCGGAGCGGTCGGCGCCGCCGCCGCCGATGCCCGCGCTCATCACGTCGCCGAAGATGTAGACGAAGAGCAGCAGCATCATGATCGGCGTGAGCAGCAGGTTCAGGGTGAGGGACGGGTAGCGCCGCGCGTGCAGCAGGTTGCGGCGCAGCATCGTGTTCGAGTCGCGGAAGGCGAGGGACAGGGCACTCATCGGACGGTCTCCTTGGACGGGCTGGGGACGGTGGTGCCGCCGGTCAGGGCGAAGAACACGTCGTCGAGGTCGGGGGTGTGCACGGTCAGCTCGTCGGCCTCGATGCCGGCCGTGTCCAGCCAGTCGAGGACGGAGCGCAGCTCGCGCTGGCTGCCGTCGCTGGGGATCTGCAGGGACAGCGCCTCGTCGTCGCGGGTGACCTCGCGCAGGGCGGCGGCGGCGGACTGGTAGGCAACCGGGTCGGTGAACCGGAGCCGCACGTGGCCGCCCGGGACCAGCCGCTTCAGCTGGTCGGCGCTTCCCTCGGCGGCGATCCTGCCGTCGCTCAGCACCGCGATGCGGTCGGCGAGTTCGTCGGCCTCCTCCAGGTACTGGGTGGTGAGGAAGACGGTGACGCCGCCGGAGACCAGCTCGCGGATGATCCCCCACATGGTGTGGCGGGAGCGGGGGTCGAGGCCGGTGGTCGGCTCGTCGAGGAAGATGATCCGCGGACCGCCGACCAGCGTCATGGCGATGTCCAGGCGGCGCTTCATGCCGCCGGAGTAGGTGGAGACGGGCTTCTTCGCGGCCTCGGTGAGGTCGAACCGCTCCAGCAGCTCGGCGGTGACGCGGCGGCCCTCCTGCTTGGGCAGGTGGTGCAGGTCCGCCATGAGGAGCATGTTCTCCTCGCCGGTGATCAGGCCGTCGACGGCGGAGAACTGTCCGGTGACACCGATCGTGGCGCGGACGGCGTGCGGGTCGACGGCCAGGTCGTGGCCGCCCACGCGGAGGTCGCCGGCGTCGGCGCCGATGAGGGTGGAGAGGATCTTGACGGCGGTGGTCTTGCCGGCGCCGTTCGGGCCGAGCAGGGCGAAGACGGTGCCGGCCGGCACCTCAGGTCGATGCCGTCGAGGACCGTCTTGTCCCCGTAGGCCTTGCGCAGTCCCTTGGCCGCGATGGCGAGGGAGCGCGGGGTGGTTGTCGTCATGCAGCAGAGAGTGCGGCGGGGCGCATTCAGCGCGGTTTCACACCGGTTTCACCACCGCGGAACCGGGCTCGCCCCGGGGGCCCGAGGAAGCGCCGCGGAACCGGGGCTTGCGCCGGGCCCGGAGGCCGGACCGCCGACGCTCCGCGAGGACCGGGCGGAGGCGCCGACACTGCGCGAGGACCCAGCGGACGAAGCGCCGACCCTGTGCGGGGGCCGGGCGGACGTCGCCCCGGCCCTCCGCGGAGGACCCGACGGACGAGGCACCCCCGCCCCACAAGGACCCGGCGGACGAAGCACGGCACTTCGCGAGGGCCCGGCGGACGGACCGGCGGCATGTGGCAGGGGCCAGCGGCGGAGCGCCGACCCTCGCGGAGGGCCCGGCGACGAGAACCTCCGCCCCGCGAGGACCCGGCGGACGAAGCGCCGGCGCTTCGCGAGGCCCGGCGGACGTCGCCCCGGCGCTCCGCGAAGGGCCAGCGAACGAAGCACCCCCGCCCCACGAGAACCCGCCGGGCCTCGCCCCCACCCCGCAAGCACCCGGCGGGCCCGCCCCGCCCCGCCAAGAGGGCCCGGCGGCCTCGGCCGTCGCGCCCGATGCGGACAGCGAAACGCGGACGAGCCCCGCCGTGTCAGGGCGGGGCTCGTCCGTGCAGAGGGCTCCGCCCTGGCGGGGCCGAAGCTCGTCCGGGTGGGGCGGTCCCGCCGGATCAGGCGAGGCCCGGCCACGCAAGGTGCCGGCGGGTTCTACAGACCGCCCTCGGACATCCCGTGCACCGCCGGGATCGTGCCCAGGCGGCCCTTCTGGAAGTCCTCGAACGCCTGCTGGAGCTCGTCGCGGGTGTTCATCACGAAGGGGCCGTAGTGGGCCATCGGCTCACGTATCGGCCGGCCGCCGAGGATCACGACCTCCAGGTCCGGCGTGTTCGCGTCCTGCCGCTCGTCCGCGCGGACGGTCAGCGCGGAACCGGCGCCGAAGACGGCGGTCTGGCCGCTGCGGACGGGACGGCGCTCCGCGCCGACGCTGCCGCGCCCGGCGAGCACGTACGCGAGGCCGTTGAAGTCCTCGCGCCACGGGAGCGTCAGCTCGGCACCGGGCGCCACGGTCGCGTGGATCATGGTGATCGGCGTGTGCGTGATGCCGGGGCCCTCGTGGCCGTCCAGCTCACCGGCGATGACCCGCAGCAGCGCGCCGCCGTCGGGGGTGGTCAGGAGCTGGACCTGACCGCCGCGGATGTCCTGGTAGCGGGGGGCCATCATCTTGTCCCTGGCCGGCAGGTTCACCCACAGCTGGAGCCCGTGGAAGAGACCGCCGGACATGACGAGCGACTCCGGCGGCGCCTCGATGTGCAGCAGGCCCGCGCCGGCCGTCATCCACTGGGTGTCGCCATTGGTGATGGTGCCGCCGCCACCGTTGGAGTCCTGGTGGTCGAAGATCCCGTCGATGATGTACGTGACGGTCTCGAAGCCGCGGTGGGGGTGCCAGGGGGTGCCCTTGGGCTCTCCCGGCGCGTACTCCACCTCACCCATCTGGTCCATCATGATGAACGGGTCGAGGTGCCGGTAGTTGATCCCGGCGAACGCCCGGCGCACCGGGAAGCCCTCGCCCTCGAAGCCACTGGGCGCGGTCGTCACCGTGAGTACGGGACGGGCCACGGCGTCGGCGGGCGCGACCACACGGGGAAGGGTCAGCGGGTTCTCGACGGTCACTGCAGGCATGTCGGGTACCTCCTTGGCTTCGAGATTAGTTGATTATTGAACTTTCTGCCACCCGCAACGACGGACGCCCGGAGGGCATTCCCTCCGGGCGTCGGTCATGAGTGGGGCACGTCAGCGGCGCACCAGGGCCGCCGGCGAGCAGGCGTCAGCCGTACATCCGGCGCATCGCGAAGTCGACCATCTGCTCCACGGCCTTCGCGTCGAAGACCATGCGGTGCTCGCCCTCCATGTCGAGGACGAAGCCGTAGCCCGTCGGCAGCAGGTCGATCACCTCGGCGCCGGTGATCACGAAGTACTTGGACTCCTTGCCCGCGTACCGGCGCAGCTCCTTGAGCGAGGTGAACATCGGAATCACGGGCTGCTGGGTGTTGTGCAGCGCGAGGAAGCCGGGGTTGTCGCCGCGCGGGCAGTAAACCTTCGAGGTGGCGAAGATCTGCTGGAAGTCCTCGGCGGCCATCGACCCCGTGGTGAAGGCGCGGACCGCGTCCGCGAGGGAGGGCGGGGACGGCTCGGGGTACAGCGGCGGCTGCTGGCCGTAGCCGCCGGGCATCTGCTGCTGCGGCGGGGCGTACTGCTGCTGAGCGCTCGCGTTCTGGTCGTAGCCGTACATGCCGCAAAGACTACTGAGTCACAGATGACCCACCCGGGGTTGCGTCTTATTACCGACGGGTAGCATCATCGTAGGTACTTGCTGGTATGTGTAACGAGGCTGCTAGTTCTCCGGCCTCCCCTATCCCTTACGGAGCCGTCGCCATGGGGCACTACAAGTCGAATCTCCGCGACATCGAGTTCAACCTCTTCGAGGTGCTCGGGCGCGACAAGCTGTACGGCACCGGCCCGTTCGAGGAGATGGACACCGACACCGCCAAGAGCATCCTCGACGAGCTGACCCGCCTCTCGGAGAACGAACTGGCGGAGTCCTTCGCCGACGCCGACCGCAACCCGCCGGTCTTCGACCCCGAGACCAACACGGCGCCCGTCCCCGCGAGCTTCAAGAAGTCCTACAAGGCCTTCATGGACTCCGAGTACTGGCGTCTCGGGCTGCCCGAGGAGATCGGCGGCACCACCGCGCCCCGTTCCCTGATCTGGGCCTACGCGGAGCTGGTGCTCGGCGCGAACCCGGCGGTCTGGATGTACTCCTCCGGCCCCGCCTTCGCGGGCATCCTCTTCGAAGAGGGCAACGAGGTCCAGAAGCACATCGCGAAGATCGCCGTCGACAAGCAGTGGGGCTCCACCATGGTGCTCACCGAGCCGGACGCCGGCTCGGACGTCGGCGCCGGCCGCACCAAGGCGGTCCAGCAGGAGGACGGCTCCTGGCACATCGAGGGCGTGAAGCGCTTCATCACGTCCGGTGAGCACGACATGTCGGAGAACATCCTCCACTACGTCCTCGCGCGTCCCGAGGGCGCGGGCCCCGGCACCAAGGGCCTGTCCCTCTTCCTCGTGCCGAAGTACGAGTTCGACTTCCAGACCGGCGAGCTGGGCGAGCGCAACGGCGTGTACGCCACGAACGTCGAGCACAAGATGGGCCTCAAGGCGTCCAACACCTGCGAGATGACGTTCGGCGACCGCCACCCCGCCAAGGGCTGGCTGATCGGCGACAAGCACGACGGCATCCGCCAGATGTTCCGCATCATCGAGTTCGCCCGCATGATGGTCGGCACGAAGGCCATCTCCACGCTCTCCACGGGCTACCTGAACGCGCTTGAGTACGCCAAGGAGCGCGTCCAGGGCCCCGACCTGGCGAACTTCATGGACAAGACCGCGCCCAAGGTCACCGTCACGCACCACCCGGACGTGCGCCGCTCGCTCATGACGCAGAAGGCGTACGCGGAGGGCATGCGCGCCCTCGTGCTGCACACCGCCGCGATCCAGGACGAGATCCAGGTCAAGGAGGCCGCCGGCGAGGACTACGCCGCCCTGGAGGCCCTCAACGACCTGCTCCTGCCGATCGTCAAGGGCTACGGCTCCGAGAAGGGCTACGAGCAGCTCGCCCAGTCCCTGCAGACCTTCGGCGGCTCCGGCTTCCTGCAGGAGTACCCGATCGAGCAGTACATCCGCGACGCCAAGATCGACACCCTGTACGAGGGCACCACCGCGATCCAGGGCCAGGACTTCTTCTTCCGGAAGATCGTCCGCAACCAGGGCGCCGCGCTGAACTCCCTCGCCGAGGACATCAAGAAGTTCCTGGCGCTCGGCACCGGCGGCGAGGAGCTGTCCGCCGCCCGCGAGCAGCTCGCCAAGGCGGCCGTCGAGCTGGAGGCCATCGTCGGCCTGATGCTCACCGACCTCGCGGCCACCGAGCAGGACGTCAAGAACATCTACAAGGTCGGTCTCAACACCACCCGCCTGCTGATGGCCTCCGGTGACGTCGTCGTCGGCTACCTGCTCCTGCGCGGCGCCGCCGTGGCCGCCGAGAAGCTCGAGACCGCCTCCGCCAAGGACAAGCCCTTCTACACCGGCAAGATCGCCGCGGCGAAGTTCTTCGCCGCCAACGTCCTGCCCGGCGTCACCGGCGCGCGCAAGCTCGCCGAGGGCGTCGACCTGGACCTGATGGAGCTGGACGAGGCCGCCTTCTAGGCCCGCGGACCGGCCGGGGGACCACCCCGGCCACCGCCGTCCGACCCGCCGGGGGTACCTCCGGCGCATCCAGGCAGGCCAGGGCGTACGGCATCCGGGCGGTCGCCCGGTCGTCCGGAAACAGGCGGACCGTGACCGGATTCCGACCCTCCGGTCAGGTGTCCGCCCTTCACATCCCCCTCACGAGGGCCCGCTCCCACTCCCGGGAGCGGGCCCTCGTGCGTCGTTAAGGTGAACCCCATGCGCACACCCTCCCGCTTCGACCGCGGCCACACCGACGACCTGATGACCTTCCTGGCGGCGACCCCGACGCCGTACCACGCCGTGGCGAACGCCGCGGAGCGGCTGGAGAAGGCCGGATTCCGTCAGGTCGCCGAGACCGACGCGTGGGACGGGACCTCCGGCGGCAGGTTCGTGCTGCGCGGCGGCGCGATCATCGCCTGGTACGTCCCCGAGGGTGCCGCGCCGCACACCCCGTTCCGGATCGTGGGCGCCCACACCGACTCCCCCAACCTGCGGGTCAAGCCACTGCCCGACAGCGGCGCCCACGGCTGGCGCCAGGTCGCCGTCGAGATCTACGGCGGCCCCCTCCTCAACTCCTGGCTGGACCGCGACCTCGGCCTCGCCGGGCGCGTCTCGCTGCGCGACGGTACGACCCGGCTGGTGAACCTCGACCGCCCGCTGCTCCGCGTCCCGCAGCTCGCCATCCACCTGGACCGCTCGGTGTCCTCCGAGGGCCTGAAGCTGGACAAGCAGCGCCACCTCCAGCCGATCTGGGGTCTGGGCACGCCCCGCGAGGGCGACCTGATCGCCTTCGTCGAGCAGGAGACGGGCCTGGCCGCAGGCGAGATCACCGGCTGGGACCTGATGACCCACTCCGTCGAACCCCCCGCGTACCTGGGCCGCGACGGAGAACTCCTCGCGGGCCCGCGCATGGACAACCTGCTGTCGGTGCACGCCGGCACCGCCGCCCTCGCCGCGGTGTCGACCGCCGGCGAACCGTCCCACATCCCCGTCCTCGCCGCCTTCGACCACGAGGAGAACGGCTCCCAGTCGGACACCGGCGCGGACGGCCCGCTGCTCGGCGGCGTCCTGGAGCGCTCGGTGTTCGCCCGCGGCGGTACGTACGAGGACCGGGCGCGCGCCTTCGCCGGCACGGTCTGTCTGTCCTCCGACACCGGGCACGCCGTCCACCCCAACTACGCGGAGCGGCACGACCCGACGCACCACCCCCGCGCGAACGGCGGCCCCATCCTCAAGGTGAACGTCAACAACCGCTACGCGACCGACGGTTGTGGCCGGGCCATCTTCGCGGCGGCCTGCGAGAAGGCCGGCGTTCCCTTCCAGTCCTTCGTGTCCAACAACGCCATGCCCTGCGGCACCACCATCGGGCCCATCACCGCGGCCCGGCACGGCATCACGACCGTCGACGTCGGCGTGGCCATCCTCTCCATGCACAGTGCGCGTGAACTCTGCGGTGCGGAGGACCCGTTCCTGCTGGCCAACTCCCTCGCGGCGTTCCTGGAAGGGTAGTCGGCATGTCCGCGACGGTCCCGGGTATCCGGAGGTGACCCGAAGACAAGCCGAATCGGCTACAGGAGGCGACACCCCATGGGCCTGGGCGGGTGCATCATTCTGATCGCCGTTGGTGCGATCCTCACATTCGCGACCGACTGGGACATGAAAGGGGTCAACCTCGATCTGGTCGGCATCATCTTCATGATCGCCGGTCTGATCGGCGTGGCGGCGTTCAGCAGCATCGCCAAGCGCCGGCGCATGGTCGTGCCGCCCGCCGCTCCGGTGGTCGAGGAAGACCGGCGCCACGGCGGCTACAGCGACGGCTACGGCGCCTGAGAGGGCCCCGATCCGGCGCGAGCCGCCACCTGAGACGGCCCGGCGGGCGTCCCTTCCCCCGGGGACGGCCGTACGGGCCACACACCGCACACCGAGCACTCCGAAGGCGGTCATGGCACGAGGAGTGCCGGGTGTGGGGGCAGTACGCGGGGAGGACGGACCACCGTCCTCCCCGCAGCCATGTGCAGGACCCCCTACGGTCACGCTGCGTGTCCGAAAGTCCCCCGGATGCGCACGTGTCGTGACGGAGGCATGCTCGGATTCAGGCAGGGGGGTCACTGCAAGGGAGCAGTTCCATGGCACGAGAGTCCGGTGAATCCATGCGCGAGCCCGGTATGCGTGAGCGCGAAGGGATAGGCGCCCCCGAGGGCGTGCAGGAACGCAGGCGCGACCGCGAGAACCCGCGGGACCCCGAGGGACGGCGTGACCGCCGGGTCCCGCGCGACCCGGAGGGCATGGAGGGCACGGAGGACAGGGACCGCCGGGAGCGGCGCGGTTCGGACGCCGGGATGCCCGGCTCCGGCGACCGTGAGCGCGCCCGGGGCGACCAGCGCGCCGCCGAGGACGACGACGAGATGTGGGCGGACGGCTACCGGTAACCCGTAGCCGCCGACCGCACGCGGTTCGCGTCACGCCCCTCGCCGCCTCCGGACGGCGGGGGGCTCGTGCGTCCGCCCCCGCTCCGGAGAGGACCGCCACCGGGACGGGCCGTCGCCCGGACAGGCCGTCGCCCCGACAGGCCGTCGCCCCGACAGGCCGCTCCGCAGAGACAGCGGAGCGGGCCCTCAGCCCAGTGCGTGCCCCGTCGTCACGTCCACGTGGTCCGGGATCTCGTCGTGGCGGTCGCCGACGCTCAGGGTGCCGCTCGGCTCGAAGAGGAGGAGCGAGGCACCCGTCGGCGCGACGGGCTTGTGCTCGATGCCGCGCGGGACGGTGAAGACGGACCCCTTGGGCAGGACGACGGTCCGCTCACCCCCGGGCTCCCGCAGGCCGATGCTCAGCTCGCCGTCCAGGACCAGGAAGAACTCGTCCGTGTGATCGTGCACGTGCCAGAGGTGCTCGCCCTCGACCTTGGCCACGCGCACGTCGTAGTCGTTGACGGCGGTGACGATCCGGGGGCTCCAGACGTCGTCGAAGGAGCCGAGGGCCTCGGCGAGGGAGACGGGCGCGGCCCCCGCACGGGCACCGCTGCGTTCGTTGCGTTCTTTGCGCTCGTTGCGTTCGCTGCTCATGGCCCCATGCTCGGGCCTGGTACGGCAGGCCCGCGAGTGCTAGAAATCGCGTATGCCGCAAGGATCCTCGCAAGCGGGACCGCCGGTGCCGGGCACCGCCCCGGCGCCGCGCCCCCACCGGGTCGCCGTCATCGTCGACGAGAACACGAACCCCTTCGAAGTCGGGGTCGCCACCGAGCTGTTCGGGCTGCCGCGCCCCGAACTCGGCCTTCCGGGGCCCCTGTACGAGCTGACGCTGTGCGGTCCCGAGCCCGTGATCCGGATGAACCACGGCTTCTTCACGCTGTCCGACGTACCCGGTCTCGACGCCGTCAACAACGCGGACACCCTGATCGTCCCCGGCCGCCCCGACAACGTAGTGCCGCGCGGCGCCGCCGTGCGCGAGGCGATCCGGCGCACCCACGCACGCGGGGCCCGCGTCATGAGCTTCTGCACCGGCACGTTCGCGCTCGCCGAGGCGGGGCTGCTGGACGGCCGCCGGGCGACCACACACTGGCGGTGGGCCGACTCCTTCCGCGCGCTCCACCCGGGGGTGCTCCTGGAGCCGGACGTCCTGTTCGTCGACGAGGGTGACGTGCTGACCGCGGCCGGCAGTGCCGCCGCGCTCGATCTCGGGCTGTACGTCGTCCGGCGGGACCACGGCGCCGAGATCGCCAACGCCGTTTCCCGGCGGCTGGTGTTCGCCGCGCACCGCGACGGGGGGCAGCGCCAGTTCGTGGAACGGCCGCTGCCCGACGTGCCGGACGAGTCCCTGGCGCCCCTGCTGGCGTGGGCCCGGCAGCGCGTCGGCGAGCCCCTGACGGTCGCCGGCCTGGCGGCACGGGCGGCCGTCAGCCCGGCCACCCTGCACCGGCGCTTCCGCGCCCAGCTCGGCACGACCCCGCTGGCGTGGCTGACCGGCGAGCGGGTCGCGCTCGCCTGCCGGCTCATCGAGCGGGGCGAGGAACGGCTCGACGTGGTGGCCCGGCGCAGCGGTCTGGGGACCGCCGCCAACCTGCGGGAGCGGCTGCGGCGCGAGACGGGACTCAGCCCGTCGGCCTACCGGCGGCGTTTCGGAGGGGCCGCCGGGGAAGCCCTGATGCATGAGATACCTGGTACGCGAACGACTGCTCGGCCTCGGTGACGACTACTGGATCGAGGACCAGCACGGCAACAAGACGTTCCTCGTCGACGGCAAGGCGATGCGGGTGCGGGACACCTTCGAGCTGAAGGACGCCCAGGGGCGGGTCCTCATCGACATCCACCAGAAGATGTTCGCCCTGCGCGACACGATGGTGATCGAGCGGGACGGCGACCCCCTGGCCACCATCAAGCGCAAGCGCCTGTCGCTGCTGCGCAACCACTACCGCGTGTCCCTGGTGGACGGCACCGAACTCGACGTCAGCGGCAGGATCCTGGACCGCGAGTTCGCCATCGACTACGACAACGAACTCCTGGCCCAGATCTCCCGCCGCTGGCTCCACGTCCGCGAGACCTACGGCGTCGACGTCGTCCGTGACGACGCGGACGCGGCCCTCCTGATCGCCGTGGCGGTGTGCGTCATCCACCTGGCGGACAAGGAGGGCGAGGAGGACTGACGGGCAGCCCGGGTCAGCGGCGGGGTGCCCGCAGCCCCAGCACCCGGTCCTTCAGCGCCGGGAACTGTTCCCGGGTGACGGCCGTCTTCGCGGGGTCGAAGTCCACGGTGAGGATCTCCTCGCCGTCGCCGGCCTCCGCGAGCACCTCGCCCCAGGGGTCGACCACGATCGAGTGACCGGCCTGGGGAACTCCCGCATGCGTGCCGCCCGTTCCGCAGGCAAGCACGTACGCCTGGTTCTCGACGGCCCGGGCCCGGGCGAGCAGGGTCCAGTGGGAGCGGCGCCGCTCGGGCCAGCCGGCCGCGAGGACGAGGGTGTCCGCGCCCGCGTCGACGAGCCCGCGGAAGAGCTCGGGGAAGCGGAGGTCGTAGCAGGTGGCGAGTCCGAGGGTGGTCTCCGGCAGCCGTACGGTGACCAGTTCCGTCCCGGCGCCCATGAGTACGGCCTCGCCCTGGTCGAAGCCGAAGCGGTGGATCTTGCGGTAGGCGGCGGCGCGCCCGCCGTCCGGAGCGAAGACGAGGGAGGTGTTGTACAGGGTGCCGTCCGCGGCCCGTTCGGGGATCGAGCCGGCGTGCAGCCACACGCCCGCGTCGCTCGCCGCCTTCGCCATCGCCTCGTGGGTGGGCCCCTCCAGGGGCTCCGCCTCGGTGCCGAACGCCTGGTAGGCGAAGGCACCCGTGGTCCACAGCTCGGGGAGGACGACGAGATCCACTCCGGCCTGGTCGCGTACGAGCGAGGCAGCGCGCTGCCTGCGCGAATCGACCGGTTCGTCCTCGTCTACGCGGATCTGGATGAGGGAGGCGCGCACACTACCACCGTCCTGGCATTCGAGCCGTCTTCACGGGCCTACGATCGTCACACGAAAGCACTGCCGGGGTGCCACACAGCAGCGTAACTTAGCGTTCCAAGACACCCACTGCCCGCGTACCGACCGCCCGAGGGGTCCCGTTCCGTGAGTCTGCATCCCAGTCTTCAGTCCTACGCCGACGCCTGGACCCATTCCGGCGACGCGATATCGGAGCTGGTGTTGACACTTGTGGAGGGCGAGTGGAACCGGCGGACGCCGTGCCCGGGCTGGTCGGTGCGGGACCTCGTGTCGCACGTCATCGGTCTCGACTGCGAGATGCTGGGCGACCCGCGGCCGATCCACACCCTGCCCCGCGACCTGTACCACGTGACGAACGAGCACCAGCGGTACATGGAGATGCAGGTCGACGTGCGGCGCCACCACACGGCGCCCGAGATGACCTCCGAGCTGGAGTACACGATCATCCGCCGCAACCGCCAGTTGCGGAACGAGTCGCGGACTCCGGACACCAGGGTGCGCGGCCCGCTGGGCACGGAGCCGACGCTCGAAGAGGCCATGCGCAACCGGGCGTTCGACGTGTGGGTGCACGAGCAGGACCTGCGGGCCGCCCTGCGGCAGCCGGGCAATCTCGACTCACCGGGCGCGTACGTCACCCGTGACGTACTCCTCGGCGCCCTCCCGAAGGTGGTCGCCAAGGACGCGGGCGCGCCCGCCAATTCGGCGGTGGTCCTCGATGTGCACGGGCCCGTCGAGTTCCTGCGCACGGTGCGGGTCGACGCGGACGGGCGCGGCTCGATAGACGGCACCCCCTCGCTCGGCCCGGCCGCCACCCTGTCGATGGACTGGGAGACGTATGTCCGGCTGGCCTGCGGGCGGGTGCGGGCCGACGCCGTCGCGGACCGCGTCAAGGCGGAGGGCGACCCGGAACTGACCGCGGCGATCCTGCGGAACTTCGCGGTCACGCCGTAGCCACCGGCACGGCCAGGCGTACCCGGGCCTACGCGGGGACGTGCACCGTCTCCACCCGGCTGGCCACCAGCCGCTCCCGCTCCCGGCGGGCCGCCTGCTTGCGCAGCCGGAAGATCTGGCTGAGGCCGAGCGCCTGGAGCACGAACACCGCGGAGAACGCGATGCGGTAGTTGTCGCCCGTCGCGTCCAGCAGGACGCCGATCGCCAGCAGCGTGGTCATGGAGGCGACGAAGCCGCCCATGTTGGTGATGCCGGACGCCGTCCCCTGCCGCTCGGGCGGATTCGCGGGCCGCGCGAAGTCGAAACCGATCATCGACGCGGGCCCGCAGGCCCCGAGCACCGCGCAGAGCACGACGAGCAGCCACAGGGGGGCGTGTTCGCCGGGGTAGACCAGCGTCGCCGCCCAGAGCAGCGCCGTCGCAGCCACCGTGCCGAGCGCCAGGGGCAGCCGCGCCGCGTGGTGCCGGGCGACGATCTGGCCGTAGACGAGGCCCACGGCCATGTTGGCCAGGACGACCAGCGTGAGCAGTTCACCGGCCGAGGCCCGGGAGAGTCCCTGTGCCTCGACGAGGAACGGCATGCCCCACAGCAGCAGGAAGACCATGGCGGGGAACTGCGTGGTGAAGTGCACCCAGAGCCCGAGCCGGGTCCCCGGTTCCTGCCAGGACCGCGCGATCTGGCGCCGCACGTAGCCCATTCCCTGGTGCGGGAAGGGTTCGGGCTCGTGTCCCTCGGGGTGGTCCTTCAGGAAGACGAGCAGCAGGACGAGGACGACGACCCCGGCGAGCGCGCTGCCCGCGAACGCCGCCGTCCAGCCGACCCCGTGCAGCAGCCGGGCGATGACGAGCGTCGAGACGAGGTTGCCGGCCATGCCGACGAGGCCCGCCAGCTGGGCGACGAGCGGCCCGCGGCGGGCGGGGAACCAGCGGGTGCCGAGCCGCAGCACGCTGATGAAGGTCATCGCGTCGCCGCAGCCCAGCAGCGCGCGCGAGGCGAGGGCCATGCCGTACGACGGGGAGAACGCGAAGCCCAGCTGCCCGGCCGTGAACAGCAGGACGCCGATGGTCAGCACCTTCTTGGTGCCGAGCCGGTCGACCAGGAGACCGACGGGTATCTGCAGCCCCGCGTACACGAGGAGCTGGAGGATGGAGAAGCCGGACAGGGCGGAGGCGTTGACGTGGAAGCGGTCCGCCGCGTCCAGGCCGGCCACGCCCAGCGAGGTGCGGAAGATGACCGCGACGAAGTAGACCGAGACGCCGATGCCCCAGACGGCGACGGCGCGGCGCCCTCCGGGCGGGTCCCCCGGCAGCGACACGGCGCTCACCGGACCTCGCCCCGGGCCAGGTTGGAGAACCAGCTGACGTGCCGGTGCACGAGTGCGACCGCCGCCTCCGCGTCACCGGAGCGCAGCGCCTGGAGGATCTCCTCGTGCTCGGTGAGCGTCTTGGTGATCCGGTCGGGGTGGGCGTGCATCACGGCGACGCCCATCCGCAGCTGCCGGTCGCGGAGTTGGTCGTAGAGCCGGGCGAGGATCTCGTTGCCGCCGCTGCGGACGATCTCGGCGTGGAAGCAGCGGTCGGTGACGGCGGCGGCCGCCAGGTCTCCGGCGGCGGCCTGTGCCTTCTGCTGGGCGAGCAGCTCCTCCAGACGGGCGATGAGCCGGGGCGGGGCCGGTACGGCCTTGCGGGCGGCGTGCTCCTCGACGAGCTGCCGGGTCTCCACGACGTCCGCGATCTCCTGCGCGGAGACGGGCAGGACGAGAGCGCCCTTCTTCGGGTAGAGCCTGATCAGTCCTTCCACCTCCAGGCGGAGGAGCGCTTCTCGCACGGGCGTGCGGGAGACGCCGACGGCGTCGGCGAGTTCGCCCTCGGTCAGAAGCGTCCCACCCTCGTAGCGGCGCTCCAGGACGCCCTGCTTGACGTGCGCGTAGACGCGGTCGGCGGCCGGGGGCGGTTTCACTGCGGGCACGCGGGACGCGGTCGTCCCGGCGGGCACGTCGGACACAGGTGCGACAGGCATGCGCACAGCATAGATACAACGCGTACGCATCGTCGCGCCCCGCCCGGATCGCGGACGCCGGGCCGGATGCGGGGAAAGGTGACCCCGCCCGGCGGGGTGTGCAACCATCCGTGCTAATCAGGTGTCAGAGGAGGAGCGGTACTCCCATGTGACCGCGCTCCAGGGGCATTTAACGTATTCGGGGTATTCAACTTGATAAACGGCATTCAGGGCGTACGCGTTCGCCGCGCTGTCGCCGCGATGATGACGACCGGCGCCGTGGTCGCGGCCGGAGCCCTCGGCGCGGCACCCGCACAGGCCGTCACCAAGCCCACCATCGTGGCCCAGGGCGGCTACGTGATGAACAACGGCACCGGTACGAGCCTGTTCACCAAGGCGGCGGACACCAAGCGGTCCACCGGTTCCACCACCAAGATCATGACGGCCAAGGTCGTGCTGTCGCAGTCGAACCTGAACCTGGACTCCAAGGTCACGGTCCAGAAGGCCTACAGCGACTACATCGTCGCCAACAACGCCTCCTCGGCCCGTCTGATCGTCGGGGACAAGGTCACCGTCCGCCAGCTCCTGTACGGGCTGATGCTGCCCTCCGGCTGCGACGCCGCGTACGCGCTCGCCGACAAGTTCGGCAGCGGCACGACCCGTTCCGCCCGCGTGAAGTCCTTCATCGGCAAGATGAACACCACGGCGCGCAGCCTGGGCATGACGAACACGCACTTCGACTCGTTCGACGGCATCGGCAACGGCGCCAACTACTCGACGCCGCGCGACCTCACGAAGCTCGCGAGCAGCGCGATGAAGAGTTCGACGTTCCGTACGGTCGTCAAGACGAAGTCGACCCAGCAGAAGGTGACCACCAAGACCGGTGGCTACCGGTACATGAACTGGTCGAACACGAACAACCTGCTCAGCGAGTACAGCGGCACCATCGGCGTGAAGACGGGCTCGGGCCCGGAGGCGAAGTACTGCCTCGTCTTCGCCGCCACGCGCAACGGCAAGACGGTCATCGGCACGGTCCTCGCCTCCACGTCGGTCGCCAACCGCACGGCGGACGCGAAGAAGCTGATGACCTACGGCTTCGCCAGGTAGGCATCGCTCCGGGGAATCGCCCCCGGGCAACGAAGGGGCCGGCCGCACACCGCGGCCGGCCCCTTCGCGTCAACGACGGCGCAGCAGCGCCGCGAACGACACCCAGGCACCCGGCGCGAGCCGGAGCACGGGCCCACCGGAATCCTTGGAATCCCGGACGGCCACGACGCCGGGCACGTTCAGGGCGACTTCGACGCACTCCTGACCGGCGTTACCGCTGCTGTGGCTGGACTTGAGAAAGTCGAAGTGCGGCACGGCTCACAACTCCCCGTGGAAGCGCTGGTGCAGGTGGGATGCGAACGACACCCACGCCCCCGGCGCGAGCCGGAGTATCGGCCCGTCCGGGTCCTTAGAGTCCCGGACGGCGACGACACCGGGACGATTGAGGGCGACTTCGACGCACTCACCGTTACCGCTGCTGTGGCTGGACTTGCGGAAGTCGAAGTGCGGCACGGTTCACAACTCCTTGCGGATACGTTCGATCAGGTCGACGGAGTCGCGAAGGGCGAGCCCGTTTCTGGCGATCCGCTCGAACGTAACGTTGTGCCGTGCGGCGTCCGCCTCGCTCTCCAGCCACAGAGTAGACGACGTCGTGTCCATGTAGACCACGTCCATCGCCCCGGGTTCCGCGAACGAGACGACGCTGAACGCGCTGGTCATGCCGGGGTGTGAGCCCGCCAGGAAGGGCACGACCTGGAGCTTCACATTCGGCAGCTGAGCCGACTCCACGAGGCGCCCCAGTTGTACGCGCATGACCTCACGTCCACCCACCAGCTGACGCAGAGCGCCCTCGCTCACAACCGCCCACACTTGCAGTGGGTTGTTGTCCGTGAGGCGGGCCTGCCGGGCGATCTTCGCCTCGACGAACCGTTCGATCTCGTCCGGGTCGTCCCAGTCGGCGTTGCCGACGGCCAGCGCCCGCGCATAGTCCGGCGTCTGAAGAAGTCCGGGGACGAAGGCGACTTGCCAGGTGCGGACAGCGGTCGCGATGTCCTCCAGGGCCACGTACTCCACGAGAGAGCGCAGCTCCGGGTACTGGTTCCACCAGCCCTTGGCCTTGCGGCGCTCCCGGTCTGCCTTGGCCAGGCTCAGGAGCCGGGACACGGCCCTCACTTCCGTCACTCCGTAGAGATCGCACAGGATCCGGATGTCCGGGTCGCGAAGAGGCACCCAGCCGCGCTCCATCTTGGCCACCTTGGCCGCGGTCGCCGAGAGAGCGGCCGCCGCCTGCGGCTGAGTCAGCCCGGCTTCGTCTCGGAGCCGCAGCAGCTCACCACCCAACTTCCGCGCGAGCACGGTCGATACGCGGTTGCCGCGTGTGAATTGGTCTGCCGTCACGTCCGACTTCCTCCTGCGTAGCGAGTTGTGCACGAACGCGCTGCTGTACGGGTGCCTGCGGGACCGGCTGTTCCGAGTGGAGACGTCCCTCACCGGGACGGTGCTGCGCATCGCGGTGACGGACCCGAGGGGGGAGCGGATGCCGCGGGCCCGGCTCGCGCGGGACGGTGACCAGTTCGGGCGGGGGCTGCACATCGTCGGGATGCTCGCCGAACGGTGGGCGGTGGAGAGCCTGCCGGTGGGCAAGTCGGTGTGGGCGGAGCTGGACGTGGGCCGGCGGCGGCCCGCGTAGCGCGAGGCGGCGGCCGGAAACGGCCCGGGGCCGGCTCCGTGAGGAGACGGCCCCGGGGTTGGCTCACCGGCCTGGGCTACGCCCAGGTGATCAGTCGCTTCGGCTGTTCCAGGATCGCCGCCACGTCGGCGAGGACCTTGGAGCCCAGCTCGCCGTCGACCAGGCGGTGGTCGAAGGAGAGCGCCAGCGTGGTGACCTGGCGGGGCTTGACCTTGCCCTTGTGGACCCACGGCTGGAGCTTGATCGCACCGACCGCGAGGATCGCGGACTCGCCGGGATTGAGAATCGGCGTGCCCGTGTCGACGCCGAAGACGCCGACGTTCGTGATGGTGACCGTGCCGCCCTGCATGGCCCCCGGGGACGTCTTGCCCTCGCGGGCCGTGGCGACCAGCTCACCGAGCGACTCGGCCAGTTGCGGCAGGGTCTTGGCGTGGGCGTCCTTGATGTTCGGGACGATCAGACCGCGGGGTGTGGCCGCCGCGATGCCCAGGTTGACGTAGTGCTTGCGCACGATCTCCTGGGCGGCCTCGTCCCAGGACGCGTTCACGTCCGGGTTGCGCTTGATGGCGACCAGCAGGGCCTTGGCGACGAGCAGCAGCGGATTGACCCGCAGGCCGGTCATCTCCTTGTCCTGCTTGAGCTCCTCGACCAGCTTCAGCGTGCGCGTGACGTCGACGGTGACGAACTCCGTGACGTGCGGCGCGGTGAACGCGGAGCCCACCATGGCCTGGGCCGTGGCCTTGCGGACCCCCTTGACCGGGATCCGGGTCTCCCGGGCACCGTCGTACGTGACGGCGGGCGCCGGTGCGGCGGCCGGGGCCGGGGTCTCGGCCGGAGCGGGCGCGGTCACGGGCCGGGCGGCCTGCGGCGCCACCGCCGCGTGCACGTCCTCGCGGGTGATGATCCCGTCGGGACCCGAAGGAGTGATCGTCGCGAGGTCGACCCCGAGGTCCTTGGCGAGCTTGCGGACGGGCGGCTTGGCCAGCGGACGCTGCCCGCCGTGGCCGTTCAGCTCGGCCTGGATCGCGGTGGCCGCGTAGTACGTGCCGGGCGGGGCCACGGGCCTGGGCTCCGCTCCCCTGCGGGGGCGGCGTTTGGTGGAGGCCTCGGCGACCCCGTACCCGACGAGGACCGGCGTGCGGCCCTCGGACTTGGGCTCCTCGGCGAGGAGCGCGGGCGCGGCGGCAGCCACCGGTGCGGCGGGCGCCTCGGGGGCGGGGGCGCCGGCACCGCCGGACACGTCCACGGTGATGATCACCTCGCCCACGTCCACCGTCGTGCCCTCGGGGAAGCGGAGTTCGCTCACCACCCCGTCGTACGGAATGGGCAGCTCCACGGCGGCCTTGGCCGTCTCGACCTCGCAGACGACCTGGCCGTCGGTGACCTGGTCACCGGGCTGGACGTACCACTTGAGGATCTCGGCCTCGGTGAGCCCCTCGCCCACGTCGGGCATCTTGAACTCGCGGAGGCCGGAGGCGGTCTCTGTCATCGTCGTCACGACCTTCTCCCTCAGTACGCCAGCGAGCGGTCGACGGTGTCGAGCACCCGGTCCAGGCCCGGCAGGTACTCGTCCTCCAGGCGCGCCGGCGGGTACGGGGCGTGATAGCCGCCGACCCGCAGGACGGGTGCCTCCAGGTGGTAGAAGCACCGCTCCGTGATGCGGGCGGCGATCTCCGCGCCCGTGCCGAGGAACACCGGGGCCTCGTGCACCACGACGAGCCGGCGGGTCTTCTCGACGGAGGCCTGGACCGTGTCGAAGTCGATCGGCGACATGGAGCGCAGGTCGACGACCTCCAGGGACTTGCCCTCCTCCTGCGCCGCGTCGGCGACCTCCCGGCAGACCTTCACCATCGGGCCGTACGCCACCAGCGTCAGGTCGCTGCCCTCGCGGACGACCCGCGCCTTGTGCAGCGGCCCGGGGATCGCGCTCTTGTCGACCTCGGACTTGTCCCAGTAGCGGCGCTTCGGCTCGAAGAAGATCACCGGGTCGTCGCTCTGGATGGCCTGCTGCATCATCCAGTAGGCGTCGGCGGCGTTCGAAGGGGAGACCACCTTCAGGCCCGCCACGTGCGCGAAGAGCGCCTCGGGGGACTCGGAGTGGTGCTCGACGGCGCCGATGCCGCCGCCGTACGGGATGCGGATGACGACGGGGAGCTTGATCTTGCCGAGCGCACGCGCGTGCATCTTCGCGAGCTGCGTGACGATCTGGTCGTACGCCGGGAAGACGAAGCCGTCGAACTGGATCTCGACCACGGGGCGGTAGCCGCGCAGGGCGAGGCCGATGGCCGTGCCGACGATGCCGGACTCGGCGAGCGGGGTGTCGATGACCCGGTCCTCGCCGAAGTCCTTCTGGAGGCCGTCGGTGACCCGGAAGACACCGCCGAGCTTGCCGACGTCCTCGCCCATGATGAGCACCTTGGGGTCGGTGTCGAGGGCCGTGCGCAGCGATTCGTTGATCGCCTTGGCCAGCGCCATCTTCTCTGCCGCCATGGTTACTTGCCCTCCCCTTCATCGGCGAACGACGCCTGGTAGGCGGCGAACTGGGCGCGCTCCTCGTCGACGAGCGCGTGCCCGTCCGCGTACGCGTTCTCGAAGATCGCGAAGTGGTCCGGGTCCGGCATGGCACGCACCACGTCGCGCACTCGCTTGCCCAACGCCTCGCTCTCCGCGTCGAGTTCCGCGAAGAATCCCTCGTCCGCGTGGTTTGCCGCCTCCAGGTAGGCGCGCAGACGCAGGATCGGGTCCTTCGCCTCCCACGCCTCGCGCTCCTCGTCGGCCCGGTACTTGCTCGGGTCGTCGGAGGTGGTGTGCGCGCCCATGCGGTACGTGTACGCCTCCACCAGGGTGGGGCCCTCGCCGTCGCGGGCCCGCTGCAGGGCCCACTTGGTGACGGCGAGGCAGGCGAGGACGTCGTTGCCGTCGACGCGGACGCCCGGGAAGCCGTAGCCCTGCGCGCGCTGGTAGAGCGGGACGCGGGTCTGCTTCTCGGTCGGCTCGGAGATCGCCCACTGGTTGTTCTGGCAGAAGAAGACGACGGGGGCGTTGTAGACCGCGGAGAAGGTGAACGATTCGGCGACGTCGCCCTGGCTGGAGGCGCCGTCCCCGAAGTAGGCGATCACGGCCGAGTCGGCGCCGTCCTTGGCGATGCCCATGGCGTAGCCGGTGGCGTGCAGGGTCTGCGAGCCGATGACGATCGTGTACAGGTGGAAGTTGTTGCTGTTCGGGTCCCAGCCGCCGTTGTTCACGCCGCGGAACATGCCGAGCAGGTTCGTCGGGTCGACGCCGCGGCACCAGGCGACGCCGTGCTCCCGGTAGGTCGGGAAGACGTAGTCGTCGTCCCGGGTGGCCCGGCCCGAACCGATCTGTGCGGCCTCCTGGCCGAGCATCGAGGCCCACAGGCCCAGCTCGCCCTGGCGCTGCAGCGAGGTGGCCTCCGCGTCGAAACGACGGCTCAGCACCATGTCCCGGTACAGGCCGCGCAGCTCCTCGGGGGTGATGTCCGCGACGTACGCGTCGTACGTGGCGTCCTTGACCCGCTTGCCTTCCGGGGTCAGCAGCTGGACGAGTTCGGGCTCGGCGCCCGGTGCCGCCTTGGCGGCCGCGCCGGTGCGCTTGCTCGCGGCGGTCTTCGTACCGGCGCTGCGTCGCGGCTTGCGCGCGGCAGTGCTCTCCACGGTCACGTGTGCTCCTCCGTCGGTCCGGCCCCCGGGGTTGCCGGGTGGCCAGTGCGGCTCGCCTGATCCCGATCCCGTGCACGGGGTGGGTGCCACTCGGCCGGGAACAGACGTGACAGGTGCCCCGGCGAGCGCCCTGCAACAAGCACGTTACCCAGTGCTCCACATTTCTGTGAAACCCCACCTGACCTGCGATTTTGCTTGGATTTCCAAGTACTTTGCACGAGGGGTCCCAAGTGAATCGCCCGAGCCGGGGACATGCGCTGGTCACAGCCTTGCAGGGGGCCGGAACACCGGCACGTTATCCCGGTCACCCCTGGCACGGGAAGGGTTCACCTCAAGCGGGTATTCCGACCCTGTGTGAAACTGGCCCCGTGCGCGAAGACGGGAAAATCACCGTATTCCTCCTCGACGACCACGAGGTGGTGCGCCGGGGCGTCCATGAGCTGCTGTCCGGGGAGCCCGACGTCGAGGTGGTCGGCGAGGCCGGGACCGCGGCCGACGCCCTGGTGCGGATTCCGGCCACCCGACCGGACGTCGCCGTGCTGGACGTACGGCTTCCGGACGGCAGCGGCGTCGAGGTGTGCCGCGAGATCCGCTCACGGAACGAGGACATCAAGTGCCTCATGCTGACGTCCTACGCCGACGACGAGGCCCTGTTCGAAGCGATCATGGCGGGCGCCTCGGGCTACGTCCTGAAGGCCGTCCGCGGCACCGAGCTGCTGGCCGCCGTACGTGACGTCGCGGCCGGGAAGTCCCTGCTCGACCCGGTGGCCACGGCACGCGTGCTGGAGCGGTTGCGGGACGGGGGCGGCCCGAAGACCGACGACCGGCTCGCCCACCTCACCGACCAGGAGCGCAGGATCCTCGACCTGATCGGGGAGGGCCTCACCAACCGCGCGATCGGCGAGCGGCTGAACCTGGCGGAGAAGACGATCAAGAACTACGTGTCCAGCCTGCTGTCCAAACTGAGCATGGAGCGCCGGTCACAGGCAGCCGCCTATGTGGCGCGCCTGCAAGTGGAGAACGACCGGCGCTGACGCGTCCATCCGGGACCTATGGCCCCTCCTCCCGGGGCGGGCGACCCTTTCCCGCCGCCCCCCGGTGCCACAGATTGGTGGGCATGCCCACCGACGAACAGCTCGCCGTGGACCTCATCGGCCGGGTCCCCCACGGCCGCGCGGCCACCAGCATGCGCGCGCTGCCCTTCCTCGCCCTCGCCCGCCACATCGTGGCGGACGGCCGCGTGCTGCTGCGCCTGCACCGGGGCTGCGGACACCACCTGGCCCGCACCGGCGGTGTCGTCGCGTACGGCGCAGACAACCTGGGGTGCGCCCGGCCCGGCGAGAGCCTGTGGTCCGCCCAGATCGTCGGGCACTGCACGGGCGTCGAACCGACCCCGGCCCAGCTCGCGCGCTTCGGCCCCGGCCCGCGTCTCGTCGACGGCGAGCCGTTCGACCCGGTCCACCTGGCGATCGAGCCGCGCTTCGCCACCGTGCACACCACCGACGCTGGCGTGGAACGTCGGTTCCAGCACATCCTGTGACCGAAGACGACTGTCTGTGACACGTGCGAGGTCAGCGCCCCGTCCCGTGCCCTAGCATCTGGCGCGTGCCGCGCCCATCTGTACCACCCCCTCTGACTCACGCGCCCCCCTTGGGTGCCCTTCTGCGCCGTTACGCCGCCGGGTCCGTGCTGACCTGCGAGCCCGTCGACCAGGGCCTGCTCAACCGCGGTTACCGGCTCCGCACCACCCGCGGCCGCTACTTCCTCAAGCACCATTTCGACCCCGAGACCGCCGACCCGGCCGCCATCGTCCGGCAGCACCGCGCCACCCAGCGCCTCGCGGACCTCGGCGTCCCGGTCGCCCCGCCGCTGGCGGGCACCGACGGCCGGACGGTCGCGGTCGTCGGCGGCCACGCCTACGCCCTGCACCCCTGGATCGACGGCGGGCACCGCCACGGCGGCCAGCTGGCCACCGCCCAGTGCCGACGGCTCGGGGCGCTCCTGGGCGTCGTACACGCGTGTCTGGAGCGGGTGATGCCGCCGGACGGGCGACCGCCGGAGGAGCCCGCGGACGGCGCCGATCCCGCGGACACCTTCGCGCTCATCGACGACCTGCTCGCGCACGTGCGCCGGCAGCGCCCGCCCGACGCCTTCGACGAACTGGCACGGCACCGGCTCCTGGAGCGGCGGACCCTCCTGGAGGAGCACGCCGGCCGGCGGCCGCCGCGGGGCGGCCCGGTGGGATGGGTGCACGGCGACTTCCACCCCTTCAACCTGCTCTACCGGGACGGCGAGCCCGCCGCGATCGTCGACTGGGACCGGCTGGGCGTCCAGCCCCGCGCCGAGGAGGCCGTCCGCGCCGCGGTGATCTTCTTCCTCCGTCCGGCCGGCACCCTCGACCTGGCCAAAGTGCGTGCCTACGCGCGCGCGTACCGGCGCGCGGCGGGCGCCTCCCCCGCCGAGCTCGCGGCCGCCGTGCACCGGGTGTGGTGGGAGCGCCTCAACGACTTCTGGATGCTGCGATGGCACTACGAGCGCGGCGACACCCGCGCCGACCCCCAGTTCCCGGCGGCCTCGGCCCTGGTGGCGTGGTGGACCCGCGAGTACGACGCGGTGCGCGAGGCGTTCGCGGGGTGAGAAGCGGCGGCCGGAAGCCGGGTGAGGCACGGGGGACGAAGCAGCACGCGCGCGTGGAGCCCGTTCCGGGCCGCACGCGCGCGTGGGGGAAGCAGCCGGGTGTCAGAGACCCCCGGCGCCCGTGGTGCCCTCTTCACCCGTCGGGTCGGGCGACGCCGGCGGCTCGCTGGACGGCGGGGCCTCCGAAGGCGTCGTCTTCGTCGGCGGCACGTTGCTGGGCGTCGACTTCGAGGGCTCGTCCGACGGCTGGCTGCTCGGGGTCTCGGACGGCCTGTACGACGGCGAGTACTCCTCGCCGGTGCCCGTACCGGTGCCGTCGTCCGTGGAGTCCTCGGTGGCGTCTTCCGTGGCCTTGTCGCTGGGCTTCTTGCTGGAGTCCTTGTCCTTGGTGGCCGAGGACGTGGGCGAGTGCGTGGTGTCGGTGCCGCCGGTGCCGCCGCCGGTGTTGTTCAGCGCCAGTGCCACACCCGCCGCGATGGCGATCACCGCGAAGACCGCGAGGATCCACAGCTTGCCGCGGCCGCTGCCCCGGTTGCCGTGCCCCTCGAAGCCCCCGTCGTCGCCGCCGGACTGCGGCAGCAGCGGCGAGGGGATCTGCGTGGTGCCCGAGTCCCCGAGGTTCGGCAGCATGCCCGCGCCCGCGAAGCCGGCCGCCGGGGTCTGCCTGCCCTCGTGCACGGTCACCGGGCCGGTGTTCCAGGTACCGGTGTGGCCGCCCTGGTCGTACAGCATCTGGAGCGCGTACTGGACCAGGCCGCGCATCTCCTCGGCGGTCTGGAACCGGTCGTCGGGCTCCTTCGCCAGGGCGCGCATCACGAGTCCGTCGAGCTCCGGCGGCACCGTGTCCGAGACGGACGACGGGGGCGCCGGGATGTCCTGCACGTGCTGGTAGACCACGGACAGCGGCGTCTCACCGGTGAACGGGGGACGCAGCGCGAGCAGTTCGTAGAGCAGGCAGCCGGTCGCGTACAGGTCGGAGCGGTGGTCGACGGCCTTGCCGAGCGCCTGCTCCGGGGAGAGGTACTGCGGGGTGCCCATGACCATGCCGGTCTGGGTCATCGTCGACTGCGCGCCGTGCAGGGCGCGCGCAATGCCGAAGTCCATCACCTTCACGGCACCCGTGTCGGTGATGATCACGTTGGCGGGCTTGATGTCGCGGTGCACGATGCCGTGCTGGTGCGAGTACGCCAGCGCCTCCAGGACACCGGAGACGATGATCAGCGCCTGCTCCGGCCCGGGGGCCTCGGCGTTGAGCAGCAGGTCGCGGATCGTGTGGCCCTCGACGATCTCCATGACGATGTACGGCACGACGCCGTGGCCGACGTTGTCCTCGCCGGAGTCGTACACGGCGACGACCGCGTGGTGGTTGAGTCCGGCCACCGACTGGGCCTCGCGCGTGAAGCGGGCCTTGGAGACCGGGTCCTCGGCCAGGTCGGACCGGAGCAGCTTGACCGCGACGGTGCGGCCGAGACGTACGTCCTCGGCGGCGAACACCTCGGCCATACCGCCCCGGCCGAGTCTGCGGGTGAGCCGATACCGGCCATCGCCGACCAGCCCGCCGTTACCCCACATCTCCGGCGCATCTGACATACCGCCGCCAGTCGCCTCGGGGTCGGACGGGCCCTGAGCGCGCTGCTGCTGTGCCATCAGTCCTCGCCGTCGTTTCTGCCCGCGGTCTGCGCGGTGGTTGTTACGGTCTCCGTCGGGCCACGCTACAGGCTCCGCGCAAGGCGCCGGTCCGAGTTGGATTCGAGATGGACCGGTCATGAAACCCGCAGCGGGTCCCCGGGGGCAAATCCTGTGTACCGGCCGTACAACACCTGTAACGCTTCCGCGACGCTTCCTTCGCGTACGGTCACGGAACGGGCACCGAGCTTGACGTGTCGGTGCCCTCGGGCAGACTTGGCCGGGAATAGCACATTGGATCACTGAGGACCGATCGCGGGACGCGGGAGCACACCAGCCGCTGCCACCGCGCCGATGGGGGACGCAGAAACATGAGCCAGGACGGCGCACAGGGCCGGTACGCGGGGCGTGCGGTCGCCGGCGGGCGCTACCAGCTGCGCGACTTGCTCGGCGAAGGCGGCATGGCCTCGGTGCACCTCGCGTACGACTCGGTGCTCGACCGCCAGGTCGCGATCAAGACACTGCACACCGAGCTCGGCCGCGAGCAGGCCTTCCGCGAGCGTTTCCGCCGCGAGGCGCAGTCGGTGGCCAAGCTCACGCACACGAACATCGTCTCGGTCTTCGACACCGGCGAGGACGACCTCGACGGCATGACGACGCCGTACATCGTCATGGAGTACATCGAGGGCAACCCGCTCGGCTCGGTCCTCGACGCGGACATCCAGCAGTACGGCGCCATGCCCGCGGACAAGGCCCTGAAGATCACCGCGGACGTGCTGGCCGCCCTGGAGATCAGCCACGAGATGGGCCTGGTCCACCGGGACATCAAGCCGGGCAACGTGATGATGACGAAGCGCAACGTCGTCAAGGTGATGGACTTCGGCATCGCCCGCGCCATGCAGTCCGGGGTCACGTCGATGACCCAGACCGGCATGGTCGTCGGCACCCCGCAGTACCTCTCGCCCGAGCAGGCCCTCGGCCGGGGCGTCGACGCGCGCAGCGACCTGTACTCGGTCGGCATCATGCTCTTCCAACTGGTCACCGGGCGGCTGCCGTTCGAAGCGGACTCCCCCCTGGCCATCGCGTACGCGCACGTCCAGGAGGAGCCCGTCGCGCCCTCCTCGGTCAACCGCTCGCTGCCGCCTGCCGTGGACGCCCTGGTCGCCCGCGCGCTGAAGAAGAACCCGAACGAGCGCTTCCCCAGCGCCGAGGCGATGCGCGACGAGTGCCTGCGCGTGGCCCAGTCGCTGCACGCCACCGCCCCGAGCATCGTGCCGGGCGCCCAGACGCCCAGCGGCGCCGGCGTCGGCTCCGCCGTCTTCCCGCCGGTCGACCAGTCGGCCCCGGCCCCCACGGGCCCGGTCCAGACGCCGTACCAGCCGGGCCCCTACAACCCGCAGACGCCGGCGGCCTCGCACACCCCGGCGCCGTCGTACGGCTATCCGCAGCAGGGCGGCTACCAGGCGCCGCAGACCGCGGCGTACTCCCCGCAGCACGGCTCGTCGACCCCGCCGCCGTACAACCTGACGCCCCACTCCACGGCGCCCGGCAACTCCGGCGGCCGCAAGAGCAACAAGGGAATGATAATCGGCTCCGTCGTCGTCGCGCTCGTCGCGGCAGGCGGTCTGATCACGGCGCTCACGCTGAGCGGCGGCACTGACGACGACAGGGGCGGCGGCGACTCCACCGGCTCCGCGTCCGCGTCCGCGGTCCCCGGCCACAAGGGTCCGGACACGACGAAGGTCATCGAGACCACCAAGTGCACGGAGCCGGACGAGTCGTACAACGACCCGGACAAGATCAAGGTCCCCGAATTCACCTTCAAGAACCTCAAGTCGGTCAAGTCGTGCTTCCAGGCGGCCGGTTGGCAGATGGACATCAAGAACGTGGACGAGAACACCTACGGCGAGGACACGGTCATGGACCAGTTCCCGTCCGCGGGCACGGACGTGGACCCGAAGGACATGCCCGAGATCGAGCTGAGCGTCTCGACGGGCGACCCGGCCTGACCGGCCGCTGAAGCCGTCGTCGGCCGCCGGCCGACGCACGAAGGGCCCGGCACGGGGAGTGCCGGGCCCTTCGCGGGTACCACGCCGGGTCCGTCCGGCAGACGGGGTCCCGAGATCTACAGGTACGGACCGCCCGAGCGGCCGCCCGTGCGCGGGTCCTCCTCGTCGTCACCGCCGCCGACGCCCGGCGGCAGGGCCCTGCGCATCTGCTCCAGCTGCGCCCTGGCCGCCATCTGCTGCGCGAACAGGGTCGTCTGGATCCCGTGGAAGAGTCCCTCCAGCCATCCCACCAACTGGGCCTGCGCAATGCGCAGTTCGGCGTCGCTCGGCGTCCCCTCGTCCGTGAAGGGAAGGGAGAGCCGCTCCAGCTCATCGACCAACTCGGGTGCCAGGCCGTCCTCCAGCTCCTTGACCGAGCTGGCGTGGATCTCCTTGAGCCGCACCCGGCTGGCCTCGTCCAGAGGTGCCGCGCGCACTTCTTCCAGCAGCTGCTTGATCATGCTGCCGATGCGCATCACCTTGGCGGGCTGTTCCACCATCTCCGTCACCGGGACCTCGCGGGAGTCCTGGTTCCCGACACCACCGGCGCCACCGAGAGGCAGTCCGTCCTCACCTACGACCAGAATCTGGGGGTTCTCCGGCGACCGTTCGTTCCTCGGCATCTCCATTGCGCCATTGTCTCGCACCCGTCCGCCTCATCACGGTGTGCCCCCTGCGGAGGGTGATCCTCCGGTCGGCCCCCGACGGGATGCCGGGATCGTCACGTCATGTGAGGCTTGTTCCGTTGATCTTGGCGACTCTCGCACCGGGAGGGGGTCACGGACGTGACTCCAAGGCTCCGCACACAGCCGCGGCACGGCCCCGCGCCGTTCATGGCGGGACTGGTACTGCTGCTGACCCTGTCGGCCGGCGGCACCACCCAGATGTCGTACGCGGCCTCACCCCCGGACGAGAGCGGGTCCCGGCCCTCCCCGTCCGTCTCCGTGTCCCCCACGCCGACGCCGACGCCGTCCCGTGTTCCGGCCGCCGACGCGTCCCGCGCCGGGAGCCGGGCGGGCGAGGGCCGCAAGCGTCCGGGGCGGGAGGAGACGGCACCGCGGGACGAGGACTCGGCACCGGCGTACACCGACCACGACCCCGGCAGCCGTCAGCGGCCCGAACGCCCTGGCAGGCCCGTCGGCCGGCCCGACGCGGACTCCGCGGACGGCGTGGACTCCGTGGACGGCACCGCCCACGCGGACGACACGGAGGGCTCCGACACCGCGGACAGCGACAGCGCCCCGGAGAGCGCCGTCGCCTCCGAAGCACCACGGGACGCGGCGGGGCAGACGCCCTCCCCGGCCCCGGCCGGTCCGTCCGTCACGCGGTCCGCGCCGCAGGAGCCCGTGCTGCGGATCCTGCCGCTGGGCAGCGGGCTGATCCTCATCGGCTGCGGCCTGGGACTCGCCTTCTTCGCCCTGCGGGCCCGACGCGCCTGAGCGGCGGTTCGCCGTCCTGGTTCGGCGGGCCTCGACGGCACCAAGGTTCGGGGGCGGGCCTACGGCACCACCAGCAGCACCTTGCCGATGTGGCCGCTCTCCTCCAGCACCCGGTGGCCCGCGGCCGCGTCGCTCATCGGGATCTCCCGGTCCACGACCGGCCGTACGTGGCCGCCGAAGATCAACGGCCACACGTGCTCGCGCACCGCGGCCACGATGGACGCCTTCTCGCCGAGGGGGCGGGCGCGGAGCGAGGTCGCGCTGACCGCGGCCCGCTTGCCGAGAAGCGTGCCGATGTTCAGCTCGCCCTTGACGCCGCCCTGCATACCGATGATCGCGAGCCGCCCGTTGACGGCCAGCGCCCGGACGTTGCGGTCCAGGTACTTGGCACCCATGTTGTCGAGGATCACGTCGGCGCCGCCGCCGTCGGTGGCCCGCTCGATCTCCTCGACGAAGTCCTGCTCCCGGTAGTTGACGAGGACGTCCGCACCGAGGTCGGCA
Source organism: Streptomyces sp. NPDC043867 (assembly GCF_056435845.1). Taxonomy (NCBI): domain Bacteria; kingdom Bacillati; phylum Actinomycetota; class Actinomycetes; order Kitasatosporales; family Streptomycetaceae; genus Streptomyces; species Streptomyces sp. NPDC043867. The sequence goes on along the minus strand of NZ_JBWKDS010000009.1, from coordinate 136,641 downwards.
CAGAACCGCAGCTTGTCCTCGGTCCCCGCCGTGACGGCGACCTTGGCGCCGACCGCCTTCGCCAGCTGGATCGCCATGGTGCCGATGCCGCTGGAGCCGCCGTGCACGAGCAGGGTCTCGCCGGGACGGAGGTGGGAGATCATGAAGACGTTGGACCAGACCGTGCAGGTCACCTCGGGCAGCGCCGCCGCCTGCCGGAGGTCCAGCCCCTCCGGCACGGGCAGCAGCTGACCGGCCGGTACGGCGACCTTCTCGGCGTAACCACCGCCCGAGAGCAGCGCGCACACCTCGTCCCCGACGGCCCACCCGGACACGCCGGGCCCCAGGGCGGCGATCCGCCCCGAGCATTCGAGACCGGGGTAGGGGGACGCGCCCGGCGGGGGGTTGTAGAAACCCTGCCGTTGCAGCAGATCGGCTCGGTTGACGGCGCTGGCCACCACGTCGACCAGGACTTCGCCCTCCCCGGGCTCCGGGTCCGGGACCTCGTCCCACACCAGCGCCTCGGGTCCACCAGGTTCGACAATCGTGATCGCTCGCATGCCGCGAGGCTACTTCAGGAGACCCGCACGATCGTGATGAGACGGTCCGTCAACTCCAGCGTGCCGATGGCGGGATCGTCGTATCCGAGCACCCGGTGACCTCGTACGACGCTGACCACCAGCTCACCGGTCTCGCGCACGCCCTTGCCGACCTCGGCCTTTATGACCGGGCGTTCGACGATGTCGAGGCCGCTGCCCTGCTGGATGAGGTCCTCCATGACCAGGCCCGCGCTGGGGCTGAGGACGGAGAGCCCGAGCAGCCGGCCGGCCGCGCCCGCGCTGGTGATGACGGCGTCGGCGCCGGACTGGCGCAGCAGCGGCGCGTTCTCCTCCTCCCGCACCGCGGCCACGATCTTCGCGGTGCCGTTGAGCTGGCGGGCGGTCAGGGCGACGAGCACGGCCGTGTCGTCCCGCTGCGTGGCGATGACGATCTGCCGCGCCCGCTGCACCTCGGCCCGCAGCAGCACGTCGCTGCGCGTCCCGTCGCCCACCACGCCCGCGTACCCCTCGGCCACCGCCGCGTCGACCGCTTCCGGGCCGGGGTCGACCACGACGATGCGCTCCTTCTTCAGCCCCGTCGCACAGAGGGTCTGCACGGCGGACCACCCCTTCGTCCCGAAACCGACCACCACGGTGTGGTCACGCAAGGGGGGCCTCCCACGAATCGACGGACGTCACGCGTGCCGACGTTACCCATCCGGGGGCGCAGATCCGAGAGCATGGCCCCGGTGCCGGCCGACGACCGGACCGCGAGCCGCTGGGAGCAGGCCATGAAGGACGGGCAGCAACGACCGCCCAGGACAGCCGTACGCCGGGACGGCACGGGCAGGAGAGGCACGGGCGGAGGGAGCCCGGGCGGCACGGACACGCGGGCGGGGGCCGCCTCCGGGAAGGGGCGGAGCGGTGCCGGGAGGTTCCCCATCCTGCGGTCCCTCTGGTACCGGTCGCGCACCGAGGCCCTGGACGACGCCGAGGCGGGACGCTCGATCCGGCTGCCCGTCGAGGGCACGGTGCCGCCCCTCCAGCAGGTGCTGCGCCGGCTCGCCATGGCGCTGCTGGTCCTCGCCCTCACCACGTTCCTGGTCTGGGTGGACCGCGCCGGCTACCACGACAGCTCCGACAGCACGGTCGACCTCCTCGACGCCGCGTACTACGCGACCGTCACCCTCTCCACCACCGGCTACGGCGACATCACCCCGGTGAGCGACACGGCCCGCCTCGTCAACATCCTCGTCATCACCCCGCTGCGCGTGCTCTTCCTGATCATCCTGGTCGGCACCACCCTGGAGGTCCTCACCGAGCGCACCCGGCAGCAGGTGCGCATCCACCGCTGGCGCTCCCGGATGCGGGACCACGTGGTCGTGGTCGGCTACGGCACCAAGGGGCGGCACGCCATCGAGACGCTGCTGGGCCAGGGCATCCCCAGGGAACGGATCGTCGTCGTCGACCCGCAGCACAAGACGGTGGACGCGGCGGGCAGCGACGGGCTGGTGGCGGTGCTCGGGGACGCCACCCGCTCCGACACCCTCCTCAAGGCCGAGGTGCAGCACGCCGCCCAGGTGATCGTCGCCCCGCAGCGGGACGACACCGCGACGCTCGTCACGCTCACCGCCCGCCAGCTCAACCGGCGCGCCACGATCGTCGCCGCCGTCCGCGAGGACGAGAACGTGCCGCTGCTGAAGCGGAGCGGCGCCGACATGGTCGTCACCAGCTCCAGTTCGGCCGGCCGCCTGCTGGGCGTGTCGATGGCCAGCCCGCACGCCGCCGACGTGCTGGAGGGCCTGATGACGTACGGCAGCGGCCTCGACCTGGCGGAACGGCCCGTGTCGGAAGGGGAGATCGGTGCCGCGCCGCGCGACTGCACCGACCTCGTGGTGGCCGTCGTACGCGGCGGGCAGGTACTGGACCAGGCGGCTCCCGGCACCACGCCGCTGCGGGCGGGCGACCGCCTGATCACGATCAGCCGGACCGCGAACGGCGGGCAGCGCCACCCGTAGGCCGCGCGTTCACGACCGTGGGCCTCGCGCTCACGACGCGGCCGGTCGGCTTGGCTGATCTGCGGGTGGCTTGGTCGGGCGGGTGGCCCGCCCGGTGGGGCGGGGCTCGCCCGGTGGGGCGGGGCTCGCCCGGTCGGCTGCCGGTCAGTGAGGGGGCGACGCGCCGGTCACTCGATGCACGCCAGGCCGGCCAGGGCCCAGGGCAGATCGAGGATCTCCAGCTCCTGACCGGCCCGGGCACCGCCGGGCGGTACGACGGCGAGGGCGTCGGACGCGGCGATGCCCCGCAGCATCGCCGGACCGTTGTAGTGCAGCGGCACGGCCCGCTCGGCGCGCAGCGCGACGGGCACGAGCCGGGTGTCGTACGGATGCCCGTGCACGGCTTCCGTGAGAGGAATCGCGTACGGCTCCGGAGCCGCCCGTCCGGCGAGGGTGCGCAGCAGGGGCTCGGCGAGCGTGAGCAGCCCGGAGACGGCGGCCAGGGGATTGCCGGGCAGGCCGACGAGGTGCTGGTTCTCCTTGGTGCGGGCCAGCAGCATGGGGTGCCCGGGGCGGACCTTGACGCCGTCCACGAGGAGCTCGGCGCCGAGGCGGGCCAGGACGGGGTGCACGTGGTCGACGGGGCCGGCGGCGGTGCCGCCGGTGGTGACGATCAGGTCGGCGCCGGAGCCGGCGATCGCCTTGTGCAGGGCCTCGGCGTCGTCGCCCAGCCGCCGCACACCGACGACCTCGGCGCCGGCGGACCGCAGCCAGGACGGCAGCATGGGACCGAGCGCGTCCCGGATGAGCCCGTCCCGGGGAAGACCCGACGTGAGCAACTCGTCGCCGAGGACGAGGACTTCGGCCCGCGGGCGGGGGAGAGCGGCGAGCGTGTCGTAACCGGCGGCCGCGGCGAGGCCCAGCACGGCCGGGGTGACCAGCGCGCCGACGGGCAGGAGCTGGTCGCCGCAGCGGCACTCCTGGCCCCGCGGCCGGATGTCCTGCCCGTGCACGACCTCGCGGGTCGCGTGCAGGCGTCCCTTCTCGTCGGTCCGCCCGTGCTCACTGCGCAGGACGGCGGTCACGTCCTGCGGGATACGCGCCCCGGTGGCGATCCGCACCGCCTCCCCGTCGGTGAGCCGCTCCGGCTGGGCCTGCCCGGCGAGCACGCCCTCCTCGCGCACGTCCCAGGGACCGGGACCCGCCACCGCCCACCCGTCCATCGCGGACGTGTCGAAGGAGGGCAGGTCCGTGAGCGCGGCGAGCGGCGCGGCGAGAACCAGGCCGAGGGAGGCGTCGAGCGGTACGGAGACGGGCGCCCGGCACGCTCCGGCACGGCCGGCCCGTTCGGCAAGGGTGCGTGCCTGCGGCCACGGGGTGGCCCGGTGATGCTCGATGGGGGCGACGCGGTGTCCGTGCTGCCCGCCGTCGGGGGCGGGGACGGGCCGGCTCTGGGGCGTGGGGACGGGTTCCCCCTTGACCAGGGCGAGGGCCTCTTCGACGTCGAAGTCCTCGTCCTCCTGGCTGTCCCGGGTGCCGCGGGCGGCGGTCATCCGGCGTCCTTGCGACCGGCGGGACCGTCGCCGGACGGCCCGGCGGGGGCCGGACCGGCCGGTCCGGCGGGGCTCGCGGCGGGGGACTGGGCCGCGGGGTCCGCAGCGGCGGCCGACGGGGCGGAGGGGGCCCCGGTCGTGGCCGACGGGTCCGCGGTCGTGGCCGACGGGTCCGCGGTCGTGGCCGACGGGTCCGCGGTCGTGGCCGACGGGTCCGCGGTCACGGCCCGCGGGACGGGCGGGCCGGTGTCCGGCTGGGGTGAGGCGTCCTCGGCCGCCCAGGCGAGGGCCAGCGCCGACGCCCTGCGGGCGGCTTCGGCCACCGCCTCGGGGCCGCCCTTCGCCTGCGCGGCCGCGTACCCCACGAGGAACGTGGTCAGCGGCGCCGCGGGACGGGCCACCGAGTGCGCGGCGTCGCGGGCGAGGTCCAGCAGGACGCCGGTGTCGACGTCCAGGTCGATGCCCAGTTCGTCCTTGACTGCGGAAATCCATTCATCCAGCACGTGCCCATGCTCCCTGATGCGTGACCGAGCGGCGGCGATGTCGTCCCAGGTGTCGCAGTCGAAGGACGCGACGGGATCGGAGATACGGGTGAGGTCGAGCGCGGCGGTGACTCGCCGCAACGGCAGCCCTTCCAACCCGCCCCGGTCACCGCCGAGCGCCCCCAGCACCCGCCGCAACGCCGCCGCCCGATAGACGGCGACCAACGGCTGCTCCCGCCCGCCGCGATCGGTGAGAAGAACGCCGTCGGGGTACGGGGGGTGACTGGACGGGGCTCCGGTGGGGTGCGGGGGGTGAGTGGACGGGACCGGGGTGGACCGGGGGGAGCGGCCGGGGTCGACGGCGGCCGGGTCGGCGACGTTCGGATCGGCGGTGGCCGGGATCGCCGTGTCCGTGTCGGCCGTGACCTGACCAGGGGCGCCCGGGTGGACGGCCATCGGATCGGCGGCAGCCGGGTCGACAGTGGCCGGGTCGGCGGTGCCCGGAGCGGAGGTGGCGGCAGCAGCGGTGGCCGGGTCCGCCGTGACCGGAACGGCAGCGCCCGGGCCGACGGCCATCGGACCGGCGGCACCCGCGGCGGCCGGGGCCGGGTCGGCGGCGCCCGGAGCGGAGGTGGCGGCAGCAGCGGTGGCCGGGTCCGCCGTGACCGGAACGGCAGCGCCCGGGCCAACGGTCATCGGACCGGCGGCACCCGCGGCGGCCGGGGCTCGGTTGGCGCCGCCCGCAGCGGCAGCACCCCCGCCGGCGGCGCCCGGAACGACGGCGCCCGGAACCCCGGTGTCCAGGCCGACGGTTGCGTGGTCGACGTCGGCCGGGTCGAGGTTCGCCCGGTCGACGTTCACCCGGTCGAGGGCGCCCGGAACCACGCCGGCCGGCCGGAGCGCCGCCAGCAGCCGCCGTACCGTCCCCGCCGTCAGGAACGGCAGATCGGCGGAGAGTACGACGACGTACTCGGCGGTGGTGTGCCGCAACCCCGCGTCCAGCGCGGCAACGGGCCCCGCCCCCGGGGAATCCTCACGCGCCCACACGACGGGCCGCGCGGTCGGCCTCCGGTCGGCCACGACGACGACGGCCCCGGCACCGGCGCACGCGGCCAGCACCCGGTCGAGCAGCGCCCGTCCGCCCACCCGCACCCCGGGCTTGTCCGCGCCCCCGAGCCGCCGCGCCCCGCCCCCGGCGAGCACGACGGCGTCGAACGCGGCAGGCCCCACGGGCACGCCGTCCACGTCGCCCGCGGTCGGGGCGACGTCGACGGACGCGGCATCGGCGGCGCCCGGTGAGTCGTGCGCGGTCATCCACCGAGTATGGGCGCCCGAAGGATCATTTCCACCCCGTGCACAGCATGTGGACGGGGGCTCCCTCCGACGGACCACGACCGGCCCCCCGTAGGCCCACGACGGACTACCACGGACCACTACGGACCACTACGGACTACGACGGGCCACGACAGACCCCGACGGACCCCGACGGACTACAGCGTCCGCAACAGGACCGCCGGCTGCTCCACGCAGTCCGCGACAAACCGCAGGAATCCCCCCGCTGTGCCGCCGTCGCACACCCGGTGGTCGAAGGTGAGCGAGAGCTGCACGACCTGCCGTACGGCCAGCTCGCCCTCGTGCACCCACGGCTTGGGGACGATGCGGCCGACGCCGAGCATGGCCGCCTCCGGGTGGTTGATGATCGGCGTGGAGCCGTCCACGCCGAACACGCCGTAGTTGTTCAGCGTGAACGTCCCGCCCGTGAGGTCCCCGGGTGTCAGCGTCCCGCTCCGAGCCGCCTCGGTCAGCCGCGCGAACTCCGCGCCGAGCGACTCCGTGTCCCGCGCGTGCGCGTCCCTGACGACGGGCACGACGAGCCCGCGCTCGGTCTGGGCGGCGAAGCCCAGGTGCACCCGGTCGAGCCGCACGATCTCGCGGGCGTCCATGTCGACCGTCGAGTTGAGCTCCGGGTAGCGGGCAAGCGCGGCGGTGCAGATCCGCGCGAGCAGCGCCAGCAGCGGGATCTTCGGAGCGCCCGCCGCGTTCATCGCCCCGCGCGCCCGCATCAGTTCCGTCGCGTCGGCGTCGACCCAGCAGGTCGCGTCGGGTATCTCACGACGGCTCCGGGAGAGCTTGTCGGCGACGGCACCGCGGACACCCCGCAGAGGCACGCGGACCCCGTCCGTGACGACCGGCGTCCGGGCGGCCCCGGACGGAACGGGAACCCCGTCGGCGTCACCGCGCACGACGGACGACCGCTCCGTACCGGAGGGACGGTCGCCCGGCACCCGTACCGTGCCCCGCCCGGCACCGGCGGCCCGCAGCGCGGACTCGACGTCCGCCCGCAGGATCAGTCCGTCCGGCCCCGAACCCGCCAGCTCCCGCAGGTCGAGACCGTTCTCCCGGGCGAGCCTGCGCACCAGCGGGGAGATCACCGGAACCGGTCCCTCCGCGCATACGCCCCGATCCGCACCGACTGTCCGCGCCGCACCGGCGCCGTCGGAGCCGAACGCGCCGTCGGCCAGGGCTTCCGCCGCCTCCGGTACGACGGCCGCCGGGGATCCGGCGGGCGCTCCCGCAGGGGCGGTGCGTACCGCCGAGGACGGCGCTGCGGCCCCCGCGGCCGCGAAACCGTCCGCGCGCGGCCCGGACCCGGGCGCCGCGGGCCGCACCCGCCTGCGCCGCGAGGGCGGGGCCTGCGTGCCGTATCCCACGAGGACGTTGCCCGACCCCTCGTCGGCGTCCGCCGGCCCGGGCGCCCCGACCGCGACCGTGATCAGCGGGGCGCCCACGGGCAGTTCGCTGCCCTCGTCGCCGAAGCGGGCGGTGACCACGCCCCCGTAGGGACACGGCACCTCGACCATCGCCTTGGCCGTCTCGACCTCGACGACCGGCTGGTCCACCGCGACGACGTCACCGACCTGGACTAGCCAGCGGACGATCTCCGCCTCGGTGAGGCCCTCCCCGAGGTCGGGGAGCTTGAACTCCAGCACCCGGGCCATCAGCTTCCCCCCTCCCACTGCAGCCGCGCCACCGCGTCCAGGATCCGGTCGACACCGGGCAGATGGTGGCGCTCCAGCATCGGCGGCGGATACGGGATGTCGAACCCGGCCACCCTCAGCACCGGTGCCTCCAGGTGGTGGAAACAGCGCTCGGTGATCCGCGCGGCGATCTCTCCGCCCGGCCCGCCGTACCCACCGGACTCGTGGACGACGACCGCGCGTCCGGTCCGCCGGACCGCCTCGCACACCGTCTCGTCGTCGAACGGCACCAGGGAGCGCAGGTCGACGACTTCGAGGTCCCAGCCCTCGGCCCGCGCGGCCTCGGCCGCCTCCAGGCAGACCGGCACGGACGGGCCGTACGTGACGAGCGTGGCGCTCCGGCCCGGGCGCCGCACCACCGCGCGGCCTATCGGTTCAACGGCGGTCGGCTCCTGCGGGTTCCAGGAATCCTTCGACCAGTACAGGCGCTTGGGCTCCAGGAAGACCACGGGGTCGTCGGAGGCGATGGCCTCGCGCAGCAGCCCGTAGGCGTCGGCGACGGTGGCGGGCGTGACGACGTGAAGCCCGGGAGTCGCCATGTAGTACGCCTCGGAGGAGTCGCTGTGGTGCTCGACGCCGCCGATGCCTCCCCCGTACGGGACGCGGATGGTGATCGGCAGCGGCATGGCCCCGCGGGTGCGGTTGCGCATCCGCGCGACGTGGCTGATCAGCTGCTCGAACGCCGGATAGGCGAAGGCGTCGAACTGCATCTCGACGACCGGCCGCAGGCCGTACATCGCCATGCCGACGGCGGTCCCGAGGATGCCCGCCTCCGCGAGGGGCGTGTCCGTGCAGCGGTCCTCGCCGAACTCCTCGGTCAGGCCGTCGGTGACCCGGAAGACACCGCCGAGCGCGCCGACGTCCTCGCCCATGACGTGGACCGTCGGATCGTCGGCCATGGCGTCGCGCAGCGCGCGCCCGAGAGCCTGCGCCATGGTGGCCGGTTTCAGGGCAACGGTGGTCATCGCCCGGCCCCTTCCGCCCCGTGCGTCCCGTCCGCCTCGGCTTCGAGCTCCGCGCGCAACTGGGCCTCCTGTTCCCGCAGCTGTGGGGTGGGCTCGGCATACACATGGGCGAACAGGTCCATGGGGTCGAGCACCGCGTCCTGGTTCATGCGCTCGCGCAGATCGGCGGCCATGGCCTCGGCGTCCTCCCGCGCGGCCCGTATGCCGTCCTCGTCGAGCAGGCCCCGCTCGGTCAGCTCCCGCTCCAGCAGGGCGATCGGGTCGTGCGCGCGCCAGGTCTCGACCTCGGCGTCGCCCCGGTAGCGGGTGGCGTCGTCTGCGTTCGTGTGGGCGTCGATGCGGTACGTGACGGCCTCGACGAGTGTCGGGCCGCCCCCCGCGCGCGCGTGCCGTACGGCGTCGGAGAGGACCTCGTGCACGGCCGCCGCGTCGTTGCCGTCGACCAGCCGGCCCGGCATCCCGTAGCCGACGGCCTTGTGGGCCAGCGAGGGGGCCGCGGTCTGCTTGGCGAGCGGGACGGAGATGGCGAAGCCGTTGTTCTGGACGAGGAAGACGACCGGGGCCTGCCACACGGCGGCGAAGTTCAGCGCCTCGTGGAAGTCGCCCTCGCTGGTGCCGCCGTCGCCGACCATGGCGAGCGCGACCACGTCGTCACCCTTCAGGCGCGCGGCGTGGGCGAGGCCCACGGCGTGCGGGAGCTGGGTGGCGAGCGGCGTGCACAGGGGCGCGATGCGGTGCTCGCGCGGGTCGTAGCCGGTGTGCCAGTCGCCGCGCAGCAGGGTGAGGGCCTGGACGGGGTCGAGGCCGCGGGCGACGGCCGCGAGGGTGTCGCGGTAGCTCGGGAAGAGCCAGTCGCGCTCTTCGAGGACGAGGGCGGCGGCGACCTCGCAGGCCTCCTGGCCGGTGGTGGAGGGGTAGACCGCGAGGCGGCCCTGCTTGGTGAGGGCCGTGGCCTGCGTGTTGTAGCGGCGGCCGCGGACCAGCTGGGCGTACAGCCGGCGCAGCAGGTCAGGGTCGGCCTGCGCGGCGGCCTCGGTGCCGAGGACGCGGTGGGGCAGCGCGTCGGGCAGCAGCGGCGCGGGGTCGGTGCGTGGCTGCCAGGCGGGCGGCGGTGTGGGCCGGTAAGCGCCTCGCTGCTCCATGACCGTCATGACGGCACCTCCTCGTGGGAGCGGCTGGGAGAGACGCACCGGGTGTGATGCGCCTCACCTACCGATTGTTCGGTCGTCGGCGCATTTTGGCTACAGGCACCGCCAGGCTGTGGACAAACGGTTCTGCACAGCCTGTGATGGACGCAGTACGTCCATGGTAGGGAAGCGGGGGGACATGGCACCTGAACAAATGGCCGAGGGACCCGAGGCCGGATCGGCGCTTCCGCCGGCCCGCCCGCTCGACGCCATCGACCAGGACATCCTGCAGATGCTCCAGGCGGACGGGCGCGCCTCGATACGTTCGGTGGCCGAGCGCGTCCATGTGTCACGGGCCAATGCCTACGCGCGGATCAACCGCCTCATCGAGGACGGTGTCATCCGCGGTTTCGGGGCCCGCGTCAACCACGAGCGCGCCGGAGCGGGCACCTCGGCGTACATCACCCTCAAGATCGTGCAGAACTCGTGGCGCACCGTGCGCGAGCAGTTGCGGGCGCTGCCCGGGGCCGCCCACATCTCGCTGGTGGGCGGCGACTTCGACGTCCTGCTGCTGGTGCACACCCCCCACAACCGGGCGTTGCGGGAGCTGGTGCTGACCCGCCTCCAGGCCATCCCCGAGGTGCTCAGCACACGGACGCTGCTGGTCTTCGAGGAGGAGGACGTGGAGCCGGAGGGGTGAGGTGCGGGCACACCGCGCCGGATCCTTTTCGCGACAGGCCTGGGCGAGGCTCGCGCCCCCGGCTCAGCCCTCCTTGCGCAGCCCCTCGAACACGAGCCGCACGACCGCGTCGGACACTTCCCGCTCGGCCGAACCCCGGCCGTCGGGCCGGTACCACTCCACGATCGAGTTGATCATTCCGAAGACCAGCCGCGTGGCGAGCCGGAACTCCACGTCGTCGCGCACGTCGCCGTCGGCGGCCGCCGCCCTCAGCAGCTCGGCCACCCGGTGGTCGAAGTCGCGGCGCCGCTCCAGGGCCCAGCGCTCGGTGTCCGTGTTGCCGCGCACCCGCAGCAGCAGCGTCACGTACGGCAGCTCGGCCGTGAGGACCTCCACCATGCGCCGTACGACGTACTCCAGGCGCTCCACGGCACGCCCCACGCGCGCGTGCTCCTCGTCGAGGATCCCGAAGAGGCCGTCGAGGGCCCGGCGCACGGCCCGGCCCAGCAGCTCCTCCTTGCCCGCGACATGGTGGTAGATCGAGGACTTGGAGATGCCGGCGGCCTTGGACAGGTGCTCCATGGAGGTGCCGTCGTAGCCCCGCTCGATGAAGACCTGCACGGCGACGTGCAGGAGCGTCTCCGGGGTGTACGTGTCCCGCTTGGCGGTGGTCATGAGGTGCCCTCCCGCTTCTCGGGGGCGTGTCCGTGGCGGTACAGCGCGAGAGAGGGCGCGTAGCGGCCGGAGGGTTCGCGCAGGTGCAGCTCCTCCAGGAGGTCGTGCGCCCAGGTCCTGCCGAGCCGGCGGCTCCATTCGAAGGGGCCCAGCGGGTAGTTGACGCCGAGCCGCATCGCGGTGTCGATGTCCTCCTCCGTGGCCACGCCCTTGGCGACCGCGTCGTGCGCCAGGTCGATGATCCGGGCCACCGTCCGGGCGACGATCATGCCGGGCGCGTCCCCGATGACACTGACGTCCTTGCCGAGCGCCTGGAAGAGGCCGGTGGCCTCGGAGAGCGTCTGGGAGGCGGTGTCCTGGGAGGCCGACAGGGCGATCCGGGTGGCCCTGCGGTAGTCGAGCGCCAGGTCGAAGTAGACGACGTCACGGAACTCGACCGAGGTCTGGCCGTCGGCGAGGGCCAGCTGACCGCCGGAGGGCAGCAGCAGGCGGGTGCCGTGGTCCTCTTCCTCCTCGCGGACCTGGATGCCCGCCTCGCGGATCAGGGCGACGAGGTCGCGGGCCGGCCCGAGGTCGCCCTCGACGGTGACGTACGCGGGCGGGCGGGCCTTCTCCGCGGTGTGCGGCTCGGGACGCTCGGCGCCGTCCGCGTAGTCGTACCAGCCGTGTCCCGCCTTGCGGCCGTGCCGACCTGACTCGACGAGCCGCCGCTGGGCGAGCGAGGGCGTGAAACGCACGTCCTGGAAAAAGGCCTGCCACACGGAGTGCGTGACGGACTCGTTGACGTCCTGACCGATCAGGTCCGTCAGTTCGAAGGCACCCATCCGGAAGCCGCCGGACTCGCGCAGCACGGCGTCGATCGTGGCGGGATCGGCGGCCTGGGACTCGTACACCGCGAAGGCCTCGGCGTAGAAAGGCCGGGCGATGCGGTTGACGATGAAGCCCGGGGTGTCCGCGCAGGCCACAGGGGTCTTCCCCCAGGCGCGGGCCGTCTCGTACGCGCGCGTGGCCGACGTGACGTCGGTGGCGAACCCGGAGACGACCTCCACCAGGGGCAGCAGCGGGGCGGGGTTGAAGAAGTGCAGCCCGACGAAGCGGCCCGGGTTGCGCAGCGCGCCGCCGATGGCCGTGACGGACAGGGAGGAGGTGTTCGTGGCGAGCAGGGCGTCGTCCCCGACCACGTCCTCCAGGTCGCGGAAGAGCTGCTGCTTCACGTCGAGCTGCTCGAGCACCGCCTCCACCACGAGCACGCAGTCGGCGAGTTCGCCGAGGCTGTGCGCGGGATGCAGCCGGGCACGGGCGGCGTCCCGGTCGGCGGCGCTGAGCCGGTCCTTCTCGACGAGCCGGTCGAGTCGCGCGCCGATCGCCCGGGCCGCCTCTTCGGCGCGTCCCGGGGCGGCGTCGTACAGCCGCACGGGCCGGCCCGCGACCAGCGCGACCTGGGCGATGCCCTGGCCCATGGTGCCGGTGCCGACGACGGCCACGGGGCTGCTGAGGTCGAGTGCTGTCATGCTCGCGATCCTCCCGCACACGGTTTTCCACAGATGCGGCGGTCCCCCTTGTCCCGACCGATCGTTCGGTTACTCTAGCCGTGTCCGTCCCTTCCTGCCCAGCTCGCGAGCTCGACGAGGAGCTCCTGAGACGAGGAGTTGGTCCTTGATGGCCGCCGAACTCACCGCGCACCAGCTCATCGCACAGCACCGGCCCACCCTCGACCAGGCGCTGGAAGCGATCCGCACGCGCGCGTACTGGTCCCCGCACCCCGAGCACCCCAAGGCTTACGGGGAGCACGGGAGCCTGGGCATGGCGGAGGGCAAGGCCGCCTTCGACGCGCTCCTGGGCACCCGCCTCGACCTCGGCCAGCCCGGCACGGACGACTGGGTCGGCGGCGAGACCTCGCCGTACGGGATCGAGCTCGGCGTCAGCTATCCGCATGCCGACGTCGACGTGCTGCTGCCGGCCATGCGCGCCGGCCGGCGCGCATGGCGCGACGCGGGCGCGGAGATGCGCGCGGTGGTCTGCCTGGAGATCCTCAAGCGGATCAGCGACCGGACGCACGAGTTCGCCCACGCCGTCATGCACACCAGCGGCCAGGCCTTCATGATGGCGTTCCAGGCGGGCGGGCCGCACGCGCAGGACCGCGGCCTGGAAGCAGTGGCGTACGCGTACGTGGAGCAGGTCCGCACGCCGGACACCGCGGAGTGGAGCAAGCCCCAGGGCAAGCGCGACCCGCTCGCGCTGACCAAGCAGTTCACGCCGGTCCCGCGCGGCATCGCCCTGCTGATCGGCTGCAACACCTTCCCCACGTGGAACGGCTATCCGGGCCTGTTCGCCTCCCTGGCCACCGGGAACGCGGTCCTGGTGAAGCCCCACCCGCGGGCCGTCCTGCCCCTCGCGCTCACCGTGCAGGTGGCCCGCGAGGTGCTCGCCGAGGCCGGCTTCGACCCGAACCTGGTGGCGCTGGCCGCCGAGCGCCCCGGAGAGGGCATCGCGAAGACCCTGGCCGTCCGCCCCGAGATCCGGATCATCGACTACACGGGCTCGACGGAGTTCGGCGACTGGCTTGAGGCCAACGCCCGCCAGGCGCAGGTCTACACGGAGAAGGCCGGCGTCAACACGGTCTTCGTCGAGTCGACCGACGACTACAAGGGCATGCTGTCGAACCTCGCCTTCTCCCTGTCCCTGTACAGCGGCCAGATGTGCACGACCCCGCAGAACCTGCTGATCCCCCGCGACGGCGTCCGCACGGACGAGGGCCCCAAGTCGTACGACGAGGTGGTCACCGACCTCGCCAGGTCGGTCGACGGCCTCCTCGGCGACGACGCCCGCGCGAACGCGCTGCTCGGCGCCATCGTCAACCCTGACGTGAAGGCCCGCCTGGAGGCCGCGTCCGGCCTCGGCGAAGTCGCGCTGCCCTCACGGGAGGTCGCCAACCCGGAGTTCCCGGACGCCGTCGTCCGCACCCCGGTGATCGTGAAGCTCGACGGCGCCCGGAAGTACTGGGAGGGCGCCGAGACCGAGGCCGCCTACCTGAGCGAATGCTTCGGACCCGTCTCGTTCGCCGTCGCGGTCGACTCGGCGACGGACGCCGTGGACCTGCTGCGGCGGAGCATCAGGGACAAGGGCGCGATGACGGTCGGCGCGTACACCACCTCGGAAGAGGTCGAGCAGGCCGTGCAGGAGGCCTGCTTCGACGAGTGCGCCCAGCTCTCGCTGAACCTGACCGGCGGGGTCTACGTCAACCAGACCGCGGCCTTCTCCGACTTCCACGGCTCCGGCGGCAACGCCGCGGCCAACTCGGCCCTGTGCGACGGCGCGTTCGTGGCGAACCGCTTCCGGGTCGTGGAGGTCCGCCGCGAGGCGTAGCCGTCACGCCGGCGCGCCCCCGGCGGCACTCCAGTGGAACAGCGTCATCGCCACGCTGGTCGCGAGGTTGTAGCTGGAGACCTGGGGGCGCATCGGCAGGGACACCAGCCGGTCGGTCCGGGCACGCAGTTCGGCGGAGAGCCCGCTGCGCTCGGAGCCGAAGGCCAGGACCGCGTCGTCCGGGATCCTCAGCCCGCGGATGTCCTCGCCCTCCGCGTCGAGGGCGAACAGCGGCCCGGGCGGCAGCTCGGCGACCGTCAGCCGCTCCACGACGGTCGCGAAGTGCAGCCCCGCCCCGCCGCGTACGACCGTGGGGTGCCAGGGGTCGAGCGTGCCGGTGGTGACCACGCCGGTCGCCCCGAACCCCGCCGCGAGCCGGATGACGGCGCCCGCGTTGCCCAGGTTCCTGGGATTGTCGAGCACGACGACGGGCGCCGTGCGGTCCGGGCGCGCGAGGGTTTCGAGATGGGCCGCCCTGGAGGGTCGTACGGCCAGCGCCGCCACCGCGGTGGGGTGCGGACGCGGGATGAGAGCCCGCAGAGTGCCCTCCGGGACCTCGACCAGGAGCATGTCCAGCACGTCCCGTACGTCCGGGGCCAGTTCGTCGGCCAGGGCGAGCGCCGCCCGCCGGTCCGCGGTGACCGCCACGGGGATCTCGGCCCGGAAGCGGACCGCGTGCTTGAGCGCGTGGAAGCCGTCGAGCAGGACCGAGCCGTCGGCGAGGCGGTGCCAGGCCCGCACCGCCTCGTCCGCGCCGCCGGAGGCCGCGCTACTCGATGCCGCGCCACCGGAGGCCGCGCCGGCAACAGTGTCGGTACGGGTACCCGTACCGGAGTTCATGCCCGTACCGGTACCCGAGTCGCCGTACCCATCGGTACCCGTACCGGAACCTGTGTCGCCGTACCCGTCGGTGCCCGTACCGGTACCCGTGTCGCCGTTCCTGTCCTGCCTGCCGCAGCCCGGGTCGTTCATGCCCCGAAGCCTACGTGCGTCCCCTCCGCCGGCTCCGAGCTGAGTGGCCGCTGCCCGCGCGGCCCCGGCACCGTACGGGCCCCGCGGGGAAAACCGCCTCCACGCGCGCGTGCCGCCCATCCGCCCACGCGCCGCAGGAAGGACGTCGGCAGGAACACCGCGTCGGCGGCGATCATCGCCAGCGAGAAGAACGGCAGCCCGAGGACCACGGCGATCACGGCGTGCTCGGTCATCATCACCGCCAGCAGGACGTTCTTCACCCGCCGGTTGAAGAGGGTGAACGGGAAGGCGACCTGCACGACGACCGTCCCGTACGTCACCAGCAGCACCATCGTGCCGTGCGCGGTCAGCATGTCGGAGAGCGCGGGCCAGGGCGAGAAGTAGTCCAGGTGCAGCGGATAGTAGACGGCGGTACCGTCCTGCCAGCGCGAACCCTGGATCTTGTACCAGCCGGCGGTCGCGTAGATCAGGCAGGCCTCCGCCATGATCACGGCCAGGGCCGCGTTGTGCGCGAGGTTGGCAACGACGTCGAGCAGGATCCGGGGCTGCTCGGTGCGGGCGCGGCGGCCGGCCGCCCACCACAGTCCCTGCACGGCCCACAGCCCCCAGAAGACCGTCAGCCAGCCTCCGAGCCATCCGCCGTCGATCTTCCCCGTGAGCGTGACCGCGACCAGGGCGAGGCCCAGCAGGCCCCAGAGGGCGGGCCCGACGGGATCGGACTCACCGGCGCCCTCCGGTATCTCCTGAGCGCGTGCCGCCCGCTCGCGCCGGGCCCGCCGTTCGTCCAGGGACCACACCTGCCCACAGCGGGTGAAGACCAGGTAGACGGCCATCAGGTGGAGGACGTTGTCGCCGCCGTCCCCCATGAAGACACTGCGGTTCTGCAGGGAGAGCACGCCGATCATGAACAGGACGGACATGGTGCGGGTGCGCCAGCCGATCATCAGCAGGACGCTCGACAGCACGGCCAGGGCGTAGACGCACTCGAACCAGAGCTGACTGTCCGACCACATCAGGGCCGTGAAGGCATGGTTGTTCGCGATGAGCTGCCGGGCGAGGTCCCAGCTCCAGGGCCCGTCCGGCCCGTACATCTCCTGGCGGTGCGGGAACTCCCGCAGCAGGAACAGCAGCCAGGTGGCGGCGAAGCCGACGCGGATCACGGCCGTCTGGTACGGGCCGAGGGCCGTCTCGGTGACGCGGGCGATCGCGCGCGCGAGGGCGAGGGAGAACCGGTTCATCAGGCGCTCGCCCCCGCCCCGCCCGTCGGCACCCGCCACCAGGGCAGTACACGGAAGACCGGCTTGTCGGACACCTGCTCCGCGCTCCACGAGGGGGGTGGCACGTTGGCGGTCCGGGAGCGGACCTGCACCCGCTCGACGCGGCCGGCGTCGGCCTCCGCCCGCTCACGGCCGAGGCGCAGCACGACGATGCGGCGCAGATAGTGCTCGGAGAGGGTGCCGCGCAGGCCGGCCGGACGGTTCTCGCTGTCGTGCGAGGCGACGAAGAAGTCCCAGGCCCGGCGCAGTTCGTTCTGCTGCGTGTGGCTCGGCAGCAGATTGCCGTCGATGGCCGCGCCGTCCTGCGCGGACAGGTCGTACCAGCCGGTCGTGCGGTGCCCGCCGTCCGAGGTCCTGACCTCCGCGCGGACCTGGACCGCGATGTTCTGCTGCAACGGGTTGGGCGCGAACAGCTTCCAGTTCTGTTCGAACTCGGGGTAGATCCATTCCTCGACGGCCCGGCCGTGCTGCCTGGTGGCCGTGTTCGGGGGCGCAACGTGCAGGAACACCATGCCGAGGTGCACACAGGCGGCGACCGTGACGAAGGCGAGGGCGACGGCGGCGGCGATCCGGTACGGAAGCGAAAGCGCGGCGAGCCCGGCCCGGTCGGACGCCGGAGCCCCCGCCTCCGCCCGCGCCTCCGCCGCCGGCTCCGCCCGGCCCACCGGACGGTTCTCCGGCTCGGCGTCGAAGGGAGCCACGTCGGCCGGACGGTTCTCCGGCCCGGCGTCGAAGCGGGGCGGGTCCGCCGGGCGGTCTTCCGGGCCGGCGTCGAGACGAGCCGGGTCCGCCGGGCGGTTCTCCGGCCCGGCGTCGAGGCGAGCCGGGTCCGCCGGGCGGTTCTCCGGCCCGGCGTCGAGGCGAGCCGGGTCGGCGGGGCGCGCGGCGCGGCCTTCGGACCCGGAGCCGGGGCCGGGGCGGGCCGGTTCGTCCGGTGGTGGGGGCGCTGCGGAGGCCCCGGGCCGGCCGGGCCCGTGACGGGCGTCCGAGCCCTCGTCGTACGCGTCCATTCCGCCCCGCTTCCGATTCCGGTCCGATTCCCCGCCGTCCGGCGGTACGGCGCCGTATCGCTCGCGCATCCCGCGCCCCGACGTACGCACCGGAAGGGAACGGTACTCAGGCCCACGGCCCGGCACAGCCCCATGAGCCACAGCAGTCGCATCGGGGCCGCACGAGGTTATCCACAGCGGTTGACACCTTACGACGCTCGCCCGACCATGGTTTCGAGCGGACCGAACGATCGGTCGGTAGTCAGGAGCGAGAGGTCGAGGGGGACCGCATGGCCACAGCAGCCGCGCAGCGTACGGCCCGCACAGAGGCGGACCCGGCCACGGACAGCGCCGCGCACGAGGCGTACGAGCGGGCTTTCGACGCCGCCGTCGCGGCCGACGAGCGCATCGAGCCCCGCGACTGGATGCCCGAGGCGTACCGCTCCACCTTGGTCCGCCAGATGGCGCAGCACGCCCACTCCGAGATCATCGGCATGCAGCCGGAGGCCAACTGGATCACGCGCGCGCCCTCGCTGCGCCGCAAGGCGATCCTGATGGCCAAGGTCCAGGACGAGGCCGGACACGGCCTGTATCTCTACAGCGCCGCCGAGACCCTCGGCACCAGCCGGGACGAGCTGCTGGACAAGCTGCACAGCGGCCGCCAGAAGTACTCGTCGATTTTCAACTACCCGACGCTGACCTGGGCGGACGTCGGCGCCATCGGCTGGCTGGTGGACGGCGCCGCGATCACCAACCAGGTCCCCCTCTGCCGCTGCTCCTACGGGCCGTACGCCCGCGCGATGGTCCGCGTGTGCAAGGAGGAGTCCTTCCACCAGCGCCAGGGGTACGAGCTGCTGCTGGCCCTCAGCCGCGGCACCCCGGAGCAGCACGAGATGGCCCAGGACGCGGTGAACCGCTGGTGGTGGCCGTCCCTGATGATGTTCGGCCCGCCCGACGACGAGTCCGCGCACTCCGCGCAGTCGATGACGTGGAAGATCAAGCGCCACTCGAACGACGAGCTGCGCCAGCGTTTCGTCGACATCTGCGTCCCGCAGGCGGAGTCCCTCGGCCTGACCCTCCCCGACCCGGACCTGCGGTGGAACGAGGAGCGGGGCCACCACGACTTCGGCCCGATCGACTGGTCGGAGTTCCACGAGGTCCTCAAGGGCAACGGACCGTGCAACGAACAGCGGATCACCCAGCGCAGGCGTGCTCACGAGGAGGGCGCCTGGGTCCGCGAGGCGGCGGCCGCGTACGCCGGCAAGAAGGCGGCCAGGACGGACGCGGCCGGCACCGGCCGACCCGAGGACGCACACGGAAAGGCGCGCGCATGACCACCGACTGGCCCCTCTGGGAGGTCTTCGTGCGCTCGCGCCGCGGCCTCTCGCACACCCACGCGGGCAGCCTGCACGCCCCGGACGCCGAGCTGGCCCTGCGCAACGCGCGCGACCTGTACACCCGGCGCGGCGAGGGCGTCTCGATCTGGGTCGTCCCGTCCAGCGCCGTCACGGCCTCCTCACCCGACGAGAAGGACCCCTTCTTCGAGCCGTCCGCCGACAAGCCCTACCGGCACCCGACCTTCTACGAGATCCCGGAAGGGGTGAAGCACCTGTGACGCCCACGCTGCCCGCGGCCGGCACCGCGGCCGCCGCGGCCCTCTGCCTCGGCGACGACGCCCTGGTGCTCTCGCACCGCCTGGGGGAGTGGGCCGGCCACGCCCCCGTCCTCGAAGAGGAAGTGGCCCTCGCGAACATCGCGCTCGACCTGCTCGGCCAGGCCCGGGTGCTGCTGTCCCTGGTCGGGGACGAGGACGAGCTGGCGTACCTCCGCGAGGAGCGCGCCTTCACCAACGTCCAGCTGGTGGAGCAGCCGAACGGCGACTTCGCCCACACGATCGCCCGCCAGCTGTACTTCTCCACCTACCAGCGCCTGTTGTACGGGCAGCTGGCGGCCGGTGACAGCGCGCTCGCGCCGCTCGCCGCGAAGGCCGTGAAGGAGGTCGCCTACCACCAGGACCACGCGGAGCAGTGGACCCTGCGGCTCGGCGACGGCACCGAGCTGAGCCATGAGCGGATGCAGCGGGCCTGCGACGCGCTGTGGCGCTTCACCGGCGAGCTGTTCCAGCCGGTCGAGGGGCTGGACGTCGACCGGGAGGCACTGCGGGCCGACTGGCTGGCATCGGTCACCGGTGTGCTGCACCGCGCCACCGTCGACGTGCCCCAGGGGCCGCAGTCCGGAGCGTGGACGGCGGGCGCCGGCCGGCAGGGGCTGCACACGGAGCCGTTCGGCCGGATGATCGCCGAGATGCAGCATCTGCACCGGAGCCACCCGGGAGCGTCATGGTGACCCCCGCTCCCACGGCCGAGGGCCGCGCCACCCCGCTCGAGGAGGAGCTGCGCCGGCTCGCCGGGTCCGTGCTCGACCCGGAACTGCCCGTCCTCACCCTCGAGGAGCTGGGTGTCCTGCGCGCGGTGCACGTCCGCGACGGCGGCTCGGTCGAGGTCGAGCTCACCCCGACGTACACCGCCTGCCCGGCCATCGAGGCGATGTCCGTCGACATCGAGCGGGTACTGCGTGAACACGGCGTGCGTGACGTGTCCGTCCACAAGGTGCTGAGCCCGGCCTGGTCGACGGACGACATCTCGGACGAGGGCCGCCGCAAGCTGCGGGAGTTCGGCATCGCACCACCGCGCGGCGGACGCCCGGCCGGGCCGGTGACGGTCGGGCTCGGCCCGACCCGGACGACCGGCACGAAGCCGGAAGCAGGCACTCCGGGAGCGCCCACCCCGAAAGCGGTCGCTGAGGACGCGGCCCCGGCGGAGACTGCCCCGCTGGAGACCGCCCCGGCGGAAAGAATTTCGGTGGAGACGACGCCGGCGGAGACGGCCTCCGTGGAGGGAACCTCGCTGGAGACGGCCCCGGTGGAGACGCCCTCCGTGGGGGAAACCGCGGTGGAGACGGCCCCGGAGCAGGAGCGCCTCCGTTGCCCGCTCTGCGGTTCCGCCGACACCGAGCTGCTCAGCCGCTTCTCGTCCACCGCCTGCAAGGCGTTGCGGCGCTGCCTGTCCTGCCGCGAACCGTTCGACCACTTCAAGGAGCTGTGATGGCCCGCTTCCACCCGCTCCCGGTGGCCGCGGTCGACGGGCTCACCGACGACTCCGTCGCCCTGACCTTCGCTGTACCGCCCGCCCTGCGCGAGGAGTTCCGGCACGCCCCCGGCCAGCACCTCGCCCTGCGCCGCACGGCCGACGGCACGGAGATCCGGCGGACCTACTCGATCTGCTCCCCCGCGCCCGCCCCGGAGGACCCCGAAGGCCCGCACACCCTGCGCGTCGGCGTCCGGCTCGTCGACGGCGGCGCCTTCTCCACGTACGCGCTCAAGGAGATCGCCGTCGGCGACGAGGTGGAGGTGATGACACCCGCCGGCCGCTTCACACTGGACCCGGCGCCCGGGCTCTACGCGGCGGTGGTCGGCGGCAGCGGAATCACCCCGGTGCTGTCGATCGTCACGACCCTGCTGGCACGTGAACCGGAGGCCCGGTTCTGTCTCCTGCGCAGCGACCGGACGTCGGCGTCGACGATGTTCCTGGAGGAGGTCGCCGACCTCAAGGACCGCTATCCCGAGCGGTTCCAGCTGGTGACCGTGCTCTCCCGGGAGGAACAGCAGGCGGGGCTGCCGTCGGGACGCCTCGACCAGGAGCGCCTGTCCGCGCTGCTGCCCGCCCTGCTGCCCGTGGACCGGGTCGCGGGCTGGTTCCTGTGCGGGCCGCTCGGGCTGGTCGAGGGGGCGGAGCGGGCGCTGCGCGGCCTCGGGGTGCCCCGGACGCGACTGCACGAGGAGATCTTCCACGTGGACACCGTCGCCCCGCCGCCGACCAGCGCGCCGGCCCCCGCCCACAGCACGGTGACCGCCCGGCTCGACGGCCGTGGCGGAACCTGGCCCGTCCAGCCCGGCGAATCCCTGCTGGAGACCGTGCTGCGCAACCGCCCCGACGCCCCGTACGCCTGCAAGGGCGGGGTGTGCGGCACCTGCCGCGCCTTCCTGGTCTCGGGCGAGGTGCGGATGGACCGCAACTTCGCGCTGGAACCGGAGGAGACCGACGCGGGGTACGTACTGGCCTGCCAGTCGCATCCGGCGACCGAGAAGGTGGAGCTGGACTTCGACCGCTGATCCCGGCGCCCGGGTTCCCCGCGCCCGTTCCCTTCTCGTAGAACCTGTTCTATCTTGACGCACCGTCAGATCCAGAACCGGGAGATCCGACGGGTGGACAGGGCGCGTGGGAGGGCGGGACCGTGGACTTCACCTTCACCGAGGAGCAGCAGGCGGCGGTCGAGGCGGCCACGGCGGTGTTCGCCGGGGTCGCACCGGACGGTGTGCCCAGTCCGTCGCTCACCGCGGGGGCCGTCGCCGAGGACTTCGACCGGCCCCTGTGGGCCAGGCTCGCCGACGCCGGTCTGCTGAGCCTGCTGCTGGACGCGGAGTACGGCGGTGCGGGCCTGGACCCCGTCGCTCTGTGCCTGGTGCTGCGCGAGTCCGCGAAGGTGCTGGCCCGGGTGCCGCTGCTGGAGAGCACCGCGGCCCTGGTCGCCGTGCAGGCCCACGGGAGCCCGGAGTTGAAGGCGGACCTGCTGGCCCGGGCGGGCCGCGGCGAGTTCGTACTGACCGTGGCCGCGAGCGGCCGCACCGGCCACGACCCGGCCGAACTCGCCGTGTCCGCCCGGCAGGACGGCGACGTCTGGGTGCTGGACGGGCTGCAGACCGCCGTGCCCTGGGCGCACAACGCCGACCACGTCGTCGTCCCCGCGCACACGGCCGCCGGCCGGACCGTCCTCGCCCTCGTCCCCCGCGTCCACGAGGGAGTCGTACTCGCCGAGCAACTCTCCACCACCGGTGAGCGGTTGGGGGAGCTGCGGCTGGACTCGGCACGGATCGCGGC
Source organism: Streptomyces sp. NPDC043867 (assembly GCF_056435845.1). Classification (NCBI taxonomy): domain Bacteria; kingdom Bacillati; phylum Actinomycetota; class Actinomycetes; order Kitasatosporales; family Streptomycetaceae; genus Streptomyces; species Streptomyces sp. NPDC043867. The sequence continues at coordinate 114,066 of NZ_JBWKDS010000009.1, read as the reverse complement.
ACGCGACGTCATCGACGCGGACGGCGCCTGGGAACGGCTCCGCGAACTGCTGACCACCGGGACGTGCGCGCTGGCCCTCGGGCTCGGTGAGGGCGTGCTCAGGATGACGAGCGCCTACACGAGCACGCGGGAACAGTTCGGTTTCCCGGTCGCCACCTTCCAGGCCGTGGCCATGCAGGCCGCCGACCGCTACATCGACCTGCGCGCGATGGAGGTCACGCTGTGGCAGGCCGCGTGGCGGATCAGCACGGGCGCGGGCGGTGCGCTGCCCGCCGCAGCCGACGTGGCCGTCGCCAAGACCTGGGCGTCCGAGGGAGTACGACGCGTCGTGCAGACCGCGCAACACCTCCACGGAGGCTTCGGCGCGGACGTGGAGTATCCCCTGCACCGCTACCACGCCTGGGCCAAGCACCTCGAACTGTCCCTGGGCCCGGCGGCCGCCCACGAGGAGGCCCTCGGAGACCTGCTGGCCGTCCACCCCCTGGGCTGACCACGCCCCCGGCCGACGCGGGCGCACGTCCCGCGCGGGCGCGAGGGCCTACAGCACGAACCCCGGTTCGCCCTTGCCGTTCACGACCGGGCGCCCCGCGGCGGCCCAGACCTGCATCCCGCCGTCTACGTTCACGGCGTCGATGCCCTGCTGGACGAGGTACATGGCCACCTGCGCCGAACGGCCGCCGGAACGGCAGATCACATGAACCCTGCCGTCCTGCGGCGCCGCCTCGGTCAGCTCGCCGTAGCGGGCCACGAAGTCACTGATCGGGATGTGCAGCGCCCCTTCGGCATGACCTGCCTGCCACTCGTCGTCCTCCCGGACGTCCAGCAGGAAGTCTCCGTCCGTGAGATCCGCGACCTCGACGGTGGGCACACCAGCTCCAGAATGCATGCCCCGACGCTACCTGACCGCACGGACGGCCCGACGCCCCAGGCACGCACGACAGACCCACCGAGCACCACACTGCCGCGGTACCGCCCTACTCGACGGCGCGGCACCGCACTACCGCCCGACCCAACGGCGCCCGACCGGCGATGGCACCGCCGCCGGGCCACGACCCGGCACGACCGAAGACGACCGAACGACGACCGAACGACGACCGCAGGGTCCTAGCCGGTCAGCGCGGCCAGCTGAGCCTCGCGCTCGCCGACCTGCGCGAGAAGCTGCTCGGCGATCTCCTCGAGCAACCGGTCCGGATCGTCCGGAGCCAGCTTGAGCATCGAGCCGATCGCGCTGTCCTCCAGCTCACCGGCGATGAGCGTGAGCAGTTCCTTGCGCTGGGAGAGCCATTCGAGACGGGCGTAGAGCTCCTCGCTGCGGCTCGGCTTCCACTCCTCCGGCACGGGACCGGCGGCCCACTCCTCGGACAGCTCCCGCAGCAGACCCACATCGCCCTTCGCGTAAGCGGCATTGACCCGGGTGATGAACGTGTCGCGCCGCGTGCGCTCGTCCTCCTCCTGCGCCAGGTCGGGGTGGGCCCGACGGACGAGTTCGCGATAGAGCTTGCGCGCCTCGTCACTGGGGCGGACCCGCTGCGGGGGCCGCACGGGCTGGTCCGTGAGCATCGCCACGGCCTCCGGGAACAGTCCCTCCGAGTCCATCCAGCCGTGGAACAGCTCCTCGACGCCCGGCATCGGCATGACCCGCGCCCGCGCCTCGTCGGCCTTCCGCGCGTCCTCCGGGTCACCGGTCCGGGCGGCCTGCGCCTCGGCGATCTGCGCCTCCAGCTCGTCGAGCCGCGCGTACATCGGCCCGAGCTTTTGATGGTGCAACCGCGAGAAGTTCTCCACCTCGACGCGGAAGGTCTCCACGGCGATCTCGTACTCGATCAGCGCCTGCTCCGCCGCGCGTACGGCCCGCTCCAGCCGCGCCTCGGGCCGCGCGTCCTCACCGACCGCTCCACCCGTGCCCTCACCGGCCACCGCATCCGCGCCCACACCGGCCACCCCATCCGGGTCCTGACCCGCCGCCGTAGCCGCGTGCTCACCTGCCGCCTCGCCGGCCGCCGCGTCCCGGCCGGTGTCATCACCATGATCGGCCTGGTCGGCCTGATCGGCCTGATCACTCCGGGCAGCGTCGTCGCTCGGCCCGCCCGAGGGCCGAGGTCCCGGCCCGTCGTCCGGCTGAGGCCCCTCAGCGCTGCGGGACCGGGCGGCCTCCGCCGCGCGGGCGGCCTCCGCTTCGGTGCGGTCGGGCTGGCTGTGCTCGGCTTCCGGGGTCGTCACCCGCCCAGCCTAGGCCACGGACCGGCACGCCTCCCGGCCCAGCCCATCGCACCACCCTGGACGGCACGCCCCCGGTCCCACCCGCCCCGCACCGACACGTCCCGCACGTCACACGCCCAGCTCCGCCGCGATGCGGCCCTCCCCGATCGCCGCCACCAGCTCCGCGTGGTCCGCCTCCGTACGGTCGGCGTAGGCGACGGCGAAGGAGGCCAGTGCCTCGTCCAGCTCCTCGTTCTTGCCGCAGTAACCGGCGATCAGGCGCGGATCGGCACTGTGCGCGTGGGCACGGGCGAGCAGCGCTCCGGTTATCCGGCCGTAGTCGTCGATCTGGTCGGCGGCGAGGGCGGCGGGATCGACGCTGCCCTTGCGGTTGCGGAACTGCCGTACCTGGAAGGGCCGACCGTCGACCGTCGTCCAGCCCAGCAGGAAGTCGCTCACGACCTGTATGCGCTTCTGGCCCAGGACGACGCGGTGACCCTCGTGGTCCGTCTCGGGCACGGCGAACCCCGCCGTCCCGAGGTGCGGGACCAGCGCCGAGGTCCGCGCCTCCTTGACCTGGAGGACGAGCGGCTCCCCGCGATGGTCCAGGAGCAGGACGACGTACGAGCGGGTGCCGACACTGCCGGTGCCGACGACGCGGAAGGCGACGTCGTGCACGGCATAGCGGGCGAGGAGCGGGAGGCGGTCCTCCGTCAGGGTCGTCAGATAGTCCTCGAGCGACGCCGCTACCGCCGCCGCCTCCGCGCCGGGCACGCGACGCAGCACCGGCGGTGCGTCCACGAACCGCCGGCCGCCGCCCTCCACCGTCTCGGTCGACTTCTCCGCGAACCGTCCGCTGGTGTTGGCCCGCGCCTTCTCGGAGACCCGCTCCAGGGTGCCGAGGAGATCGTGGGCGTCGGTGTGCGAGACGAGTTCCTCGTCCGCGATGGCGTTCCACGCGTCGAGGACCGGCAGCTTCGCGAGCAGGCGCATGGTGCGGCGGTAGGCGCCCGCCGCGTCGTACGCCGCCTTCCGGCAGGTGTCCTCGTCCGCCCCGGCCTCCCGGCCCGCGAGCACGAGGGAGGCGGTGAGCCGCTTGAGGTCCCATTCCCAGGGGCCGTACACCGTCTCGTCGAAGTCGTTCAGGTCGATGACCAGGCCGCCGCGGGCGTCGCCGTACAGGCCGAAGTTCGCCGCGTGGGCGTCGCCGCAGAGCTGCGCCGCGATGCCGGTCATCGGGGTGCGCGCGAGGTCGTACGCCATGAGTCCGGCCGAACCGCGCAGGAAGGCGAAGGGTGAGGCCGCCATCCTGCCGACGCGGATGGGGGTGAGCCCGGGGATACGGCCCTGGTTGGAATGCTCGACGGCGGTCACCGCGTCCGGCCGGCCGGCGTCGAGCGTCAGCTCGGCGTGCGAGGCGCGCGGCACCCGCCGCCGCAGCGCCTTCCCCTCGGCCTTCGGCCCCTCGTGCGTGCCCGCCGCCTCACCCGACCCGCCGCGAGCCTCCCCCGCGAACCCGGGCACGCGGAAAACCCTGTGCGCCCGCTGCGCCGCGCCCGCTGAACCGACCTCGGTCATCCCGACCGCCTCCCCCGTGCCCGAACATCAACTCGTGATAACCGTACCGCCGACGGCCGAGCCACGTCAGAGCCTGTGGACAACCCCGCGGCGCGGCTATTTCCCGGGGCAGGGACCCCTCTCGGGGAGATAGCGCTCCGCCCAGACCCCGAGTTCCTTGAGCGCCGGTTCCAGCGCGGCGCCCGCCTCCGTCAGCCGGTACGCGACCCGCAGCGGGGGACCCTCGTCCACCTCGCGCACGACCAGGCCCGCCGCGCCCAGTTCCGTGAGCCGGTCCGACAGCATGCGCTCGCTGATGCCGGGGATGGCCCTGCGCAGCTGGGCGAAGTGCACCGGCCGTTGCAGCAGCACGGCCACGACCAGGCCGGTCCAGCGCTTTCCGAGCAGCTGGAAGACCCGCGTCATCCCGTCGTCGACCTTCTGACACGGCCCTGCGTCGTGGCTCCCCGGCTCTGCCATGACTCCAGACTACTGCGTTCACACTAGGGGGTGAAGAAAAGTAAGTAGCTGTGTTATCTCTAGTTAGGAACGAATCAGAAGCCCGGCATCCGGGCTGCTCCGTCATCCCCTGGAGATCCCATGGCCACGCTGCTGCACATCGACTCGTCCGTGTTCCCCGCCTCCGCGTCGGCCTCCCGCGCGGTGGCGGACGCCTTCCGCACGGCCTGGGAGGAGCAGCACCCGAACGGCACGGTGATCCACCACGACCTCGCCGCACACCCCGTTGCGCACATCACCGCCGACGCCCACACCGCCGGCTTCGCAGCCCCGGACACGCACACCCCGGAGCAGGCCGCGGCCTTCGCCGAGCGCGCACGGCTCATCGCGGAGCTTGAGCAGGCGGACGCCGTCCTGATCGGCTCCCCGATGCACAACTTCTCGATCCCCTCGACCCTCAAGGCCTGGCTGGACAACGTCATCCTGATCGGCCGTACTGCCATGTCCGAGGACTCGAAGATCAAGGGCACCCCGGTCACGGTCATCGCCAGCCGCGGCGGCTCCTACGCGCCGGGCACCCCCCGCGAGCCCTACGAGTACGTGCAGAACTACCTGCAGGCCGTCCTCGGTGACACGCTCGGACTGGACGTCCACTTCATCGTCCCGGAGCTGACGATGGCACCGCACAACCCGGCGATGTCCGAACTGGTCCCGCTCTCCGAGGCCTCCCGCGCCCGGGCGCTCGAGGCGGCCACCGCACGGGCCAAGGAGCTCACGGCCCGCCTCGCCGCCTGACCGCACCCCGCGAGACGACCGGCCCCGCCGGAATCCCGGCAGCACACACCGCACCCCGGCCGCCCGTGTCGTCCGGAACCGACTCGCCCGTCGCGCTGCGGGCAGTGATATACCTCACCGCCCGCAGCACCCGGGACCGTCCCGTCCTGTCCCTGAGCCGCCCCGCTGCGGAACTGACGCTCCTGGGCAACGAGAAACGGACCCCTTCCCCGACTTTCGTCGGGGAAGGGGTCCGTTCGCTGTGCGCGAGGGGGGAGTTGAACCCCCACGCCCTTTCGGGCACTGGAACCTGAATCCAGCGCGTCTGCCTATTCCGCCACCCGCGCATTGGGTGTGTCTTCCGGTCCCCCACCAAGTGGTGCGAGCCCCTGTCGACATGCAGAAGATTAGCACGCCGTCCGGGGTGGAATCACATCCCTTTCCCGGCCCCCCGCAGCTCCGGCAGAGGGGGCCGGAGGAGCGCCCACCCGGGCCTACGGCGACCCGCGGGCACCCCGGATCCGGCCGGAGGCCACCCATAGGGACACGGAAGAGGAGCCCCCGCCCCCGGCTCCGCCGGTCCCGCTCGGCCCCCGGCGACCCCGGCGGCCCGCCCGTCTCCTCCCGCCCCTTCTGCGCGTACCGACAGAACCGGTTCACGTATCAACCTCGTACCGGTCCTGGCCATCTGTCCAGGAGCCGGACAAGGTGCACAGCCAGGTGCGGGACACTGGTCCCGGGCCACCTCTACGATCCTTCCCTGAAGGAGTTCGAAGAGGGGCTCCGGAGGGAACTTCGGGAGGGGACCTCGGCTCGGGACCGCGGAAGGTGTCGACACTCGTCGACCGGGCCGACAGGGGGAACCACCCGATTTCCCGGCGCGTGGATACGATCAGTAAGCAGTACCAGGACGAAGACGATCAGCAGAACGCCGTAAGTGGCACCGCGCTGGGCAGTAGACAGTGGGTGGCACGGCGGTGAGCAGCACCGGCGGTGCCGCATCCGGCGGTACGGCAGGCAGTACAGGCGTAAGCGGCACACAGGACGACGTCTAAGGAGGAGGTGCCCCATGGGAGTCCTGAAGAAGTTCGAGCAGCGTCTCGAAGGTCTGGTCAACGGCACCTTCGCCAAGGTGTTCAAGTCCGAGGTCCAGCCCGTGGAGATCGCGGGAGCGCTCCAACGCGAGTGCGACAACAACGCCACGATCTGGAACCGCGAGCGGACCGTCGTGCCCAACGACTTCATCGTGGAGCTGAGCACGCCGGACTTCGAGCGCCTCAGCCCCTACTCGGGTCAGCTCGGCGACGAACTCGCCAGCATGGTGCGCGACTACGCCAAGCAGCAGCGTTACACCTTCATGGGCCCCATCAAGGTCCACCTGGAGAAGGCCGACGACCTCGACACCGGTCTGTACCGGGTGCGCAGCCGTACGCTCGCCTCCTCCACCAACCAGCAGTCGCCCGCGTCCGCCCCGGCGGGCCCCGCGGGCCCGGCCGCGGGACGCCCCGGGGGGTACGGCTACCCGCCGGCCGCCCAGTCCGCGCCCGCTCCCCCCATGCCGTCCGCGCCGCCGCCCGGCGGCCGTCCCGGCGCCGCCCCCCTGGGGCCGCGCGCCGCGGCAGCCCCGGCGCCGGGCGCGAGAACGCGGCACTGGATCGAGGTCAACGGCTCACGCCATCAGATCTCCCGCCCGACGCTGGTGCTGGGCCGCAGCACCGAAGCCGACGTGCGGATCGACGACCCCGGCGTCTCGCGCCGGCACTGTGAGATCCGGACCGGAACGCCCTCGACGATCCAGGATCTCGGGTCCACCAACGGCATCGTGGTGGACGGGCAGCACACCACCCGCGCTACGCTCCGCGACGGCTCGCGGATCGTCGTGGGCAGCACCACCATCATTTACCGGCAAGCCGAAGGGTGAAGCGGGGGCAATGTCAGAGCTGACCCTCACGGTCATGCGGCTGGGTTTCCTGGCCGTACTGTGGCTGTTCGTGATCGTGGCCGTGCAGGTCATCCGCAGCGACCTGTTCGGAACGCGCGTCACCCAGCGCGGCTCGCGCCGGGAAGCCGCGCGGCCGCAGCAGGCCGCGCGCCAGACGGCGCCTCCGCAGCAGCGCCAGCAAGCGGCGCCGAGCGGCGGCGGCCGCCAGCGCCGCGGCGCCCCCACCAAGCTGGTCGTCTCGGAGGGCACCCTCACGGGCACGACCGTCGCGCTCCAGGGCCAGACCATCACCCTGGGCCGCGCGCACGACTCCACGATCGTCCTCGACGACGACTACGCGTCCAGCCGGCACGCCCGGATCTATCCCGACCGGGACGGCCAGTGGATCGTCGAGGACCTCGGCTCCACGAACGGCACCTATCTCGACCGGGCCCGGCTCACGACTCCCACACCGGTCCCGCTGGGCGCGCCGATCCGCATCGGCAAGACCGTCATCGAGCTGCGGAAGTAGTACGACAATGAGCGAGCGGAGCGAGCACGCAGCGGCGGTCCACACGAGGGACCCCGGCGCGCTCCCGACCGGAGGGTGGGCACCGTGCGGATGTACCCGGAGCCGACGGGCGAGGTGCGCATGAGTCTGTCACTGCGCTTCGCCGCCGGATCGCACAAAGGCATGATCCGCGAGGGCAACGAGGACTCCGGTTACGCCGGTCCGCGGCTGCTCGCGATCGCCGACGGGATGGGCGGCCAGGCCGCCGGCGAGGTCGCCTCCTCCGAGGTGATCTCCACCATCGTCGCGCTCGACGACGACGTGCCCGGCTCCGACATCCTCACCTCGCTCGGCACCGCCGTGCAGCGCGCCAACGACCAGCTCAGGATGATGGTCGAGGAGGACCCCCAGCTGGAGGGCATGGGCACCACGCTCACCGCCCTGCTGTGGACCGGACAGCGCCTCGGCCTCGTCCACGTCGGCGACTCCCGTGCCTACCTGCTGCGCGACGGGGTACTCACCCAGATCACGCAGGACCACACCTGGGTGCAGCGCCTCGTCGACGAGGGACGCATCACCGAGGAGGAGGCCACCACCCACCCGCAGCGCTCCCTGCTGATGCGCGCGCTGGGCAGCGGCGACCACGTCGAGCCGGACCTGTCCATCCGCGAGGTCCGCGCCGGCGACCGGTACCTGATCTGCTCCGACGGTCTGTCGGGAGTCGTCAGCCATCAGACGATGGAGGACACCCTCGCCAGCTACCAGGGCCCCCAGGAGACCGTGCAGGAGCTCATCCAGCTCGCGCTGCGCGGCGGCGGCCCCGACAACATCACCGTGATCGTCGCCGACGTCCTCGACATCGACAGCGGTGACACCCTCGCCGGCCAGCTCTCCGACACCCCGGTCGTGGTGGGCGCGGTCGCCGAGAACCAGCTCCAGGCGCACGACAACGGCGCCATGCAGACGCCCGCGGGGCGCGCCTCGAACCTCGGCCGCCAGGTGCCCGGTCAGGGCGGCGGCGGCGAGTTCGGCCCGCCCGGCAGCGGCGACACCACCGGTTACGTCCCCGCCGGCAGCTTCGACGGGTACTCGGACGAGGACTTCGTGAAGCCGCGCTCGGGGCGCAGGTGGCTGAAGAGGTCCTTCTACACGGTGCTCGCGCTCGCCGTCATCGGCGGCGGCCTGTACGGCGGCTACCGCTGGACGCAGACCCAGTACTTCGTCGGCGCCCAGGGCGAGCACGTCGCGCTGTACCGGGGCATCAGCCAGGACCTGGCCTGGGTCTCGCTCTCGAAGGTGGAGAAGGATCACCCCGAGATCGAACTCAAGTACCTGCCGCCGTACCAGCAGAAGCAGGTCAAGGCGACCATCGCCGAGGGCGGCCTCAGCGACGCGCAGTCGAAGATCGACGAACTGGGCGTGCAGGCGTCCGCGTGCAAGAAGAACGCCGAACGCCGCTCCGCCGCCGAGAAGAACGCCAAACCCGGCGCGGGCGAGGCCGGTGGCGTCACGGGAACCACAAAGACCTCACTGACGTCCAAGGCCACATCGTCGCCGACGCCCAACCCGTCGGCGTCACAGCCCTCGTCCTCCAAGTCCAAGACCGCACCCACTCCCACACCCGGCCCCAGCCTCTCCGAGGAAGAGCAGAAGCTGGTCTCGCTGTGCGGTAAGCAGTAAGCAGCCGTGAGGGGCCCTGTCACACCATGAGCAGTAGTACGAACTCGTCGACGCACCACACGTCCACGATCGGCTCGATCGGTACGCCGAGCCGTCGCAACACCGAGCTGGCGCTGCTGGTGTTCGCCGTAGTCATCCCGGTGTTCGCCTACGCCAACGTGGGCCTCGCCATCAACGACTCGGTGCCGCCCGGCCTGCTGAGCTACGGTCTCGGCCTCGGCCTGCTCGCCGCCGTCGGCCACCTCGTCGTGCGCAAGTTCGCGCCGTACGCGGACCCGCTGCTGCTGCCACTGGCCACGCTGCTCAACGGCCTCGGGCTCGTGGTCATCTGGCGGCTCGACCAGTCGAAGCGGCTCCAGGCACTGCCGAACTTCGTCGAGGCCGCGCCCCGCCAGCTGCTGTACACCGCGCTCGGCATCGCGCTGTTCGCCGTGGTGCTGGTCTTCCTGAAGGACCACCGCGTCCTCCAGCGCTACACGTACATCTCCATGGTCCTCGCCCTCATCCTGCTGCTCCTGCCGCTGGTGCCGGGCCTCGGCCTGAACGTCTTCGGCGCGAAGATCTGGATCTCCATCGCCGGATTCACCATCCAGCCCGGTGAGTTCGCCAAGATCGTCCTGGTCGTCTTCTTCGCCGGCTACCTGATGGTCAAGCGCGACGCGCTGGCGCTCGCCAGCCGCCGCTTCATGGGTCTCTACCTGCCGCGCGGCCGCGACCTCGGCCCGATCCTGGTCGTCTGGTTCGTCTCGATCCTCATCCTCGTCTTCGAGACCGACCTCGGCACCTCGCTGCTGTTCTTCGGCATGTTCGTGATCATGCTGTACGTCGCCACCGAGCGGACCAGCTGGATCGTCTTCGGTCTGCTGATGTCCGCGGTCGGCGCGGTCAGCGTCGCCTCCTTCGAACCGCACGTCCAGCAGCGCGTCCAGGCCTGGCTCGACCCGATGCGCGAGTACACGCTCAGCCAGCAGGGGGTCGCCGGTCACTCGGAGCAGTCCATGGAAGCGCTGTGGGCCTTCGGCTCCGGCGGCACCCTGGGCACCGGACTCGGCCAGGGCAACTCCGACCTGATCAAGTTCGCCGCCAACTCCGACTTCATCCTCGCCACCTTCGGCGAGGAGCTGGGCCTCGCGGGCATCATGGCGATCCTGCTGATGTACGGGCTGATCGTCGAGCGCGGCGTCCGTACGGCCCTCGCCGCCCGCGACCCGTTCGGCAAGCTCGCCGCCATCGGCCTCTCCGGCGGTTTCGCCCTCCAGGTCTTCGTGGTCGCCGGCGGTGTCATGGGCCTCATCCCGCTGACCGGTATGACCATGCCGTTCCTGGCGTACGGAGGTTCCTCCGTGATCGCCAACTGGGCGCTGATCGGCATCCTGATCCGCATCAGCGACACCGCGCGCCGTCCCGCGCCCGCCCCCGCTCCCAATCCCGACGCCGAAATGACCCAGGTGGTCCGACCGTGAACAAGCCCCTGCGCCGGATCGCGATCTTCTGCGGGCTCCTCGTCCTCGCCCTGCTCATCCGGGACAACTGGCTGCAGTACCTCCAGGCCGACGCCCTGAAGGACGACCCCAAGAACCGCCGAGTCTCCATAGAGCGCTATGCCACCCCGCGCGGCGACATCATCGTCGACGGCAAGTCGATCACCGGTTCCAAGAAGACCGACGGCAGCGACTTCGCGTACAAGCGGACCTACAAGGACGGCGCCATGTGGGCGCCCGTGACCGGGTACGCCTCGCAGGCCTTCGGAGCCACGCAGCTGGAGTCCATCGACGACGGCATACTCACCGGCAACGACGACCGGCTCTTCTTCCGCAACACCCTCGACATGCTGACCGGCAAGAAGAAGCAGGGCGGCAACGTCGTCACCACGCTCAACGCGGCCGCGCAGAAGGCCGCGTACCAGGGTCTGCTGAGGCAGGGCAAGGGCGCGGTCGCCGCGATCGACCCGCAGACCGGCGCCATCCTCGCCCTCGCCTCCACTCCCTCGTACGACCCGTCGACGTTCGCCGGGAACTCCACCACGACGGACAGCAAGGCCTGGCAGAAGATCCAGAAGAAGAGCAACCCGGACGAGCCGATGCTCAACCGGGCGCTGCGCGAGACCTACCCGCCGGGCTCCACCTTCAAGGTCGTCACCGCCGCCGCGGCGCTGGAGAACGGCAAGTACACCAGCGCGGACGAGAAGACCGACTCGCCGCTGCCGTACACCCTGCCGAACACGAACACCGAGCTGAAGAACGAGGGGAACATCCCCTGCAAGAACGCCACCATGCGTGAGGCGCTCCGGGTCTCCTGCAACACCGTCTTCGGCAAGATCGGCGCCGACCTCGGCCGGGACAAGATGGTCGAGCAGGCCGAGAAGTTCGGCTTCAACGAGGAGCAGTTCACGCCGGTGCGCACCAGCGCCTCGATCTTCCCGACCAAGATGGACAAGCCGCAGACCGCGCTCAGCTCCATCGGCCAGTTCGAGACGGCCACGACCCCTCTCCAGATGGCCATGGTCGCCTCGGCCGTCGCCAACAACGGCACGCTCATGAAGCCGTACATGGTCGACAAGCTCCAGGCCCCGAACCTGGACGTCATCGAGCAGACCGAGCCCGAGAAGATGAGCGAGCCGCTCTCCGAGGAGAACGCCCAGATCCTGCAGTCGATGATGGAGACGGTCGTCAAGAAGGGCACCGGCACCCGGGCGCAGATCAACGAGGGCGGCATCACGGTCGGCGGCAAGACGGGCACCGCCCAGCACGGCGTCGACAACAGCGAGAACCCCTACGCCTGGTTCATCTCCTACGCCAAGCAGAGCGACGGCAGCTCCCCGGTCGCCGTCGCCGTCGTGGTCGAGGACGAGAGCGCCAACCGTGACGACATCTCGGGCGGCGGTCTCGCCGCGCCCATCGCGAGGGACGTGATGAAGGCAGTGATCGACAGCAAGAAGTGACCCCCGTCACGCCCGCCGCACATCGGTGCACGTTGCGAATACCGGTCCTGTATCGGGTGACGGTCTTGGCCAGGTCACACAAGGCGAGCCGGGTACCGTATGCCCGGACAGCACACCGCCGGACCCACAAAGGTGCGGTCGGGACTGACGGAGAGGGCTGGTAGGTAGCTATGGAAGAGCCGCGTCGCCTCGGCGGCCGGTACGAGCTGGGCCATGTGCTCGGCCGTGGTGGCATGGCCGAGGTTCACCTCGCCCACGACACCCGGCTCGGCCGCACCGTAGCGGTGAAGACGCTTCGCGCGGACCTCGCGCGCGATCCGTCGTTCCAGGCCCGCTTCCGCCGGGAGGCCCAGTCGGCCGCCTCGCTCAACCATCCCGCGATCGTCGCCGTCTACGACACCGGCGAGGACTACATCGAGGGCATCTCCATCCCGTACATCGTGATGGAGTACGTCGACGGTTCCACGCTGCGCGAGCTGCTGCACTCCGGGCGCAAGCTGCTGCCCGAGCGCACCCTGGAGATGACCATCGGCATCCTCCAGGCCCTGGAGTACTCCCACCGCGCCGGCATCGTCCACCGTGACATCAAGCCGGCCAACGTCATGCTCACGCGCAACGGCCAGGTCAAGGTCATGGACTTCGGCATCGCCCGCGCGATGGGCGACGTCGGCATGACGATGACGCAGACCGCTGCGGTCATCGGCACCGCCCAGTACCTCTCGCCGGAGCAGGCCAAGGGCGAGCAGGTCGACGCCCGCTCCGACCTGTACTCCGCCGGCTGTCTGCTGTACGAACTGCTGACCGTGCGTCCGCCGTTCGTCGGCGACTCCCCGGTCGCGGTGGCCTACCAGCACGTGCGCGAGGAGCCCCAGCCGCCGAGCGTCTTCGACCCCGAGATCACGCCCGAGATGGACGCCATCGTCCTCAAGGCGCTGACCAAGGACCCCGACTACCGCTACCAGTCCGCCGACGAGATGCGCGCGGACATCGAGGCCTGCCTCGACGGCCAGCCCGTCGCCGCCACGGCCGCCATGGGCTCCGTCGGTTACGGCGGCTACCCCGACGACCAGCCGACCACGGCCCTGCGCTCCACGGACGGGCAGGCCACGTCGATGCTGCCCCCGATGAACCCGGACGACGGCGGGTACGACGACCGCCCCGACCGCCGGCGCCAGAAGAAGACGAACACCTCGACGATCCTGCTGGTCGTGGCGGGCGTTCTGGTCCTCATCGGCGCGATCCTGATCGGCATGTGGGCCTTCGACGGCAAGGACTCGGCCGACGAACCGTTCCCCGCGCCGAACTTCGTGGGCCAGTCCCGGGCGGACGCCACGATCTTCGCGGAGAACCGCGACCTGGTGCTCACGTTCACGAAGAAGGCCTGCGAGAAGCAGAAGACGGGCAACGTCTGCTCGCAGGACCCGAAGGAAGGCGTGGAGGTCAACAAGGGCGACACCATCAACCTGGTGGTGTCGACGGGCGCGCCGAAGGTCACCGTCCCCGACGTCCAGGGCCTGTCCTACAGCAAGGCGAAGGCCCGGCTCACCGCCAAGGGCTTCGAGGTCGAGCGGAAGAACCAGGAGTCCACACAGAGCGAGGGCGTCGTCATCGGCCAGGACCCCGGGGGCGACACGGAGCTGGAAAAGGGCACGACCATCACCCTGACCGTGGCGGTGGAGAAGAAGCAGGCCACCGTGCCGGACGTCCAGGGCAAGAGCTGTGACGAGGCCAAGCAGCAGATGCAGGCCAACAACCTCGTCGGCGAGTGCCAGGAGGTCGAGACGGACGACGCCTCGAAGGTCGGCAAGGTCATCCAGACCGCCCCGTCGGCCAATTCACAGGCCGACCCGGGCACGAAGGTCACCATCCAGATCGGCAAGGCCGCCGAGAAGCAGAAGGTGGCCGTGCCCGCCCTGACCGGTCAGCGCCTCAAGGACGCCAAGAAGGCCCTCGAGGGCGCGGGCCTCCAGGTCGGCAACGTCAACGGTTCCAGCGATGACAACGCCATCGTCCTGGTCACCGATCCGGGGGCCGGCAGCCAGGTCGACCAGGGCACCGCGATCAACCTGAACACCACGGGCGGCGGCGGCGACAACGGCGGCGGCAACGGCAACGGCGGCCTCTTCGGCGGCATCAACGGCACGATGTTCCGCCCCGAGGACTAGGGCCTGTCGTTTGGATCACGCCGGCGTCGCGGGGTCCGGCACGCACATCTGCGGCGTTGTCGTCGGTCGCCGACGCTCCGCGTCGACTCCCTCCTCCGCCTTGCAGCTGCACGCGCCAGACCCCGCTCGGGCCGGTCAGGACGAACCGTCGGTCACAGCCAGCCTGATCCAAACGACAGGCCCTAGCACTCCGTCCGGACCCGGTCCGGCGTACGGGAGAGCCCCGGCATCCACGAAGGGTGCCGGGGCTCTCCCGTACGGCGTGCTCCGCCGGCTCTCCCGTACGTGCGGGTCCGGTGCCCCTCCCGGGCGACGTGCTCCGGTGTCGGACAGGCCTAGCGGATTTCCTCCGGCGGCGTGCGGTCGCTGTCGACCTTCTCCACCCGCTCCAGCTCGCCCCACACCACATAGCGGTAGCGGGACGTGTAGACGGGCGTGCACGTCGTCAGGGTGATGTACCGGCCGGCCTTCTTCACGCCCGCCTGCTTCGGGACCGGCCCGAGGACCCGCACGTTGTACTTCGAGGTCTCCGGAAGGACCGAGAAGACCTTGTAGACGTACCAGTCGTCCTTGGTCTCGAAGACGATCGGGTCGCCCTTCCTGAGCTTGTCGATGTTGTGGAACTTGGCGCCGTGGCCGTCGCGGTGGGCGGCCAGCGTGAAGTTGCCCTTCCCGTCCTGCGGCAGGGCCGACTTGACGGGGTCCGTGTAGTAACCGGCGACGCCGTTGTTCAGGACCTTGGCCGACGTGCCCTTCTTGACGAGCACCTCGCCGTTCCGCATGGCCGGCACGTGCAGGAAGCCGATGCCGTTCCTGGTGTCCAGCGCGCCGGGGCCGCCCCGGTGGTCCAGCCAGGTGTCGCGGACCTGGTCGGCCTCCTTGTGCGCCGCGCGGTCGGCGATCACGTTCGTCCACCACAGCGAGTAGACGACGAAGAGACCGAGCACCAGCCCGGCGGTGATGAGGAGTTCACCGAAGACGCTGACGGCCGTCGCGATCCGGCCCGAGCCGCGGCGCCCCGGCGGGGACACCGCGCCGGCGCCGGCATCCGCGTCGGCGCGCTCGTCGTGGTCCGTCCTCGCTGCCACTGTCCATCCGCCCCGTCTGGTCCGACTCAGTTGTCCCGGAAGGCCCGACGACAGCGCTCTCGCGCGCTACTCGACGAGCGCGTCCGGCTTGCCCTCGCTGCGCGGCCGTTCCTCGACCATCTTGCCCCAGACGATCATCCGGTACTTGCTGGTGAATTCAGGCGTGCACGTGGTCAGTGTGATGTAGCGCCCGGGTGCCGTGAAACCCGACCCCTTGGGGACGGGGTCCAGCACGCCGGTGTTCGACGGCGGCGTCACGGGGAGGATCGACGCCATCTCGTAGACGAAGTACTCGTCCTGCGTCTCGACGACGATCGGGTCCCCCGGCTTGAGACGGTTGATGTACCGGAATGGTTCACCGTGGGTGTTGCGGTGACCCGCGATCCCGAAGTTGCCGGTCTTGGCCTCGGGCATCGCCGTCTTCACACTGTCCTTGTCGTAGTGCCCGACCATCCCGCGGTCGAGGACCTTCGACTTGCTGATGCCCTCGGCGATCGGCGCCACCACGTCCAGCCGGGGAATGTGCAGGATGGCGAAACCCTGCCCCGGCTCGAACGCCCCCGGTCTGCGCTTCCCGTTCGCCCAGTCCTCCTGGAGGTGGCTCGCGGCGCTGCCCGCCTGCTGGTGCGCCCGGATGTTCGACCACCACAGCTGGTAGGTCACGAACAGCAGCATCAGGACACCCGTGGTGATGAACACCTCGCCGATGACCCGGCTCACCACCACCGCCGCCCCGGGCCGCTGTGCGCGCGCCGCACGCCGCGCCTCCACCCGGGAGCGGGGCGCTCCCGCGGCGCCTTCCGCGGACGCCGCCGTCGGCGCCTCCGTGGGCGCCTGCGCGCCTCCGTGCCGTCCGCGGCGCCCGGCGGCCTTCCGGCGCGCCGCGCGGCCTCCCGGCGCGCCTGTGGCCTCGCTCCCGGCCGCGTTCGCGGCAGTCCCGGCCCGGCGCGGCACCTCCGCCAGGCGCAGTGCCACCGTTTCGTCGTCCGGCAACCGCGGTGCCACCGCCGGCTGCACGGCCGTGGGTTGCGCGTACGGCGCACCGGCCGGCTCCCCGTACCCGGCGGCACCCGGCGTCTCGTAGGGCGACGCGTACGAGCCCCCGTGCGCCGGTCGCGACGGGTCCCGGTACTGCTGCTGCGGAGACGGGTCGGGATACTGCTGCGGCGACGGCTCGTACGACGCCGCGCCCGCTCCCCGGGCGTTCTCGGACGGCCCGTACCAGTCCCGTGCGTACCCCTCGGGGTCGTACCACTCCTGCGCCGGCTGTTCCGGCGGAAGGGGGCCCGCCAGGGGCCCGCCGAATGACTCGGCGCCCTCGAACGCGCCGGCGTCCCCGTACGCGGCCTCGCCGCCGTAGGGGGAACCGTCGCGCTCGGGGCGCAGCGCGGTCACGCCGTGGCCCTGCCCACCACCGGGGCGAGCCCCGCCGACCTCGCCACCGCGCCCTGGTCCCCGCACTCCGTCAGCCAGTTGGCGAGCATCAGGTGCCCGTGCTCGGTCAGCACCGACTCGGGGTGGAACTGCACGCCCTCGACCGGGAGTTCGCGGTGGCGCAGCCCCATCACGATCCCGTCGTGCGTGCGGGCCGTCACCTCGAGCTCGGCCGGCACCGTCTGGGGTTCGGCGGCCAGCGAGTGGTAGCGGGTCGCCGTGAAGGGGGACGGCAGGCCCGCGAAGACGCCGGTGCCCCCGTGTTCGACGAGCGAGGTCTTCCCGTGCAGCAGCTCCGGCGCGCGGTCCACCACCCCGCCGTACGCCACCTGCATCGACTGCATGCCGAGGCAGACACCGAAGACGGGGACACCGGTCGCCGCGCAGTGCCGGACCATGTCGATGCAGACACCGGCCTGCTCCGGAGCGCCCGGCCCCGGCGACAGCAGCACCCCGTCGAAGCCGTCCTGGGCGTGCGCGGTCGACACCTCGTCGTTGCGCACCACCTCGCACTCCGCGCCCAGCTGGTACAGGTACTGGACGAGGTTGAAGACGAAGCTGTCGTAGTTGTCGACGACGAGAATCCGCGCGCTCACTGGTCGTCCACCGTCACATCGTTGAAGGGCAGCAGGGGTTCGGCCCACGGGAAGACGTACTGGAAGAGCACGTAGACCACCGCGAGGGCCAGGACGAGGGAGATCAGCGCCCTCACCCATGCGTTCCCCGGCAGATGCCGCCAGATCCAGCCGTACATGCCGTCCCTTCCGTAGCACCACGGCACCGGAGTCACGCCGTACACCACCCGACTCATGCCGTACCGCACCAGACTAACGGCGCAGCGCCTCCGGTTTCCCGGCCTCCACGGGCTGGGTGGAATCGAGATGCCCCCAGACGATCAGCCGGTGGCTGTGCCCCCACTCCGGCTCGCAGGTGGTGAGCGTCAGATAGCGGCCCGCCCGCGTGTACCCCGACCTCTTCGGCACCGGATCGATGACGGCGACATCTCCGGGCAGCGTCCGGTACGGCTTCGTGTCGATGCGGTACGTGAACCAGGTGGTGCCGTCCGTCAGCACCACCGCGTCGCCCGGACGAAGCCTGGGGAAGTCCTTGAAGGGATCCCCGTACGTGCGGCGGTGCCCCGCGACCGCGAAGTTTCCCCGCTGCCCGAGCCGCGCGGTGCGCGCGTAGTGCCCGAGCCCCTTCTTCAGAGTGCCGACTCCGGTGCCCTCAAGCACGGGCTTGTTCCACGTGAAACCAAGACGCGGCACGTACATGATCGCGAAGGGCTCGCCGTCCGTGTAGCGCGCCGGCTCCGCCGCTGGTGCTCCGGAGCTTCCGCTTCCGCCTGGGGCCGGGCTGCCCGACGGGGTGGGCACCGGCCGTACGGTCCCCTGGGACCACCGGTCCTGGAGCGCGTCGATCTGGTCGTCCATCACGCTGTCGGCCTTCACGCCGGTCCAGAACAGCACGTAGACCACGAAGAGCACGATCACGGCGCCGACGGTGATGCACAGTTCGCTGACCGTCCTGACGACCACACGCACCGACACAGGCCCCCCAGTGGCAGCTGCTCCGCTCCTCCGGCCCCTTCGCCGCCCGCTGCTCCCGCTACTCCGCGGGCGTCGCGTAGTGGAGATCCACTGTGCCCGAGTAGCCGGGAAGAGTCACCCTGCCGTCCTCCTCGACTTTCCAGCCGAGCCCGTAGACGTTGACGTACACCATGTAGTTCTGGATCGCGGCCGAGGCCGACAGGGCCTTCTGGAGCTTCGCCGGGTCACCCACCGCGGTGATCTTGTACGGCGGCGAGTAGACCCGGCCCTGGAGGATCAGGGTGTTGCCGACGCAGCGCACCGCGCTGGTGGAGATCAGCCGCTGGTCCATCACTTTGATGCCTTCGGCGCCGCCCTGCCACAAGGCGTTCACCACGGCCTGGAGATCCTGCTGGTGGATGACCAGGTAGTCGGGCTGCGGCTCCGGGTAGCCCGGCAGTTTGGCGGTCGCGTTCGGCGGGGCGTCGTTCAGCGTGACCGTCACGGCCCTGCCCCTGAGCTTCCGGGTGCCCGCCTTCTTCTCCAGCGCGGCGAGCTTCGCGTCCTCGGCGTCCGAGCGGCCGTCGCCGCGTTCGGCGAGCGCCTCGACGTCGTCACGCAGGGCGCCGTTGGACTCGTCGAGCTGCCCGTTCTTGTGGCTCCGTTCCTGAATGAGGTCGGAGAGCTTCAACATGGACGCATCCGTACGGATATTGGTGCCCTTGGCCGTGTTGAAGCTGGTGAAGAAGATGAGTCCCGCCAGGGCGAACACCGCTACGGTGAGCACCCGCACGGGCCGGAAACGGCGCGTAGGGGCCGTGGAGGGACCCGTCCCTGGGGAGTCGGCAGAATTGCTCAACGTACCCTTATCTCCTTAGGCGCCGCGGAAGCACTACGCTAACGGACGCCCGGGGGAGCACTCAGTGTCCCCTTGTACGCTGCCCCGGAGCCCGCCCCAGTTCCCTGCGCGGCCACGCAGCGCATCGACAGGAGAGACCCTCGTGCCGAAGTCACGTATCCGCAAGAAGGCCGACTACACGCCGCCGCCGTCCAAGCAGGCGACGGCCATCAAACTGAACACCCGCGGCTGGGTCGCACCGGTCATGCTGGCCATGTTCCTCATCGGCCTCGCCTGGATCGTGGTCTTCTACGTGACCAACGGTTCGCTGCCGATCGACAGCCTGGACAACTGGAACATTGTGGTCGGTTTCGGATTCATCGCGGCGGGATTCGGCGTCTCGACGCAGTGGAAGTAACGGCTTTTCCGGTGGGGTAACGGGGGTCCACGGCGAGGTGGACCCAGCTCTGCCCCAAGCTGTCCACCGAGTTATCCACAGAAGTTTTCCACAGTGGGGAAAAAGAACGACGATCTGTGGATAACCCACTCCGTGTTGACGCCGGTGTGACTGGCCTACCGGGAAGCGGAAGCGTGTTCGCCCCCTGCCCTACCTGGGGAAACTCGGGTCGGAGGCAGGGGGCACAGTTGTTCCCGCACAGCGTGCACAAGATCCGCCACAGTCTGTGGACAAACTCGGCCACTCACGTCAGCTGAGCGGTCCTGACCAGCGTCATGACGACCACAGCCGCCAGGACCAGTGCGCACGTCCCGTACTGGACGAGGCCCCGTCGCCGCCGCGGCGCGTGGATCATGGCGTACCCGACGACGACGCCCCCGGCCAGGCCACCGACGTGGGCCTGCCAGGCGATGTTGGCTCCGAAGAAGGTGAAGACCAGGTTGATCGCGAGCAGGGCGAGGACCGGGCGCATGTCGTAGTTGAGCCGGCGCATGAGGACGGCGGTCGCGCCGAAGAGGCCGAAGATCGCGCCGGACGCTCCGACCGAGGGCTGATTCTGTGCGGCGATCAGATACGTCAGGGCGCTGCCGGCGAGACCGGAGACGAAGTAGAGCGCGAGGTAGCGGGCGCGGCCGAGGGCGGCTTCCAGCGGCCCGCCGATCCACCAGAGGCTGAGCATGTTGAAGGCGATGTGCGTGACGCTGCCGTGCAGGAACATCGAGGTCCCCAGCCGGTACCACTGGCCTTCCGCGACTCCTTCGACCGAGCCGAGCAGAGGATCGTACGCGCTGCCGAGGAGCTGGAAGTGGTTGGTGAAGCGATCACCGACCGACAACTGCACCAGGAACGCGGCCAGGTTGAGGCCGATGAGGATCTTGGTGACGAGCCGGGGATCGGCGGCGACCGCGCCGCCCGCGAGGGTGCGGGGCTGCGTGGCGGCGGGTGCGTGCCCGGTGCCCGACCCGTTGCGCACGCAGTCGGGGCACTGGAAGCCGACCGAGGCGCTGACCATGCAGTCCGGGCAGATGGGGCGCTCGCACCGGGTGCAGCGGATACCCGTCTCGCGGTCGGGGTGCCGGTAGCAGGTGGGCGGGCTCTGCGCGTCCTGCTGCCCCTGGTCGCTCGGGCCCTGCGGGCTGCCTGGCGCGTTGTCCATGACGGGTCGTCCCCTCACCTCTGCCTACGTCGCTGCGCGGCCGGCGTACAGTGGTCCGCCCGGGTTCTGAGCGGGACCGGGCGCCAGCGCACCGCCCCGCCCATCCTTACGGACGAACGGGGCGTTTGGTTCCCCGCGGAACCCGGGGCCTCAGCCCTCGCGGGTCTCCACGACGACGGACTCGATGACCACGTCGTTGACCGGACGGTCGGTGCGCGGGTTGGTCGGGGTGCTCACGATGGCGTCCACGACCTTCTGGCTGGCCACGTCGACGACCTCGCCGAAGATGGTGTGCTTGCGGGTCAGCCAGGCCGTCGGGGAGACGGTGATGAAGAACTGCGAGCCGTTGGTGCCCGGGCCGGCGTTCGCCATGGCCAGCAGGTACGGCTTGTCGAAGGCGAGGTCGGGGTGGAACTCGTCCTCGAACTGGTAGCCAGGGCCGCCGGTGCCGTTGCCGAGCGGGTCGCCGCCCTGGATCATGAATCCGCTGATCACCCGGTGGAAGACCGTGCCGTCGTAGAGCTTGTCCGTGACCCTCTGGCCGGACTCCGGGTTGACCCACTCGCGCTCGCCCTTGGCGAGTTCGACGAAGTTGCGGACCGTCTTCGGCGCGTGGTTCGGCAGGAGCCGGACTTCGATGTCGCCTTGGTTGGTCTTCAGGGTGGCGTAAAGCTGCTCAGCCACGATCTGCCTTCCGTTGCCTTCTCTGACTCCCCGATCCTCGCACGGCCCGGACGCCCGCCGCCCGTCACCACTCGTCCCTGCGCTTAGTACCGCTTCTACCGGGCACCCGGATCTTTGTCCCCGGACAGATGCCCAGGGACAGCGTCTGCAGAAAACCGGTCGAGTCCTCCCAGACGGGGGCGCGTCGCGACGATCCGTGGCATTGTCGTCGGCAAGCTCCTGCCGCCCTGTATTACCGCTATGGGACCTGATCGTCGCCTGTAAGTCGTTTGATCGTCCCCTGATCGGCGTCTGCTTCAGGCTCGCCCGGGAGGGGGGTGTCCGTGACCCGGATGCCTGTCCTCACATGCTCCGGAGGCCACGGACGGGCATGATCCCGATAAGGGCGGAAAGGTGAAATACCGTACGCCACCGAGGAGGAGGAAACCCGTGACCCGCATTGACAGCGTGCGCGCCGCGACCGGCTCGGCAAAGGACAGCGTGCTGCACGCCGCGGAAGTGGTGGCGCCCTACGCCGACACGGCCAAGGACAGGGCCGCACACTACGCAAACGAGGCACGCGTACGGCTTGCGCCGAAGGTGTCGCTGGCCGCCGACCAGGCCCGCGTCCAGTACGACGCTCTTCTCGCGCCGCGCCTGGAACAGGCCCTTTCGCACGTCCCGCCGAAGGTCGACCAGGCCGCGCACGACGCCGCGGTCCGCACGCGCAGGGCCGCTCGCCAGGCCGCCGAATACTCGAAGCCGAGGATCGACCAGGCCGTTGCGGCGGCTCAGCCCGCGAGCAAGGAGGCCGCGGCGCGCGGAGCTGCCGCACTGGCCGCACTGCGCGGCCAGGTCTCGCCCCAGCAGATCCAGAAGCTGGTCCGCAAGCAGCAGCGGCGGGCCCGGGCCGGCCGTCTCGCCAAGGGACTTGCCGTGCTGGGTCTCGTCACGGGCGGCGCCTACGCCGCCTGGAAGTGGTGGGACAAGCAGGCCAACCCGGACTGGCTGGTCGAGCCCCCCGCCGCCACCGAAGTGCCCGACAGCGGCCGCCTGTCGGCCGTCGACGGCAGCCAGGCCGCCCTGGACCCCGAGGTTCAGGCCAAGCAGGCCGAGGAGGAATCGGCGGACCGCGACGATCTCCGCTGAATCCGGTCACCGCACCGGCCTCAACAACGCCGTGGGGGGGGGGGGGGGGGGGGGGGGGAGGGTGGGGGGGGGGGGTGGGGGGGGGGGGGGGGGGGGGGGGGGAGGGGAGCGTATCGCCGGCGGGTAGGACGGCGGGGATA
>NZ_JBWKDS010000009.1:34074-91395 GCF_056435845.1 Streptomyces sp. NPDC043867 | reverse complement strand
TGGACGAACCAGAAAGCCCTCTTCGAACTCCGCCCACCGCACCGCCCCCACCCCCTCGGGGGAAAAAAAACCTCGAGCCTCCCCCCCCCCACGGCGTTGTTTCACGTGGAACATGACCCACGCGGGCCGGGGAACCGCCGTCGGAACACCGGGACGCACCCGCGATGTCCGTCGGCACACCGGCGCGCACCCGTACCGCCCCGAACACCGCCGTTCACGGCCCCGGTCGCGATGACGTTTGCAATGTCCCGCACACACGACGTCCACACAAACCTCTTAACGGAGTGCATCGCGCCGGTTACCGGGCCGGGCCCACCCCCACCCCCACATGGCTCCCTCTTCGGCCGCCGTCGCGCCCCCATCACCTCGCACACCGGCTCGACGGTCTCGCGGACCACGACTTTCCACCACTGTTTGCACAAATAAATGCAACGACAGCAAAGCGCGCATCTGTGACGCGCGTCACCGCAAACTGGGTCAACTGCTCCGGGCTCTTCGCCGCGTGCCGGTCGACGGACGGCGAACCAGGGCATACGAAAAGCCGGTCAGCCGCCCGAGAAGGGCGACTGACCGGTCCGAGATGTGGAGCCTAGGGGAGTCGAACCCCTGACATCTGCCATGCAAAGACAGCGCTCTACCAACTGAGCTAAGGCCCCGGAAGAGGAACGTCCGACCGGAGAAATCTCGCACCGGCGGGCGCCGCAGACCAGAGTACCGGTTCACCCCCGAGATCTCGCAAAAAGATTGGGGGTCCCCGTGCACGACCACTCTCCGTAAGATGCTCGGCGTGGTTCGCGGCAGCGAACCGCCGTACTTGGGGAAGCGATGGGGAGACGCAATGGACGCCGCACAGCAGGAAGCGACCGCAAGAGCCCGGGAGCTGCAGCGGAACTGGTACGGGGAGCCGCTGGGGGCGCTCTTCCGTAGGCTCATCGACGATCTGGGTCTCAACCAGGCGCGTCTCGCCGGGGTACTGGGGCTGTCCGCCCCCATGCTGTCGCAGCTGATGAGCGGCCAGCGGGCCAAGATCGGCAACCCCGCGGTGGTTCAGCGCGTGCAGTTGCTCCAGGATCTCGCCGGGCAGGTCGCGGACGGCAGTGTCAGCGCGGCCGAGGCGACCGACCGGATGGACGAGATCAAGAAGTCCCAGGGGGGCTCGGTGCTCAGCAACACCACGCAGACGACCAGCAGTTCGGGAGCCCCCACGGTC
Organism: Streptomyces sp. NPDC043867; assembly: GCF_056435845.1. Taxonomy (NCBI): domain Bacteria; kingdom Bacillati; phylum Actinomycetota; class Actinomycetes; order Kitasatosporales; family Streptomycetaceae; genus Streptomyces; species Streptomyces sp. NPDC043867. The sequence continues at coordinate 90,185 of NZ_JBWKDS010000009.1, read as the reverse complement.
AAGCGGGTGGTGCGCGAGATCCAGTCGCTGCTGCGCTCGGTGGCGGCGGCCGGGGACATCATCGCAGCGGCGGACACCCTCGCCCCGACCCACCCGGAACTGGCAGAGTTCCTCCGGGTGTACGGCGCGGGCCGTACCTCGGACGCGGTGGCGCACTACCAGTCCCACCAGAACTGAGCCGGCCGCCGAACAAACCCGCGGCAGAAGGTCCGTCGGACTTTCTGCCACGGAGAGGCGGGCAGCCGGGCACCTCACGGGAACGCGCACCAAGGGCTCGCCAGACGGCCCGGGGACGGCACCGGGAACAGGGCCGCCGGCCGGCACGGACAGCGGAGGCAGGGCGCCCCGAAGTGCCCGGGGGCCCGGGCAATCCGACGAGCTCCAGCGAGCCGGGCACCTCGCACGAGGCCGCCCGACCGAACGCCGAAGGGGGAGCGAGGCACGACCATGGGTGAGGTCTTCGCCGGCCGGTACGAACTGGCCGACCCGATCGGGCGCGGGGGAGTCGGTGCCGTCTGGCGCGCCTGGGACCACCGGCGGCGCCGGTACGTGGCCGCCAAGGTCCTGCAGCAGAGCGACGCGCACTCGCTGCTGCGTTTCGTGCGTGAGCAGGCGCTGCGGATCGATCACCCCCATGTGCTCGCGCCGGCCAGCTGGGCCGCCGACGACGACAAGGTCCTGTTCACGATGGACCTGGTGGCCGGAGGTTCCCTGGTCCATCTCGTCGGCGACTACGGCCCGTTGCCGCCGCTCTTCGTCTGCACTCTGCTCGACCAGCTCCTCGCGGGGCTCGCCGCCGTGCACGCGGAAGGGGTGGTGCACCGTGACATCAAGCCCGCCAACGTGCTGCTGGAAGCCACCGGCACGGCCCGGCCGCGGCTGCGTCTCTCCGACTTCGGCATCGCCATGCGTCTCGGCGAGCCACGGCTGACCGAGACCAACTACGTGGTGGGGACGCCCGGTTACTTCGCGCCCGAACAGATGACGGGGGCCGATCCCGACTTCCCGGCCGATCTGTTCGCCGTGGGACTGGTCGCCCTCTATCTGCTGGAAGGTGCCAGGCCCGACGCCAAGGCGCTGATCGAGCACTTCGCGGCGCACGGCACACCCCGGGCGCCGCAGAGCATCCCCGAACCGCTGTGGCAGGTCGTGGCGACGCTGCTGCAACCCGATCCGGACGCGCGCTTCCGTACCGCGACGGGGGCACGCAAGGCCCTCGCCTCGGCCGTCGAGCTGCTGCCCGAACCCGGCCCCGACGACGAACTCGTCGAGGTCTTCGACCAGGTGGGGCCGCTGCCCACGGGATTCGGACCCGAGGGGCCCCTCCGGAGAGCGCCGGGGGTGACGGGCCTCGCCACCCACCCGGGTGCCGTGTCTCCCGACGCCACGGACACGACACCGCCACGGCCGGGCCACGGTGCGCATCCTTCGCCCCCTTCGCTCCCCGGCTCCGGCACCGCACCCCCGTACCCGGGCCCGGGCGCGACACCACACCCCACCGGCGGCACGCTCCCGCCGCACCCCGGCGGCGGAGCGACGCCCCCGCCGCCCGACAGCGGCACGTTCCCCCCGTATCCCGGCAGTGGCGCGACACCCCCGTACCCGGGCACCGGCGGCGCGCCTCACCATCCCGCCCCCGGCGCGGTGCCCCGCCTTCCCGCGACTGCCGCGCCTGCGCTCCCCGGCGCCGGGGACGTGCCTCCGCTGCCGGGTACGGGAAACGTTCCTCCGCTCCCGGGTGCGGGAAACGTTCCTCCGCTCCCAGGTGCGGGAAACGTTCCTCCGATCCCGGGTGCAGGGAACGCGCGTCCGCGGGCCGGCACGGGGGCGCCTGTTCCGCAGTCCGGCTCCCACGCCGGAACCCCGTCGTCCGGCGCCGGCTCGGCGCCGCCGGACGCAGGGACCGACACCGGGTACGCGCACTCCTACGAGGGCGCGATACCTCCCCGCCCGGCCACGGAGCCCGTACCCCCACAGCTGCCGCGCGCTCACCCGGACTCGACGCCGCACTCCGGCACCTGGCGGCCCTCGGACTGGACGCCGCCTCTCCCCCATGCCGACGCCACACCCCCGCAGCCGTCCACCATGTCGGACACCGGAAGTTTCCACCTGCCGCCGCCCATGGCGCAGGCGGCGGCCCCTCAGCCCCGGTCAGCCGCTCCCACGCCCCCGCGCACTCCGCCGGCACCGCTGGAGCTGCCGACGCCGGTCCCCGTCCACGCTCTCCCTTTCGCGCCCACGCACGTCGCCACCCGTCACCAGCCGACGGCGCCCATGACCGCGATGCCGCAGCACGCGTTCGCCTCGACCGGCGCGTCCACCGCCCGGCCACCGCAGCTCGCACGGCCGTCGCAGTCGGCCGCACGGCACCGCACCAGGCGTCCGGGACCGCCCGCGAAGGTGGCCGTCCCCATGCTGCTGCTCGCGCTCATCTGCTTCGCCGTGGGCTTCTGGGCACTGGCGCGGATCTGAGCGGACGGTCCCGGCTCAGCCTCCCGGCGTACGAGCGGTCCCCCCACGCGCCGCACTCCCGCGCCGTCGTGCCACCGCCGTCCACACGGCGAGCGCCAGTGTCAGCGCGCACCCGGAGCCGATCCCCGTCGCGGCGACCCACTTCATCACGGGGTCACCGCTGCCGGCACTCCCGCCGCCGCTGCCGTCGGCGCCACCGCCCGCCGAGCCGCCCGCCACGGCACCCGCCGCCTCCGCACGGTCCTCCGCCGTGACCTCGAAGGCGTCACGCGGCACCGCGGACCCCACGTAGGCCGGACCGTCCTGCGCCTCGCCGCTCACCCGCACGCGCAGCGTCAGGTCGAGCGGCGCGCCGCCGAACCTCTCGGCGACCCGCGCACCGAGATGCAGCACGAGGTAGTACGAACCGGCGAACCGCATCCCGCTCGTCCGGGCGTTGATCGCGTAGCGGTTCTCGTACGCCACCGGCGCCGGCGCCGGCAGGACGGCCTGACGCCGACTGCCTCCGTACCCGGTACCCACGTCCTCGACGAAGCCCCGCACGGGGTTGTACAGCGCCACGCTCAGCGCGGTGCCGACGTAGCGGCCGCCACTGTTCGTGCTGCCGAGCTCGGCGGTCGCGTACAGCTGTTGCCCCCAGTCGAGGGGCACCTTGTAGAAGAGCGTCCGCCCGGCTTCGAGGCCGGTCCGCCAGACGCCCTCTCCGAGCGGGACGGCCGTGCTGAAGCCCGTACCGCCCGGGCGGCGCCGGGGATCGCCCTGGAGGGCCTGTGGCGGTACGGAGTTCCAGGTGCGGGGAGCGTCCGTCGCACCGGCCTGTCGCAGCTTCGGCTCCGTCACATAGCCCAGCTCCAGGCCCCAGTCGTCCGAGGCGGAAACGGGCGGGCCGATGCGCTCGACGACCGCGTAGTACGTCCCCGCCTCCTGGCACACGTACTCGGTGCGGCCGATCTCGCGGAACGCCGAGGCGGCGACGGGGTGCGGGCTCTGCGTGGCGCCGACGTGGGCGGTCTTGGCGGAGCAGGTCGAGCCGTCGGCCTCCTGCACGGACACCTTGATGCCGTCGGCCGCGGAGACCTCGCTCCCCGGCGCGGGAACGGCCGTGGCGGAGATGTACGCGTTCGACACGGCGTCGAGTTCGAGGCGGTAGTAGAGCTTTCCGTCCTTGGCGATGGAACTCCGGTACGTCCCGCCGGGCTCCAGGCGGACAGCCCCGGTGGTGCCGTCGGCGCCCTCGACCGTCCTGGCGTCCTCGGCGAAGCCGTACGGATCCGGATCGCCGGCCGACGACAGCAGCGGGGCCGCCCGCGCGCGGGACCCGGACACGGCCCCCGTACGGGCACCCAGGCCGTGGTCCGCGCCGGCCGTGGACGGTGTCGCCGCCGCCTGCCCCGGCACCGCCGCCGTGACGCCCAACGCCCCGGTCGTGCACAGCACCGCCACCACCGCCACCGGTGTCCGGCCGCGCCGTGGCCCCGCGCGCCGCTCCGCCGTGCGCCGCCCCATCACGCGCCACCCCTCGTCGTAGCCCCCGACCGTGGCGCCCATCCTGCCCCGCGCACTGCCACGGCGCCTGCGCTCTGCGCAGGAGCGGCCGAAACGAAACTCCCCACGCCCCGCCACAGCCCCGGCCTCGGACCGGAGGACGTCGTGACAACACAAAACCCCGGCCGTGGGGACGGCCGGGGTCTGTCCGAGACTGGTACTCCTCAGGAACCCGTGGGCACGGAGTCAGTCGCCTCCGTCCACAGATCCTGCTCGGCGCGATCCGCCTGGATCTGGCGGTACACGAGGAGCCCGCCGATGGCGGCCAGTGCGACCAGGAGAAGCTTCTTCACCGCGCGACCTCGTCTTTCCTTGACGTAGGGGACCTCTGGCGCCCGACTATACACACCGGCCGATACCGATCGGTGACCTGCGTCGGCCCCCAACTCCCGCCCCGTACGCCCCAGTAGGACCACGGTGCGGCACCTCATTCACAGGGTGACAACTCATCACACACTGTGACTTTTCATTGCCCTTCCTGCGTTTCCGGGCTTCCTGCACCCATCCGGGTGGTGTTCATCTGAACATCGACGCGCCACGGGCGTCGGTCCACCACTTCGCGGCGCTCATACACATCATGAGGAAAGTACGCAAATCGCCCAACCCGAAAGTGAGGGGCCGTGGCCCAGAACAAGGTCATGAAGCTGTGGAACGTCATCGTCACCGCCTTCCTGGCGCTGTGCACGACACTCGGACTCATCACCACCGTCGCCGCCGCGGCGGTACCCCAGGCCGAGACGCCGCGCAACACAAGCGCCGACGTGAGCCTGCCGACGGCGTCCCCCTGGGCCTGGTCCTACAGCAGGTCACTGCCCCCCACCATGAAGCAGCGCATCCACGCCGAGGCCCACGGTTCCTCACCGAGCTGCCGCCACCGCGCGACCGACGACGATGCCGCGGCCGACACGGACGCCCTCTGCGCCACCGAGTCGTCCGCCGATGCCGATACGGAGCCCGTCACACCTCTTCAGCGCTGAGCACACGGCACCACCACCAGGCACGCCCCTGACGTAGCGGCGAACTTGCGTACAAAGCCACACAGGGCAAAGGGCCCGGCGACTCGGACGAGTCGCCGGGCCTTCGCCATGCCGACACAGCGACGGTCCGGACAGCAGCGGCCGGACGGACAGCAGCGCTTGGACGGCGACGGTCCGGACAGCAACGGTCCAGCCGGCAGGGCCGGACAGCAGCGGCCCGGCCGGGACACGATGGGCCGGGCGGTCGGCGCAGCACCGACAAGTCCCGACGGATGGTCCATCCCTCCGGACCCCGGCCCCGATCAGCGTCGTGGGACGGAGCCCTACCCCGACTACGAGCACGCTCTCTCGGCGGAGAGCCGTAAGTCACCGGCCTGTTCCATCCACCGACGCCACCCCGGACATGCCGAAGACCCTCAGGCGATTCACCTGAGGGCCTTCGTGCTGGTGGGGCTAACAGGATTTGAACCTGTGGCCTCATCCTTATCAGGGATGCGCTCTAACCAACTGAGCTATAGCCCCGCCGCGCTCTGCGGTGTATGTCCCGCGCGCTGACCTCTGAAGATTAGCGCACGACGCGGCCAGTCCCAAAATCGGTATCCCGGCCCCCGGGGACGGCCCCGAGGAGGTGCTGTTACTCGTCCTCGGCCAGGGTCAGCTCGATGCCTCCGACGAAGCCCGCGGAGAGGTTGTAGATGAACGCGCCGAGGGTCGCCAGCGCCGTGGCGAGGACGACGTCGATGACCGCGATGATCGTCGTGAACATCAGGACGTGCGGCAGCGAGAGGAACGACTGGAGGTCGAAGCCGTTGGACTCGTTCGAACCGGTGGCCTCGGAGATCGTGCCGCCGACGGTCGAGAAGACGCCCATCGCGTCCATGACCATCCACAGCACCGCGGCGGCGACGATCGTGCAGATGCCGAGCGCGATGGAGAGCAGGAAGCTGACCTTCATCACCGACCAGGGGTCGGCCTTGGCCACGCGAAGCCGCGCCTTACGGGTGCGCGGCGTCGTGCGCGCGCCGGTCCGCGGGCGGCGTACCGCGCCGGCCGGGGCAGGCTGGTAGGCCTGCGGCGGGTGGTAGGGCCCCGCCGCCTGCTGCGGCTGCCGTTCACCCGGCAGCGCGGAGCCCTGCGGGGTGGCAGCGGCTGGCGAGGGTGCCGCCGACGCCGGTGTGTCCGGAGCCGCCGGGCCCGCTCCGGCCGCGTACTGCTGAGCCTGCGGGCCTCGGGTGTCCGTCACAGTTCCCCCCTGGGATCCATGAGAGTCATGGGAGTCGGCGCCATCAGTGGCGGAGCCACGGCCGCCGTCCGTTTCCTTACCGGTCGTTCCGGCGCCGGTGGCTCCGCTCACGATGACTCACTCCTCGCGCTACTCGGCCGGGGACTGCTCGCCCTCGTCCGTTCCCGCGGCCGCTACGACCTCGGCGGACTCGTCGTCGGCGTCCACGCCGTCGACTTCCTCCGCCTCGCGACCGGCCTCGGCGTTCCGAGCGATACCGACCACGGCATCGCGCTTGCCCAGGTTGATCAGTTGGACGCCCATGGTGTCACGGCCCGTCTCCCTGACCTCGTTGACTCGCGTGCGAATCACACCGCCGGACAGAGTGATGGCGAGGATCTCGTCGGTTTCCTCGACCACCAGCGCGCCGACGAGGGAGCCGCGGTCCTCGACGATCTTGGCGGCCTTGATGCCCAGGCCGCCGCGACCCTGAACGCGGTACTCGTCGACAGCGGTCCGCTTCGCGTACCCGCCGTCCGTAGCAGTGAACACGAACGTACCGGGTCGAACAACATTCATCGAGAGCAGCTCGTCCCCCGCACGGAAACTCATGCCCTTGACACCCGAGGTGGCGCGGCCCATCGGGCGCAACGCGTCATCCGTGGCGGTGAACCGGATCGACTGCGCCTTCTTGCTGATCAGCAGCAGATCATCCTCGGCCGAGACCAGCTCCGCACCGATCAGTTCATCATCGGAACCGCTCTCCGTCTCGCGGAGATTGATCGCGATGACACCTCCCGAACGCGGCGAGTCGTAATCCTTCAGAGACGTCTTCTTGACCAGACCGCCCTTGGTCGCGAGGACCAGGTAGGGCGCCGCCTCGTAGTCGCGGATCGCCAGGATCTCGGCGATCGCCTCGTCCGGCTGGAAGGCCAGCAGGTTCGCGACGTGCTGGCCGCGTGCCTCACGGCCCGCGTCCGGCAGTTCGTAGGCCTTCGCGCGGTAGACACGGCCCTTGTTCGTGAAGAACAGCAGCCAGTGGTGCGTCGTCGACACGAAGAAGTGGTCGACGATGTCGTCCTGCTTCAGCTTCGTGCCGCGCACGCCCTTGCCGCCGCGCTTCTGCGAGCGGTAGTCCTCGGTCTTGGTCCGCTTGATGTAGCCACCGCGCGTGATGGTGACGACGATGTCCTCTTCGGCGATCAGGTCCTCCATGGACATGTCGCCGTCGAAGGGGACCAGCTTGGAGCGGCGGTCGTCACCGAACTTCTCGACGATCGCGTTGAGTTCCTCGCTGATGATGCCGCGCTGGCGCACCGGCGAGGCGAGGATCTCGTTGTACTCGCGGATCTTGGCCTGGAGCTCGTCGTGCTCCTGGATGATCTTCTGGCGCTCCAGGGCGGCCAGCCGGCGCAGCTGCATCTCGAGGATGGCGTTGGCCTGGATCTCGTCGATCTCCAGGAGCCCCATCAGGCCCTCGCGCGCGATGTCGACGGTGTCGCTGCGCCGGATCAGCGCGATGACCTCGTCGATGGCGTCCAGGGCCTTCAGGAGGCCGCGCAGGATGTGCGCGCGCTCCTCGGCCTTGCGCAGCCGGAACTTCGTACGGCGGACGATGACCTCGATCTGGTGCGCCACCCAGTGCCGGATGAACGCGTCCAGGGAGAGGGTGCGCGGCACGCCGTCGACGAGCGCCAGCATGTTGGCGCCGAAGTTCGTCTGCAGGTCGGTGTGCTTGTACAGGTTGTTCAGCACGACCTTGGCGACCGCGTCGCGCTTCAGGACGATGACGAGGCGCTGGCCCGTACGGGACGACGTCTCGTCGCGGACGTCCGCGATGCCGCCGACCTTGCCGTCCTTGACGAGGTCGGCGATCTTCTGCGCGAGGTTGTCGGGGTTCACCTGGTAGGGGAGTTCGGTGACCACCAGGCACTGGCGGTTCTGGATCTCCTCGACCTCGACGACCGCACGCATCGTGATGGAGCCGCGGCCGGTGCGGTAGGCCTCCTCGATGCCCTTGCGGCCCACCACGAGGGCGCCGCTCGGGAAGTCGGGGCCCTTGATGCGCTCGATCAGGGCGTCCAGGAGTTCCTCGTGGGAGGCCTCCGGGTTCTCCAGGTACCACTGGGCGCCGGCCGCGACCTCGCGCAGGTTGTGCGGCGGGATGTTGGTGGCCATGCCGACCGCGATACCGGCGGAGCCGTTGATCAGCAGGTTCGGGAAGCGGGCCGGCAGGACGGTCGGCTCCTGGGAGCGCCCGTCGTAGTTGTCCGTGAAGTCGACGGTGTCCTCGTCGATGTCGCGGACCATCTCCATGGACAGCGGCATCATCTTGCACTCGGTGTACCGCATGGCGGCCGCCGGGTCGTTGCCGGGAGATCCGAAGTTGCCGTTGGAGTCCACCAGCGGCATCCGCATCGACCACGGCTGCGCGAGGCGGACCAGCGCGTCGTAGATCGAGGAGTCGCCGTGCGGGTGGTAGTTGCCCATGACGTCGCCGACGACGCGGGCGCACTTGTAGAAGCCCTTCTCGGGGCGGTAGCCGCCGTCGTACATCGCGTACAGGACGCGGCGGTGGACGGGCTTGAGGCCGTCCCGTACGTCGGGCAGCGCACGCGACACGATGACGGACATCGCGTAGTCGAGGTAGGAGCGCTGCATCTCGGTCTCGAGCCCGACGGGCTCGACGCGCAGGGCGATCTCGCCCTCTTCGTCGGGGATGCTCGGAGTGTTGTCGTCGGCCATTGCTGGTGAAGATCCTTTCTGCGGCGGTCAGCTGAGACCGACTCAGATGTCGAGGAAGCGGACGTCCTTGGCGTTGCGCTGGATGAACGCGCGGCGTGCTTCGACGTCCTCGCCCATCAGGACCGAGAACAGGTCGTCGGCCTGGGCGGCGTCGTCCAGCGTGACCTGGCCGAGGACGCGGTGCTCCTGGTCCATCGTGGTGATGCGCAGTTCCTCGGCGTTCATCTCACCGAGACCCTTGAACCGCTGGACCGAGTCGTCACGGGTGCGCTTGCCGTTCTGGCGGCCCAGCTCGATCAGCGCGTCGCGCTCGCGGTCCGAGTAGGCGTACTCGAAGTCGTCGCGGCCCCACTTGATCTTGTACAGCGGCGGGCGGGACAGGAACACGTGCCCGGCCTCGACCAGCGGCCGCATGAAGCGGAACAGGAAGGTCAGCAGCAGGGTGTTGATGTGCTGGCCGTCGACGTCGGCGTCCGCCATCAGGATGATCTTGTGATAGCGGAGCTTCTCGATGTCGAAGTCCTCGTGGACCCCGGTGCCGAAGGCGGAGATCAGCGCCTGGATCTCCTGGTTCTGAAGGATCTTGTCGATCCGCGCCTTCTCGACGTTGAGGATCTTTCCGCGGATCGGGAGGATCGCCTGGTACTGCGGGTTGCGGCCGGACTTGGCCGAGCCGCCGGCGGAGTCACCCTCGACGATGAAGATCTCGCACTTGACGGGGTCGTTCGACTGGCAGTCGGAGAGCTTGCCCGGCAGGGACGCCGACTCCAGGAGACCCTTGCGGCGGGTGAGGTCACGCGCCTTGCGGGCCGCCACGCGCGCGGTGGCCGCCTGGATCGACTTGCGGATGATGTCCGCGGCCTCGTTGGGGTTGCGGTCCAGCCAGTCGCTGATGTGCTCGTGGACGACCTTCTGGACGAAGGTCTTCGCCTCGGTGTTGCCCAGCTTGGTCTTGGTCTGGCCCTCGAACTGGGGCTCGCCGAGCTTGATCGAGATGATCGCCGTCAGACCCTCGCGGATGTCGTCACCCGTGAGGTTGTCGTCCTTCTCGCGCAGCAGCTTCTTGTCGCGCGCGTACCGGTTGATCAGACCCGTCAGAGCGGCCCGGAAGCCCTCTTCGTGCGTACCGCCCTCGTGCGTGTGGATGGTGTTGGCGAAGGAGTACACGCCCTCGCTGTAACCGCTGTTCCACTGCATCGCGACCTCGAGGGAGAGCATGCGCTCCTTGTCCTCGGCCTCGATGTCGATCACGGTCGGGTGGATCACGTCGCCCTTGCGGGAGTTCAGGTACTTCACGAAGTCGACGATGCCGCCTTCGTAGTGGTACGTGACCGTCTTGACCTCGTCGTTCTCGTCCGCACCGGCCTCGTCCGCGCCCGTCACGGCCTTCGCGGAGTCGCGCTCGTCAGTGAGTTTGATGGTCAAACCCTTGTTGAGGAACGCCATCTCCTGGAAGCGCCGCGTCAGCGTCTCGAAGGAGTAGTCCGTGGTCTCGAAGATGTCGCCGTCGGCCCAGAAGGTGACCGACGTACCCGTCACGTCGGTGGCCTCGTGCTTGGCGAGCGGAGCCGTCGGGACACCCAGCTTGTACTCCTGCGTCCAGCGGTAACCGTCGGTCCTGACCTCGACGGCGACCCTCGTGGACAGCGCGTTCACGACGGAGACACCCACGCCGTGCAGACCACCGGAGACCGCGTAACCGCCGCCGCCGAACTTGCCGCCCGCGTGCAGGACCGTCAGCACGACCTCGACGGCCGGCTTGCCTTCGGACGGGACGATGCCCACCGGGATGCCGCGGCCGTTGTCGACGACGCGCACGCCGCCGTCGGCGAGGATCGTGACCTCGATGGTGTCCGCGTGGCCGGCGAGGGCCTCGTCGACGGAGTTGTCGACGACCTCGTACACGAGGTGGTGGAGGCCGCGCTCACCGGTCGAACCGATGTACATACCGGGCCGCTTGCGGACCGCGTCCAGACCTTCGAGGACGGTGATGGCGTTGGCGTCGTACGCCACGCCCGGGGCCTCAGCTGTGCCAGCGTGCGCTTCTACGCGGGGCGCCTTGCCCTCCTCATCCGTTTCAGTAGCGGCGATGTTCTCGTTGGGGTTGCCGGAATCGGCCACGAAGCGCCCTTTCTGGCACAGCACGAACCAGCTTCCGGCGGTGGCCGGAGCGGCTGCGGCGTGTTGCGTTGGTAAGCCTGCCTTGCACACCATTTCCCGACGGTCCCCGCAAGCGGGGCGGGATTCGCTTCCAGTCTACCGGTAGCGCCGACAGTGATGGGGGTTTGCCGGTACCTGAGTCCGCATGTGCCGCCCTCAACCGGTCTCTCGCGACTCCCCATATGCGGAGCGGGGCTCCAAGAGGCTCACGGAGGCACTCAGCGCTTCCGGGTGTCAACCCCTAGCTACTGCCGAGTCAGGTCACCCGTAGGTGTCACCGGGACCCGTGCTACCGGGGGCGCGCAAGGGGCCGTAACGACGGGCGGGGCCACCGGGGCCGAGCACCTTGATCACCCTGACCGCACCGTGCCCGAGGTCCTGGTTCAGCCGTGCCACCAGCTGCGGGGCGAGCAGCCGCAGCTGGGTCGCCCAGGCCGTGGAGTCGCACTGCACGGTCAGCTCGCGCTCGTCCTCGTCGTACTTCTGCGGCTCGCAGTGCTTGGCCAGGTCGTCGCCGACGATCTGCGGCCAGCGGCCCATGACCCCGCCCACCGCCGCCGGGGCCTCCCAGCCGCGCTCGGTGAGCAGCCGGTTGATGGCGGCGCCGAGCGCCATCGGATCGCGCCCGTCGGCGCGTGCGCCGGATCGCAGCCCGGCGCCGCGCCGCACCTGCCTCTTCTGCTGGGCCGCGTCCCCACGCGCGCGTGCCTGTTCCTTCGCGGCGCGCAGGGCCACGCGCGCGAGGTCGACGCCCGACGGTTCGGGGATCTTCCTGGCCGCGTCGCCGGATGCACCGGCGGGAACGCCGCCCGGCGTGGCCGGTGTGTTTTCCGTCATACGCGCTCCACCGTGCCCTCGGACACCGCGAACCGCGTCCCGGCGAGGACGCCCGGCACGTCGTCGTCCACCGCCGCCGTCACGAGCACCTGCTCGCCGGGCGCGACCAGCTCGGCGAGACGCTCGCGCCGCCGGGTGTCCAGCTCGGCGAACACGTCGTCCAGGACGAGTACCGGCTCGTTGCCCTCGGCCCTGAGGAGGTCGTACGAGGCAAGCCGCAGCGCCAGCGCGAACGACCAGGACTCCCCGTGGGAGGCGTATCCCTTGGCGGGCAGCTGCCCGAGCTTGAGCAGCAGCTCGTCCCGGTGGGGGCCCACCAGGGTCACACCCCGCTCGATCTCCTGCTTGCGGGCCTCGAGCAGGGCCGCCATCAGCTGCTCGTAGAGCTCCTCGCGCGCGTGGCCGGTGATCCCCGGGGAGGACGGCTTGTACTCCAGTACGACGGGGCCACCGCCCGGTGCCAGCTGCTCGTACGCCTTGTCGGCGAGGGGCTGCACCGCGGCGACCAGGTCGAGTCGCTGGGCGAGCAGCTCGGCACCCACGCGCGCGAGGTGCTGGTCCCAGACGTCGAGGGTGGAGAGGTCCATGGTGCGGCCGCCGTGGCGCCGGGCGAGCGCCGCCGACTTCAGGAGGGTGTTGCGCTGCCGCAGGACCCGGTCGTAGTCCGAGCGGACGCCCGCCATGCGCGGGGAGCGGGCGGTGATCATCTCGTCCAGGAAGCGCCGCCGCTCGCCGGGGTCGCCCTTGACCAGGGCGAGGTCCTCGGGCGCGAACAGCACCGTCCGGACGATCCCGAGCACGTCACGGGGCTTGACCTGCGAGGACCTGTTGATGCGGGCGCGGTTGGCCTTGCCGGGGTTCAGTTCGAGTTCGACGAGCTGCTGGCGGTCGCCCTGCCGCACGTTGGCCCGGACGATGGCACGGTCGGCGCCCATCCGCACCAGGGGCGCGTCCGAGGAGACGCGGTGGCTGCCGAGGGTGGCGAGGTAGCCGACCGCCTCGACGAGGTTCGTCTTGCCCTGGCCGTTGGGCCCGACGAAGGCGGTGACGCCCGGGTCGAGCGGGACCTCGACGTGGGCGTACGAGCGGAAGTCGGCCAGCGACAGATGCGTGACGTGCATGGTCGTTCGCCGACCTCCCCCAACGTGGTGCTTCGGGTGTTTCCCCGAGGGCCGGGTCCCCCCGGCCTTCGGTCGTCCCCGGCTGTGGACAGCCGGGCCGTTCCCCCGGGAGGCGGTGCCCCCAGGGTGTGGCTCAGTTCTTCTTCTCCACGGCGTGGCCGCCGAACTGGTTGCGCAGCGCCGCGATCATCTTCATCTGCGGGGAGTCGTCCTGCCGGGACGCGAAGCGGGCGAAGAGCGACGCGGTGATCGCCGGCAGCGGCACCGCGTTGTCGATGGCCGCCTCGACGGTCCAGCGGCCCTCGCCGGAGTCCTCCGCGTACCCCTTGAGCTTGTCCAGGTGCTCGTCGTCGTCCAGGGCGTTGACCGCGAGGTCGAGCAGCCAGGAACGGATGACCGTGCCCTCCTGCCAGGACCGGAAGACCTCGCGCACGTCGGTGACGGAGTCGACCTTCTCCAGCAGTTCCCAGCCCTCGGCGTAGGCCTGCATCATCGCGTACTCGATGCCGTTGTGGACCATCTTCGCGAAGTGGCCCGCGCCGACCTTGCCCGCGTGCACCGACCCGAAGTCGCCCTCGGGCTTGAGCGCGTCGAAGACCGGCTGCACCTTCGCGACGTTCTCCGCGGAGCCGCCGTACATCAGCGCGTAGCCGTTCTCCAGGCCCCACACACCGCCGGAGACTCCGCAGTCGACGAAGCCGATGCCCTTGATGCCCAGCTCGACGGCGTGCTTCTCGTCGTCGGTCCAGCGGGAGTTGCCGCCGTCCACGACGACGTCTCCCGGCTCCAGGAGGGCGGCCAGTTCGTCGATGGTGGACTGGGTCGCGGCACCGGCCGGGACCATCACCCACACCACGCGCGGGCCCTTGAGCCTGCCCACAAGCTCTTCCAGGCTGTGGACATCGGCGACGTCCGGGTTGCGGTCGTATCCGATGACGGTGTGGCCTGCGCGGCGAATCCGCTCGCGCATGTTGCCGCCCATCTTGCCGAGGCCGACGAGACCGAGCTCCATCAGTTGTTCCTTAGTTTGCGACGTGGCGTGAGGGCACTGCCGTGCCTCGTCCGAGCCTAAACCCGGACGCTCACGCACACCTGTGGGCATAGCCGCTCAGACGTACGCCCCCACCTGCGGTCTTCGTCGGGCCGCGTCAGCCGCTGAGGCGCACCGGCATGATCAGGTACTTGTAGGCCTCGTCCGCCTCGGCGTCGACGGCGGGCCTGCCGCTGAGGAGGGCGGGCTTGGTCGACGTCGTGAAGGAGAGCTGCGCGACGGGCGAGTCGATGGCGCTCAGTCCGTCGAGCAGGAACGTCGGGTTGAAGGCGATCGAGATGTCGTCGCCCTCCAGCTGGGCGTCGACCCTTTCCACAGCCTGTGCGTCGTCGCTGGAACCGGCCTCCAGAATGAGCACGCCCTGCTCGAAGCTGAGCCGCACCGGCGTGTTCCGCTCGGCGACCAGGGCCACACGCTTGACGGCCTCCACGAAGGGGGCGGTCTCGATGACGGCGATGGAGTTGAACTCCGTCGGGAACAGCGTGCGGTACTTCGGCAGGTCGCCTTCGAGCAGCCGGGTGGTCGTACGGCGGCCGGCGCCCTCGAAGCCGATGAGGCCCTCGCCCGCGCCGGAGCCCGACAGGGCCAGGATCACGTTGTCGCCGCTCGTGAGGGCCTTGGCGGTGTCCAGGAGCGTCTTGGCGGGCACCAGGGCGACCGCGGAGGCCTCCGGGTTCTCCGGCTTCCACAGGAACTCGCGGACCGCGAAGCGGTAGCGGTCGGTGGACGCGAGGGTGACCGTGTCGCCCTCGATCTCGATGCGCACACCGGTCAGCACCGGCAGGGTGTCGTCACGCCCGGCCGCGATGGCCACCTGGGCGGCCGCCGAGGCGAACACCTCGCCGGGGACGGTGCCGGTCGCCGACGGCATCTGGGGCAGCGCCGGGTACTCCTCCACAGGGAGGGTGTGGAGGGTGAACCGCGAGGAGCCGCAGACCACCGTCGCCCGTACACCGTCCGTGGAAATCTCCACCGGCCGGTTGGGGAGGGCGCGGCAGATGTCGGCGAGGAGACGGCCGGAGACGAGGACCGTGCCCTCCTCGTCGATCTCGGCGTCCACCGAGACACGCGCGGACACCTCGTAGTCGAAGCTGGACAGGCTCAGGGCGCCGCCCTCGGCCTTCAGCAGGAGGCCGGCGAGGACAGGCGCCGGTGGACGGGCCGGGAGGCTGCGTGCAGCCCAGGCCACTGCCTCCGCGAGTACGTCGCGTTCCACCCGGATCTTCACCGTTGCCGCCTCCGTCTGTTGCCGGCGCTCTCGCCCTGCTGGCCTTCGCTGTCTGACTCGGTGTCGTCGGTCCCTGTGACGGGAAGGACACCGGGGACCAGTCTGACGCACCGCACTGACAGTCGGTGCCCCCCTCGGTCAAGTCGCGTCGAGCGGCACCGGAGCCCCGAACCCCGAGTTGTGCACAGCCCCCTCTTCTGAACGGATTCCCAGCTCTCTCTAGTTGGGAGTAGTAGTAGGGGCTGTGGAAACCGTGGATAACCCTGTTTTCGCAGCTCAGACGGCAGATTTTGTCCACCGGCCCTGTGGGTGACGGCGGTGGACAACCGGGGCTCGCTGTGGACGGGGAAAAGTTCTGCACACCCGATGCACAGGCTAGGGGCACTTCTCCCCAACGCCGTCCCCAGTTTTACCCACGTTCCCCACAGGCCAACCAGACACCTTGGTGTGACGCCTTTCACTCGACCCGGTGAGAAGGCGCGGCGCGTTGCCGAACAGTGGACAGGGGTGTGGAGAAGGTGCGAGACGCTGGGGACAACCCGCCCGGTCCTGTGGGCCGCCGGTGGACAACTTCGTGCACACCCTGTGGATCATTTCTTCGTCCACAGTCTGTGGAGAACCTTCGTCCACCAATCCACAGCCATCTGACCTGGCCTGATGATCTTTCACCAGGGCGGCCTGTGGACACCGTCTGGACAACTTTCCGGTCCCCAGGGTGTGGACGCAAGAAAGTCCCCGGATCTGTGGAGGGAGGCCGTAACCAGGACCGTATTCGAACAGTGGATGTCGGTTGTGCGTCGGCCTGTCTGGTCGGAAAGGGCGACGAAAGCCCTCGGGAGGGCCCTCCGGGGGCGATCCGAGGGCGATCCGGGGCCGATCCGGAGGCCCCGGAGGACGTTTCTGAGCGCCTCGAGGAGACGCGACGGCACGTGGGGAGAGCGCCGGGAGACGGAGCCGGAGAGCGCCGGGAGACCGAGCCGGAGGGTGCCGGCCGGCGCACGAGGACGGCGAAAGGCGCCCCCCGGGAGCTCGTCCGGGGGGCGCCTTCGAAGCCGTACGGCTCTGGGATCAGCCGTTCTTGATGCGGTTGGTCAACTCGGTGACCTGGTTGTAGATCGAGCGCCGCTCGGCCATCAGCGCGCGGATCTTGCGGTCGGCGTGCATGACTGTCGTGTGGTCGCGGCCGCCGAACTGCGCGCCGATCTTCGGCAGCGACAGGTCCGTGAGCTCGCGGCACAGATACATGGCGATCTGGCGTGCGGTCACCAGCACGCGACTGCGGGAGGACCCGCACAGGTCTTCCACCGTCAGACCGAAGTAGTCGGCGGTGGCCGCCATGATGGCCGGCGCCGTGATCTCGGGGGCGGAGTCCTCGCCGCCCGGGATGAGGTCCTTGAGGACGATCTCCGTGAGCCCGAGGTCCACCGGCTGCCGGTTGAGCGACGCGAAGGCCGTCACCCGGATCAGCGCGCCCTCCAGCTCACGGATGTTCCGCGAGATCCGGGACGCGATGAACTCGAGGACCTCCGGCGGAGCGTTGAGCTGCTCCTGCACCGCCTTCTTACGGAGGATCGCGATACGCGTCTCCAGCTCGGGCGGCTGGACGTCCGTGATCAGCCCCCACTCGAAGCGGTTCCGCAGCCGGTCCTCCAGCGTCACCAGCTGCTTGGGCGGCCGGTCCGAGGACAGCACGATCTGCTTGTTCGCGTTGTGGAGCGTGTTGAACGTGTGGAAGAACTCCTCCTGCGTCGACTCCTTGTCCGCGAGGAACTGGATGTCGTCGACGAGCAGGATGTCCATCTCGCGGTACCGCTTGCGGAAACTGTCGCCCTTGCCGTCGCGGATGGAGTTGATGAACTCGTTGGTGAACTCCTCGGAGCTCACGTACCGCACGCGCGTGCCGGGGTAGAGGCTGCGGGCGTAGTGCCCGATCGCGTGCAGCAGGTGCGTCTTGCCCAGACCCGACTCCCCGTAGATGAAGAGGGGGTTGTACGCCTTCGCGGGCGCCTCGGCGACGGCGACCGCCGCCGCGTGCGCGAAGCGGTTCGAGGCACCGATGACGAACGTGTCGAAGAGGTACTTCGGGTTCAGGCGTGCGGTGGGCTCACCGGGACCCGATGCCGGCGCGGGCTGCGCGGCCAGCGGCCCCGGGGCTCCGCTCGCCGCGGGCAGGGCGGGTCCGCCGCGGTGCACATGCCCGGTGCCCGTGGGGGACGGCTCCGAGAGGTCGCGGCGGTCCATCTCGCGTCGGCCGTCACGCTGGTCGTAGTCGGGCCGCTGCTGCTCGTAGTCGGAGCGTGCCTGCTCGTAGTCCTGGCGCTGCTGGTCGTAGGACGGCCGCTCCATCGACTGCGGGCGGTAGTCCTGCGAGGGCGACGCGTACGGGTCGCGGTCCGGGAAGCCGAGGCGCTGCTGCTGCCAGCCGTAGTCGTCCTGCGACGGACGCGGCCAGGACCCCGGCTCGGGCCGCTGGTAGTCGGGATAGGCGGGACGGGCGGTCGGCAGATGATCGCCGGGGCCGCCGGGCAGCTGCTCGGGGCGGTGGGGACGGTGGTCGTCCGCGCGGTGCCGGCCGTAGCGCTCGTATCCGTCGCGGCCCTGGCTGTCGTAGGGGTTCCGCTCGTCGCGTCCCTGGCCGTCGTATCCGTCGCGGCCGTCGCGCGCGTCGCGTGAATGGCGCCCGCCTCCCTGGCCGCTGTGGCTGTCGCGCCCGTCACGTGCGTCACGGCTGTCACGCGGGTCACGGCTGTCGCGTCCCTGGCCGTCGTATCCGTCACGTCCGTCACGTCCGTCGCGGTTCGGGGCGTCGTAGGCGTCCCGGCCCTGGTCCGGTCCGGCCGGGAGTTCCGCCTCCTCGTAGCGGGGCGGGGCGGGCTCGCCCACGGAGTCGTCGACGGTGATCGCGATGCGGATCGGCCGACCGCACTCGCGGCTCAGCGTCTCGCTGACCACGGGGGCCAGGCGCCCTTCGAGTACGCCCTTCGCGAACTCGTTCGGAACCGCGAGCAGCGCCGTGTCCGCGACGAGTGCCAGCGGCTGGCAGCGCTTGATCCAGTGCTCGTCCTTCGCCTCGACGCCCTGCACGCGGCCCTCACCGAGGAGCTGTTCCAGTACTCGTGGCCACACTGCGGCAAGATCGGCAGGTACGTCAGCCACAGGGCACGCTCTCTCACGGGTCCCACGAACGTGTGGTTCTGGGAACAGGTCGGGATGTAACTCGGGTGGGGCGGCGGGAACGAATCAGATGGCGCGGGGAGAAGGGAACGAATCGGAGTCCAGCCACGGTAGTCAGGGCGACCCGTACGGTTCAAGTTGTTGTCCCCAGCCTGTGGACAGTGTCCCCCGGCGGCACTGGTTTGACCGAATGGCGTAGCCGCGCGTACCGTAACCAGGTCGAGTTGTCGATGGCTGCTGCCGCCTGCCTCCGATGGGCACAGGTCACGTTCAGTGATCGGGAAGCGGTGCACTCGGGCGTAATGCGAGCTACTCGTGGGCGCACGGTGACAGCCAGGACGGCACCCCGCCACCACCGATTCTTTCTGGAGCCCCCGAGTGAGCAAGCGCACCTTCCAGCCGAACAACCGTCGTCGCGCCAAGACCCACGGCTTCCGCCTGCGGATGCGCACCCGTGCCGGCCGCGCGATTCTCGCGAACCGTCGTGGCAAGGGTCGCGCGAGCCTGTCCGCCTGATCACTTAAACAGGTCATGACGTGCTGCCTACCGAGCATCGGCTGAGGCGGCGCGAGGACTTCGCGACCGCGGTACGTCGGGGACGCCGGGCCGGACGCCCGCTCCTCGTCGTCCATCTACGCAGCGGTGCAACGGACCCGCACGCGCCTGGGGAGAGCGCTCCCCCGACGCGTGCGGGTTTCGTTGTCAGCAAAGCCGTGGGCGGAGCCGTCGTACGCAACAAGGTGAAGCGCAGGCTTCGTCACCTGATGCGGGAGCGGGTGGCCCTGTTGCCCCCCGGTAGCCTGGTAGTAGTACGAGCGCTGCCCGGTGCGGGCGACGCCGACCATGCACAGCTGGCCCGAGACCTGGATGCCGCCCTGGGGCGGCTGCTGGGAGGGGGCGCGCGATGAAGTACCCGCTGCTGGCGCTGATCAAGCTGTACCAGTGGACCATCAGCCCGTTGCTCGGGCCGGTGTGCAAGTACTACCCGTCGTGCTCCCACTACGGCTTCCAGGCCATCGACCGGCACGGCGCGCTCAAGGGAACGGCACTCACCGCCTGGCGCATCCTCCGGTGCAATCCGTGGTCGCCCGGCGGTGTGGACCATGTGCCACAGCGCAGGCGTCCGCGGTGGCACGAGATGCTGCGCAACGCCTGGCGTGCACGCAAGGGCGGGACCTCCGCCGCCGAACCGGCCATCGAGGGGCATGGACTGTCCGACCATCCCCCGAGCCCGGCCGCCGAGACCCCGTCCCATGCTCAAGGAGCCTGATTAGTGGACACGATTGCCAGTCTTTTCAGCTTCATCACGACACCCGTCTCCTGGGTCATCGTCCAGTTCCACTCCGTGTACGGAAAGCTCTTCGGGGCCGACACGGGCTGGGCCTGGGGCCTGTCCATCGTGTCCCTGGTGATCCTGATCCGAATCTGCCTGATCCCGCTCTTCGTGAAGCAGATCAAGGCGACCCGGGCGATGCAGACGCTGCAGCCCGAGATGAAGAAGATCCAGGAGCGCTACAAGAACGACAAGCAGCGCCAGTCCGAAGAGATGATGAAGCTGTACAAGGAGTCGGGTACCAACCCGCTCTCCTCGTGCCTTCCCATCCTGGCGCAGTCGCCGTTCTTCTTCGCGCTCTACCACGTGCTCAACGGCATCGCGACCGGCAAGACGATCGGCGTCATCGACGACCAGCTGCTCGAGAGCGCGCGTAAGGCGCACATCTTCGGTGCCCCGCTGGCCGCGAAGTTCACCGACGGCGCGGAGAAGGTCACGTCTCTCGGTGCCACCCTGACCGACGTCCGCGTGGTGACCGCGGTCATGATCGTGATGATGTCGGCGTCGCAGTTCTACACGCAGCGCCAGCTGATGACGAAGAACGTCGACACCACCGTGAAGACGCCGTTCATGCAGCAGCAGAAGATGCTGATGTACGTCTTCCCGGTCATGTTCGCCGTCTTCGGCATCAACTTCCCCGTCGGTGTCCTCGTCTACTGGCTGACCACCAACGTGTGGACCATGGGCCAGCAGATGTTCGTCATCCACAACAACCCGACTCCGGGCAGCAAGGCGCAGGCCGCCTACCTGGAGCGCCTGCAGAAGCACGTGCTGAGCCACGGCAAGGTCCGCAGGCGTGGCGAGAAGGCCATCGTCAAGGCGATCGTCGCCAAGGGGCGTGACCGCAACGAGTTCGAGCGCAAGTTCATCAACAGCCTGACGAAGGCGGGCCTCGCGGCCCAGTCCGACGGCACGGTGGTCAAGAGCGAGACCGCGACCGTCACGGAGCTCGAGGACGGCACCACGACGACCGTCACGGGCGTCCCGAAGCGACAGCAGCCGAAGCGGCAGTCGAAGTCGCAGCGCCAGGCGGCCGTGGCCAGGCCGGCGGGAGAGGCCGAGCCGAAGACCTCGCTGATCAAGTCGGACGATCCGCAGGACGCCAAGCCCGGCACCGCCAAGCCGGCGGGCGGCGGCACCAAGCCCGGCGCCGGTACCCGCAGCAAAGCCCAGTCCGGGCGCAAGGGCCCGCAGCGGCCCAAGTCCCCGTCCAAGAAGTAAGAAGGAGTCCATCCCGTGACGGAAGGCACCATCTCCGCCGCCGCCGAGGGCGACACCCTGAGCCACCTGGAGCAGGAGGGCGAGATCGCGGCGGACTACCTCGAGGGCCTGCTCGACATCGCCGATCTCGACGGTGACATCGACATGGACGTCGAGGCCGACCGCGCCGCTGTCTCGATCATCAGCGATGCCGGCGGCCGCGACCTGCAGAAGCTGGTCGGCCGGGACGGCGAGGTGCTGGAAGCCCTCCAGGAGCTCACGCGCCTGGCCGTACACCGGGAGACCGGCGAACGCAGCCGCCTGATGCTGGACATCGCGGGCTACCGCGCACAGAAGCGTGAGGAACTCTCCGAGCTCGGCGCCAAGGCCGCGGCGGAGGCCAGGAGCTCCGGCGAAGCCGTCAAGCTGCCGCCGATGACGCCCTTCGAGCGCAAGGTGGTCCACGACGCGGTCAAGACCGCGGGCCTGCGCAGCGAGTCCGAGGGCGAGGAGCCGGAGCGCTTCGTCGTCGTGCTTCCCGCCTGATCGGTACGTACGTTCCTCCGGCCCCGTCTGTTGCGCAGACGGGGCCGAGCTTTGCCTGGTAGTCCCCCGGCAGCTGCGGTCCCGACAGCTGTAGTCCCTGATAGTCCTGGAACTCAGCGCTCAGTGCGCTTATGCGGTACGGAAGGACGGTCCCCGTGACGGAGGCAGCGGAACTCCCCCCTACGCCCGAGGAGGCCCGCGCGGTATTCGGCGATCGCTTCGCGGACGCGGTCCGGTACGCGGAGCTGCTGGCCGAGGCGGGAGTGCAGCGTGGCCTGATCGGTCCTCGCGAAGTGCCCCGTCTGTGGGAGCGGCATCTGCTGAACTGCGCGGTGCTCTCGGAGGTCGTTCCCGAGGGCGTGACCGTGTGCGACGTCGGCTCCGGCGCCGGCCTGCCGGGCATCCCGCTGGCCCTGGTCCGTGAAGACCTCAAGATCACGCTACTGGAACCGCTTCTGCGTCGCACCACCTTCCTCACCGAGGTGGTCGAGCTGCTGGGCCTCGACCACGTGACCGTCGTGCGTGGTCGGGCCGAGGAAGTAATGGGGAAGTTGCCGCCGGTGCACGTCGTCACCGCTCGGGCGGTCGCACCGCTGGACCGGCTGGCGACGTGGGGCATCCCCCTGCTGCGGCCCTACGGGGAGATGCTCGCGCTCAAGGGGGACACCGCCGAAGAGGAGCTGAAGAGCGCCGCCACGGCGCTGAGCAAGCTCGGCGCCGTGGCGACGTCGGTCCTGCACGTGGGTGAGGGGGTTGTGGATCCTCTCTCCACCGTGGTGCGGGTCGAGGTCGGAGAGAGCCCGGGCGGGGTGCGCTTCGCGGCCAAGCGGGCCAAGGCGGCCAGGACTACTCGGACCCGACGCCGTCGCTGACCTCAGGAACGCCACGACGCCCTGAACTCTCGGCTCCACTGCGGTGGAGCCGAGAGCTTTTTTGTCACTCCGGCTCTCGCGCATTGATCCGCCCTGACGGTGAGCCGTACTCCACACAAGCTGCCAAACCTACGCATACCGGAGTGTCGCGCCGATATGGCGACGGCCGCTAGGCATCGTGTTTCACGTGAAACGTCGCTCACTGCTGCACGGCATCATCAGTCGCGGCCGCGCCGCGGCCGAACCCCGCGACCGGAGGCCTCTCGGTTCACTCGAAGAGGGTGCGGAGTTGTCCACAGAGGTGGATATCTCCACAGAAGAACGGGCCTCGCTGGTTCACGACCCCGAAGGCATGGGAGGCTCTGTTCATTGCGAGCCTGAAGTCGAGGAGAGTGAATCCTTGCGGTCCAACGCCAACATCGCGGGACCGATGACCGATCCGGTCCCCGGTCCCCGTACCGAGTCGATGGGGGAGGATGTTTCACGTGAAACACCGCCCCCGATGGACGACACCCCCATCGGTCGTGCTGCCCAACTGGCAGTAGAGGCTTTGGGGCGTGCCGGCGAAGGCCTGCCACGGCCGGAGCAGACACGCATCATGGTGGTCGCCAACCAGAAGGGCGGGGTGGGCAAGACCACCTCCACGGTGAACCTGGCCGCGTCTCTCGCCCTGCACGGTGGCCGGGTCCTGGTGATCGACCTCGACCCTCAGGGCAATGCCTCCACCGCGCTGGGCATCGACCATCACGCCGAAGTTCCTTCCATCTACGACGTGCTGATCGACAGCAGGCCGCTCTCCGAGGTCGTCCAGCCGGTCCCGGATGTCGAGGGTCTCTTCTGTGCGCCCGCCACGATCGATCTCGCCGGTGCGGAGATCGAGCTGGTGTCTCTGGTGGCACGGGAGAGTCGCCTGGAGAGGGCGATCCAGGCGTACGAACAGCCGCTGGACTACATCCTCATCGACTGCCCGCCCTCGCTCGGCCTTCTCACGGTCAACGCCCTCGTCGCGGGCGCGGAAGTCCTGATCCCGATCCAGTGCGAGTACTACGCACTGGAGGGGCTGGGTCAGCTTCTCCGTAACGTCGATCTTGTTCGGGGTCACCTCAACCCGAACCTGCACGTGTCGACCATCCTCCTCACCATGTACGACGGCCGGACGCGACTGGCGTCCCAGGTCGCGGACGAGGTGCGCAGCCACTTCGGCACGGAGGTCCTGCGGACGAGCATCCCGCGCTCCGTCCGTATCTCGGAGGCCCCGAGCTACGGGCAGACGGTGCTGACTTACGATCCAGGATCGAGCGGTGCCCTCTCCTATCTGGAGGCGGCACGAGAAATCGCTTTGCGCGGCGTCGGAGTGGCCTACGACGCGCAGCATGCCCACGTGGGCGCACAGAATGATCAGAGCATGGTGGAGGGGATCCAGTGAGCGAGCGACGGAGGGGGTTGGGCCGTGGTCTCGGAGCACTGATCCCGGCTGCCCCGACAGGGGAAAAGGTGGCAGGGCCGGTTTCGGGTGGCGCCGCAGGTGGCGCATCCACCTCGCCGACAGCCGTACCTGTACTCACCGCCGAGCGCGGAGTGGCGGCGGCGAGGGTGGCCACGCTTCCCCCTGTTCCACGTGAAACAGAGGAGCAGTCCTCCTACGCGGCAGTGGAGACGCCTGCCGAGCCGGTCGGAGTCCACTTCGCCGAGCTGCCGATCGACTCCATCACCCCGAACCCGCGGCAGCCCCGTGAGGTGTTCGACGAGGACGCGCTCGCCGAGCTGGTCACCTCCATCAAAGAGGTCGGCCTGCTTCAGCCGGTCGTCGTACGTCAGGTCGGCCCCGGACGCTACGAACTCATCATGGGCGAGCGGCGCTGGCGAGCCTGCCGGGAGGCCGGGCTCGATGCGATTCCGACCATCGTGCGCGCCACGGACGACGAGAAGCTCCTCCTGGACGCTCTCCTGGAGAACCTGCACCGGGCTCAGCTGAACCCGCTGGAAGAGGCGGCCGCCTACGACCAGCTCCTCAAGGACTTCAACTGCACCCACGACCAGCTGGCAGACCGCATCGGTCGTTCGCGGCCCCAGGTATCCAACACTCTGCGTCTGCTGAGGCTTTCGCCCTCGGTCCAGAAGCGGGTGGCGGCCGGGGTGCTGTCCGCCGGGCATGCGCGGGCTCTGCTCTCCGTTGACGACTCGGAGGAGCAGGACCGGCTTGCTCACCGGATCGTGGCCGAGGGGCTGTCGGTGCGAGCCGTCGAAGAGATCGTCACTCTCATGGGGTCCAGGCCACAGAGTGCACCGCGGTCCAAGGGCCCACGGGCCGGGGCGGTGCTCTCTCCGGCCCTGAGTGATCTCGCGACGCGCCTCTCCGACCGCTTCGAGACACGGGTGAAGGTCGACCTGGGACAGAAGAAGGGCAAGATCACCGTCGAGTTCGCCTCCGTGGAGGATCTGGAACGGATCCTCGGCAGTCTTGCCCCAGGGATGGGTCCAGTCCTGCAGAAGAGTCTTCAGAACGACGAATCCGACGAGACGGACGCGTGAGACAGACGGCGTAACGATCTCGTCTGCCACGAGAGCGAGAGCGGGCTGTGTCCGGTGTGTACCGGAAAACGGCCCGCTCTTTGCTTTCTGGCGGTATCGATGGAATCGCATCGTGGATACGATGCGATGGGTATGGCTTTTACACCTGGCGATACCTTCATCGGGAGGCGGACGGGGGCCATGCGGACCGTGAGCCGTTCCGGTCTGGTCACCACCGGCCTGGGCCCAGGGGTAGGCGGCTTCGTCGGCAGCCTCCTCAGGGAGCGAAGCGCTCTGACAGCCGCCCGCGGCGCAGCGGGCGAAGGAAGCGAGGAACTGCCTTCATGGGGCGACGGCTCGTACCGCTCACGCTGGACAACCTTCAGGACCTTCCCCAGCGCTGTGCCTCGTGTGTCTTCTGGGAACTCGACCCCGTCAGCGGTGAAGCCGCGATAAAGGCGGGCACGCCCACGCTGGAGAAGGAAGCCTGGATCTCGGCTGTCCTGCTGGACTGGGGATCATGTGGCCGCGTCGTCTACGTCGACGACGAGCCGGTCGGATTCGTGATGTACGCGCCACCGGCCTACGTCCCCCGCTCCACGGCCTTCCCCACAAGCCCGGTCTCGCCGGACGCGGTCCAGCTGATGACCGCCTTCATCCTCCCCGGGTATCAGGAGCAAGGACTTGGCCGCGTGATGGTTCAGACGGTGGCCAAGGATCTGTTGCGCCGGGGCTTCAAAGCAATCGAGGCGTTCGGGGACGCTCAGTGGAAAGAGCCGGCGTGCCTGCTGCCCGCCGACCACCTGCTGGCCGTTGGCTTCAAAACGGTGCGGCCCCACCCCAGGTATCCGCGACTCCGCCTGGAGCTGCGTACGACGCTCTCCTGGAAGGAAGACGTGGAGCTGGCACTGGACCGCCTGTTGGGGGCGGTCCAGAAAGAGCCCGCGCTGCGCCCCCTGTAATCACGGGTTGGGCGCTGAGGCTTCTCATGCGAATGGGCCAACCCCAGGGGGTTGGCCCATTCGTGTTTCACGTGAAACATCGCCGTCGGCGTGACGGCCTCAACGACTACTCGGTGATGAAGTCCTCGAGGTCACGCACGATGGCCGCCTTCGGCTTCGCACCGACGATGGTCTTGGCGACCTCTCCGCCCTGGTACACGTTCAGGGTCGGGATGGACATGACGCCGTACTTGGCGGCCGTGCCCGGGTTCTCGTCGATGTTGAGCTTCACGATCTCGATCTTGTCCCCGTACTCGGCGGCGATGGCCTCGAGCGACGGCGCGATCTGGCGGCACGGACCGCACCAGGCGGCCCAGAAGTCCACCAGGACGGGCTTGTCGCTCTTCAGGACGTCCTGCTCGAAGGAGTCGTCGGTCACGTTCTTGAGGGTGCCGGCCACGGCGGGCTCCTTAACTCGGTGATGCGGTGAGGCGTACGGGGGGGTCAGACAGTGGTCTTCTCGGGCTCGGCGGTTGCTTCGCCGTCAGCCAGTGCGGCGAGGAAACGCTCCGCGTCGAGAGCGGCGGAACAGCCGGTGCCGGCCGCGGTGATCGCCTGCCGGTACGTGTGGTCCACGACGTCGCCGGCACCGAAGACGCCAGTGAGGTTCGTCCGGGTCGAGGGAGCGGCGACCTTGAGGTAACCCTCGTCGTCCAGCTCGAGCTGACCCTTGAAGAGCTCGGTGCGCGGGTCGTGGCCGATCGCGATGAACAGGCCGGTCACCGCCAGGTCGGAGATCTCGCCGGTCTTCAGGTTCCGCAGCTTGAGGCCGGAGAGCTTGGGGTCGCCCTCAATCTCTGCGACCTCGCTGTCCCAGATGAACTTGATCTTCGGGTCGGCGAAAGCCCGGTCCTGCATGGCCTTCGAGGCGCGCAGGGTGTCCCGGCGATGGACGATAGTCACCGACTTGGCGAAGCGGGAGAGGAACGTGGCCTCTTCCATCGCGGTGTCGCCGCCACCGATCACAGCGATGTCCTGGTCCTTGAAGAAGAAGCCGTCACAGGTCGCGCACCAGGAGACGCCACGTCCGGAGAGGGCATCCTCATTCGGCAGGCCGAGCTTGCGGTGCTGCGAACCGGTGGTGACGATCACGGCCTTCGCGCGGTGCACCGTGCCCGCGGTGTCCGTGACGGTCTTGATCTCGCCGGTCAGGTCGGCGGAGACGACGTCGTCCGGGACGAGCTCGGCACCGAAGCGCTCGGCCTGGGCACGCATGTTGTCCATGAGCTCGGGGCCCATGACCCCGTCCTGGAAGCCGGGGAAGTTCTCCACCTCGGTGGTGTTCATCAGCGCGCCGCCTGCGGTGACGGCGCCCTCGAACACCAGCGGCTTCAGCGACGCGCGCGCGGTGTAGAGCGCCGCCGTGTAGCCGGCGGGCCCGGAGCCGATGATGATCACGTTACGGACGTCGCTCACGGCTTGATTCCTCGTCTCTGGAGACTGCTGCGTACTGCCGGTGGGAGCCTCGCTCTGAACTCTCACCCGACCCAACGGATCCTAAGGGGCTTGCATTCCCAGTGTGTCCGGGCACACGGAGTCGGCACAGGGTACGCGGGTGCGGCGAATGACGCAGTTCGAGTCCGCCCGACGGCCAGAACGGCACAGACAGCGCCTGTTCTGGTGTGGCCCGGACGGCGCGGCAGTCCGCCCGTACGTGATGATCAGCGCCGTGCGTAGGAGCGCTTCACCAGAACCTTGCCCGCGGAGGCTGACTCCTGGTCCACGCACGTCGCGTCGACGACATAGACCGTGACCTGTGCGGGGTCCGATGTGTGAGGCAGGACGACCAGGTAAGCGCTCGTGCCCTTGTACACACCCTCGGAGGCGGCGAGGACGGTGTCGCTGCGGTTGATGGCCCGTTCAATGCACACTGGTACCTGCACGCCGGTCTCTCGGAGAGTCTTCGGCTCACTGCTCCCGGACCCTGAGGTACCCGACTCGACGCCCCAGGGCTTCTTGCTGCCGGTGCCGGAGCCGGATTGCGCCAGCAGATCCGCCACTTGGTTCCCCAGCTTGCCGTCGACGAAGATGTGCGCCTCGTCGGTGTGCCTCCGCGTCGCTGTGGCGGGAGTGTCCCCAGGATTCTCGTCGGTCAGCGATCGCACGAGGAGCGTTCCGAGGCTGAGTGCGGCGGCAGCGAAGGCCGCACCGAGAGCAAGAGTGCCCCGGCGACCGCGCCGCAGGCGAGGGGCGCGGCCCGGGCCGGTGGCGGCGCGGGCATGACCGGGGGGCCGGTTCCCTACGGGCGTGGTGGATGTTTCACGTGAAACACGCTCGCCCTCGGCATCGACTTCGGCTGACGCGTCGGACTTGGCGGGAGCATCCGCGGGATCCAGGCTGGCAGTCGTGGCGCTCAACAGGGCCTCCGCCGCCAGCGCGGCATCGATCCGTTCCGCCACGTCGGCGGGCATCCGGGCGGGACCGGGCAACGTACCCAGCAGTCCTCGGACTTCCTCCAGGGAGGCGTAGACGTCGGCGCAGAGCGGGCAACCGTCCAGGTGCTGCCGGACCTCCGCACTGCGGGAAGGGGGGAGCAGGCCTTCGGTGAGGTCGGAGAGCTCTGATACGTCCGGGTGGCCGGCCGTGCCGGTCATGGATGTCACGCTCGCCCACCTCCGCCCTTCACCGCGGCCGAGTCGCTCGGCCCTGACTTCTGTGATCCCGCGTCCTGTGGTCCCGTGTCCTGTGACGCTGCTGCGGGTGGGACGGATGTCGCCTGGGTCCGGTTCCTTCCGCCGCCCGGCTTCTCTCCGTCCTGGTCGCTTCCGCTTCCCGCACGGAGATGGGCGAGCAACGGCAGCAGTCTGGCTCTGCCCCGGGCGCAGCGGCTCTTCACCGTGCCCGTGGGTACGTCGAGGACGCGAGCGGCTTCGGCCACGGGGTACCCCTGCATGTCCACCAGAACGAGGGCCGCTCGCTGGTCGGGCGGGAGCGTACCCAGAGCCTCGACGAGTTCGCGGTGGAGATCGTTGCGCTCGGCGGGCGCGGATGCCGACTCGTGCGGCCCGAGGAGCTGTTCGAAGCGCTCAGCGTCGTCGACCGGTGACGTCTTCCTGGACGCGGTCTTCCTGGCTCGGTCCAGGCAGGCGTTCACCGTGATGCGGTGCAGCCAGGTGGTGACGGCGGACTGGCCACGGAAGGTGTGGGCGGCCCGGTAGGCGGACACCAGTGCGTCCTGAACCGCGTCAGCGGCCTCCTCGCGGTCTCCCAGCGTTCGCAGGGCCACCGCCCACAGGCGGTCGCGGTGTCGCCGCACGAGCTCGCCGAAGGCCTCGGAATCGCCCTCGACGTGGCGGGCCAGAAGATCCTGATCGCTCACGTCGCCGTATGCGCCGTCATCGGCCATCGGACCCCTCCCCTCCGTCGACGAGTCGTCAGCCGGTGAACTTCACATCCGTCACGGCCTGCTTGAAGCCGGCACCACTGAACTCGTCCTTGCCCGCGTACGGCGCCGCGGTGATCCACACCAGGACGTACCGCGTCTTCACGGCCCTGTCCGCGGAGATCTTCAGCTGCCGGCCGGAGGTCGTCGCCGAGGCGATCTTCTTCATGGAACCGAGCGAGGCGGACGAGGAGAACGAGTCCGCCGCATACAGCGAGACCGTGGTGTGGTCGCCGATGTAGTTCAGCCCTATCGATGCCGACGCGAGGCCACGGTCGGATCCGAGGTCGTAGATGATGCCCACACCCTGCTTGAACGGTGCGAGCACCGGCCCGTCGTTGTAGGAATAGGTCCGCCAGTACGTAGAGCTGTCACCGTCGTAGGTCAGGCCGACATCGCTGGCATGCTGCGGCTTCCCGTCCGGGAAGTACTCCTGGGCGCCCCGGATCGGGATCGGCCTGACCGGCCTGTGCTTGTCGCTGTTCTTGTCGTTGCCGTCGGTGGTTTGCGTCTTGTTGGTCTCGTCGTTCTCGCTGCGGTCCATCAGGGCGTCCGCCAACTGCCAGCTGCCGAGACCCAGCGCGGCGATGAGCAGTGCGGAAACCGCCCACTTCAGCGCCTTGCCGGTGCGACTCTGCAAGGGGGGCGGCGGGGGTGCGACGGACTGAGTGACACCCGGATGGAGCGTCTGGCGCCCGTATGTGCCCTGCTGATAGGTGGTGCGCTGATAGTCGGGCGGGGCGGTGAACGCGGGCTCCGGCGGGCGGATGCGGGGCATCTCGCCGATCGCCTTCACCAGCTCCTCCGGCGTCGTGCACGCCGGCTCCTGGCGCGAGGCGGTCGCGCCGTCGTTGGCGAGCGCGCGCATGGCCAGTTCCGACAGGCCGCGGTGGACGCCCGCCCGGACCTGGTCGGGAGCGATCAGTCCGACGCCCTTGGGCAGCCCGGACAGACCGTACGCGTCGTCCTCGTAGGGCCAGCGCTGAGTGAGTGCCGCGTACAGCAGTGCGCCGATCGCCTCGGTGTCCGTGCGCTGCGGCGTGTCGGAGCTGATACCCCGCAGGGCGGCGTTGACGGCGAGGCCGCGGATGCGCCACTGGCCCGACGAGGAGCGCAGGACGGCACCCGGTGTCAGCCGGAGATGCGCGAGCCCTTCGCGGTGGGCGGCGGCCATGGCTTGGGAGACCTGGGTGACCATCTGGTAGGCCTCGTGCACCTCCAGCGGGCCCGCAGCGAGGAGGGCGGTCAGCTCCGTGGCGTCGGGGAGCCACTCGTGCACGACGTAGACGAGGTCGTTCTCCTCGACCGCGTCCAGGACCTGGACGAAGCGGGGGTCGCCGAGCAGCGCGGAGGACCGGGCAGCGGCCAGCACCGAGCGGGCCCGGCTGTGGTCGGCGGGAAGCAGATGCACGCCGACGGCACGGCGGAGCTTCTCGTCCACCGCGCGCCAACTGCTGAAACCGTCCAGACGAGTGACGCACTCCTCGAGACGGTAGCGTCTGGCGAGCTTGTGACCGCTGTGCAGTTCGGGCGGTGAGACCCTTCCGGGACTCTCGATCCCCCCGCTCACTTGTGCCTCGTCGCTCTCCGTGTCCCGCTCCAGGTTCTGGGCCACCCCGTCGGCCGTGGACTGGTCCGCCTTCGCGGTCAGCGGCTCGTCATCACCGCTGTTGTCTGCCACGTCGACGGCAGCCGTGCTCCGTTCCGCCACCGTCGCTCCTGCCTCCCCATCCGTTGCGCGCTGTCCGACGCAGAAACCAATTGTGCCCACAGTCCGGTGCTATGCACGACACACAGCAGCGAACGATGGTTGTGCGCTTACCCGAGCGTCAACGCCCCAGCCGGCCGCGGACCATGCCGACCATGGAGTTGAGCTCCTCGATGCGCATCTTCCGCGCGGCGACGTAGAAGACGCCGAGCAGGAGGGCGCCGCCGCCGACGAGTGCGAGGAAGGAGCCGCCGACACCCTGTCCGAGGGACCGGCTCATGCCGTAGCAGGCCGCACCGCTGATCAGCGCGGCCGGGACCGCTGCGATGCCCAGCCGTGCGTACGTGCGCAGGACGCGGGCTCCGTCCAGGTCGCCGCCGAGGCGCTTGCGCAGCCTGCTCCAGGCGATACCGACGCCGATCGCGTAGGCGAGGCCGTACGAGGCGGCCATACCGACCACCGCCCACCGGGAGGGCAGTACGAAGAAGCAGAGGGCGGAGGCGCCGGCGTTGACGGCGGCGACGATGACCGTGTTGTAGAAGGGCGTCCGGGTGTCCTCGTAGGCGTAGAAGGCGCGGAGGACCACGTACTGGACGGAGTAGGGGATCAGGCCGAGGCCGAACGCCATCAGCATGTAACCCATGTTGGTGGCTTCGCTGGTTCCGGAGGAACCGAAGATCAGCGTGCACATCGGGATGCCGAGCGCCACGAACCCGAACGAGACGGGCACGATCGCGACGGCCGTGGTGCGAAGACCCTGGGAGATGTCGTCGCGGACGGCGCCGGTGTCGCCCTCGTTGGCGGAGCGCGAGAGCCGCGGTAGCAGGGCGGCCATCAGCGACACGGTGATGATGGCCTGGGGCAGGCCCCAGATGAGCTGGGCGTTGGCGTAGGCGGCGAAACCGGTGCCGTCGACGGGAGAGGCCTTGCCCGCCGCGGTGGAGAGCTGGGAGACCACGATCGCGCCCGCCTGGTTGGCGAGGACGAAGAGCACGGTCCACTTCGCGAGCATCGCGGCCTTGCCGAGGCCGTGGCCCTTCCAGTCGAACCGCGGACGCAGCCGGAAGCCGGTCTCCCGCAGGTACGGGATCATCGCGAGGGCCTGCACGACGAGACCGAGCAGAACGCCGACGCCCAGGAGCTTCTCGCCCTCCGGCGGGATGGTCGTGACCTTCATGCCGGAGTTCGCCGCGGAGCCGTACACCCAGATGAACAGGCCGAGGGTGACGATGATGACGATGTTGTTGAGGACCGGGGTCCACATCATCGCGCCGAACTTGCCGCGCGCGTTGAGGATCTGTCCCATCACCACGTGGACGCCCATGAAGAAGATCGTGGGCAGGAAGTAGCGGGTGAAGGTGACGGCGACGTCGTTGGCGGCCGGGTTGCCGGCGATCCCTGCGGAGAGCATGCGGACCAGCAGCGGAGCGCAGACGACCGCGAGCACGGTGAGCGCGCCGAGGGCGACCATGACGAGCGTCAGCAGCCGGTTGGCGTAGGCCTCGCCGCCGTCCTCGTCGTCCTTCATGGCGCGTACGAGCTGCGGTACGAAGACGGAGTTGAGGCCGCCGCCGACGGTCAGGATGTAGATCATGGTCGGCAGCTGGTAGGCGATCTGGAAGGTGTCACCCAGCAGGCCGACGCCCAGCGCCGAGACGATCAGCGCGGAGCGGATGAAGCCGGTGAGCCGGGACACCATCGTGCCGGCGGCCATCACCGCGCTCGACTTCAGAAGTCCCGAGGCCCGGCCGGCCTTCTTGGGTGCAGCAGTGGCGGCGTGGGAGGGCGAGGGGGCCGGGGCTGGGTTGTTCGACCCCGGGCGCACGGACGGCGCGGGGGACGGGCTCGGCACGGCCGCGGACTCCATGGGAGGGCGGACGCTGTCCTGCTGCTGGTCCCGGAAGAGGTGGGCGAAGGCGTCGGGCTCGTGACGCTCCTCGCCGGCCTGGGTGACCAGGTCGTCCACGCCCACGAACTGGGTCGTCCGGGGGTCCTCACCGTAGGGGAGGTGCCGGGTCGGGCCGGCGGGCTCGGGCGGGGGCGTCTGGGCCCACACACGGGGGTCGGGTGCGTACTGCTGCGGCTGCGGCTGGGCGTAGAGCGGCGGCTGCGGCGGGTACGTGCCCGGCGGAGGCGGCGGGTGTGCCGCACGGTCGTAGAGCGCCTCGGTCACCGGATCCTGGGCGGAGAGGTCCTGCCCGCGGTACGGATCCTGGTCGTAGGCGTCCTGGAAGTACATGTCCGCGGGGGGGCCCGGTGGCGTCTGGCCGGGCTCGCGCGGTGGACCCTCGGGGTAGCCCGAGTCGCCCGCGCCCTGACCGCGGTCACCGTCGTACGGCGCGTTCATGGATACCCCACCTCATCGTCCCCGGGCCCACCGGCCACGACATCGCTCAACGGTCCACTCTCTCACCCGTGCCGGACGGGTCGGTGCTTTCCGGTGCGGTGTCCGGTGTCGGGTCACTCGGGTGCTCCGGGTCGCCTGCCCCCGGCTCCGTGCCGGACTTCCCCGCGGGGCGGTCCTGGGAGCCCGTGGCGTCGGTGTCCTCAGTGTCTACGGTGCCGTCGCCGTCCCCGTTCAGGATCTCGTCCTCGGGACCATCCTCCGGCTCCTCCTCGGCCTGCCGGGCCACCGCGCGCTTGCGCTGCGTGTACATCCGGAAGCCGGCGAGCACGAGGAGCAGGACGCCGCCGGCGATGACCAGCATGACCGTGGGCGTGATCTCGTTGACGTCCACGTCGAAGGCGACGGGGGCGCCGTAGGCCTGGCCGTCCGTCGTGTAGAGCTGGGCGACGACCCTGACGGGGCCGTTCGCGTTGGCGTTGGTGATGAACTTCACCGACTGGCTGTGTCCGCCCGAGACACCGATGGGCTGCTCGTCGTAGGGGCCGTCACCGATCTTGAGACGGGTCGGCTGCTCCGACGTGAGGCGCAGGACGAGGTTGTCGACCCCCTGCACCAGGTTGTTCTGCACCGTCACCGGGATCGTGGCACTGCGGCCCGAGAGTTTCGTCTCGGACTTGTCGATCAGCCTGACCTGATCCGTGAGCACCCTGAGATACGCGTTCACCCCGGAGCGGAAGGTCGCCGCCTCCGTGGCACGGCCGCGCCACGAGGTGGACATGCTCCGGTCCATGGCCCGCCCGAAGGGGGTGACGACGCGGTCGGGGCTGATGAGGATCACTTCGAAGCCGTCCAGCTTGCGCTGGATCTTCTCGATGTCCCCGAAGGCCGACACCGGCAGTTGCTGCCGGCGCAGCGCGGAGGAGTACGCGGAGGCGGCCGGGACCCGGGTCGTGGCGTCCGGGTCCGGCTTGGCGTCGGCGGCCGCGGTCAGCTCCTGGGACCGGGACCAGTTCCCGTCCCGGAGCGCCGTCAGCGCCTGCGCCATGGTCTGGGCCTGGCTTCCCGAGGGCATCCGCTGCGGGGCGACCACGATGCTGCGCTGCTTGTCGGGCTGCTGCAGGCTGGTCACCAGGCTCTGGGCGAGGAACTCCTGGACGGCACGCGTCGAGGTGTCCGCCTTGGTCATGTCGCCCTGGAACGCCGTGGACAGACGGGAGTCCGCGACCACCGCCGTGGTGCCGCCGCCGATGGGCCGGGCCGCATTGGGCGTGTACGGGAGGCCGCCGGTCTCCCTGAGGCTGTCACTGCGGGCGATCACCTTGTCGGCACCGGCGGAGGTGGCCACCTTGACGATCGACGGGTCGATCGCGCCGTCGACGGGCCAGGCGAAGTCGGTGCTCGGAGTCACGTGCAGGATCGTCTTCACGGTGTCCGAGGCGACGTCGGTGGCGTCCTTGAGGTGACTCAGGGAGCCGGTGACGTTCCTGCCGTTGTGGGCGAGCGAGGCGAGGTCGGGGTCGGCGAAGGGGAGGGCGACGACCTCCTTGTCCGCAACCGTCTTCTCCAGCTTCAGCAGCCAGGCGTCGGCGACCCTGCGGTTGCTGCCCGCCGTCGTGGTGCCGCCCTTGCCCTGGATCCGGTAGCCGTCCCTCATCGCGTCGACGGAGGCCAGCAGGTCCGGGTCGACGACCCAGGTGACGTCGAGCGTGCTGCCCAGCGACAGGAGCTGGTCCAGGCGGCCGCCGGGAGAGATCTCCTTGGCCAGGTCGTCGTTCTGGAAGACCGGGGTCTGCTGCTCGTTCGAACCGGTTTCCGCCGTGAGGTGCACGCTCGAGATCAGCGGCCAGAGGTACGTCGTTCTGGTCCTGGTGTCCGCAGGCTCGGGCTGCCAGGGGAGGAACGTGCGCTGGATGCCGAGCACCTGCTCGTACGGCAGGGCCGCCGACCGGCCGGAGAGGGAGACGCCGAGCGGGTAGACGCCGTCGTCCCCCAGGTCCAGTTCCTTGACCGGCACCGAGATGCTGAAGTGCTGCGAGACGCCCGGCGTGAGCTTCGCGAACTCCTCGGCGTACTTGTCACCCACCGGCGCGCCGTCGAGTCCCGGCTGGTAGCGGGTGCGCTTGGTCACGGTGTCGAGCGCGGTGCGGCTGTCGAGCGAGGGACCGAGGCGCAGGTCCACGCGGGCGTCGGTGACCGGCTGCCTGCCCTTGTTGGTGACCGTGCCCGAGACGGTGAGGGTGTCACCGTCCGTAGGGGCGCTGGGGCTGAGGGAGTCCACGGAGACGTCGACGGTGCCGGACGACGAGGCGTCGGCCGGGGGGGTCTGCTCGGCGGCCTGGGCAAGCGGGGACGACAGCTGGACCAGGCCGGCCAGCAGGGGCAGACCCGCGAGCAGGACACCGGTGCGCCGCATCCAGCGGCGGGCAGGTGAGGGACTCATCCCCTGGAAGTCTGCCGCCTCGGCCACGCGCTCGCCCGTCCCTCGTCGTCGTCAGTGGTCGTCGGAATGTGCGTCCACGCATGGTAACGATGTGCGCGGAGGGGAAGTGCCGCGGTCTGCTCCACAAGATCGGCAGCCCCTGCTGGCCTGTCCTCTATGTGCGTGTATCAGGGGTCGCGTCCCGGCCCGTTCCCGAGGACAGGGGTGTGCACGTTCAATGAAGGCGCCCGAGGTGGTGCGGGCCACGTACCCTTTTCTGTTGTGCCGAACGCCAACGAAGAGAACCCCAGCGCCCTGAGTCAGGTGCAGCGCCGCGCAGTGAGCGAACTGCTGCGGGTGTCCCCTGTCGCCGACGACCTCGCCCGCCGTTTCCAGGAGGCCGGGTTCTCGCTGGCCCTGGTAGGCGGCTCGGTCCGGGACGCGCTCCTCGGCCGGCTCGGCAACGACCTGGACTTCACGACCGACGCCCGTCCCGAGGACGTTTTGAAGATCGTGCGGCCGTGGGCGGACGCCGTGTGGGAGGTCGGGATCGCCTTCGGCACCGTGGGAGCGCAGAAGGACGCTCGTGTCGGTGACGTACAGCAGTCCTTCCAGATCGAGATCACGACGTACCGCTCCGAGGCGTACGACCGGACCTCGCGCAAGCCCGAGGTGTCCTACGGCGACTCCATCGAGGAGGACCTGGTCCGTCGCGACTTCACCGTGAACGCGATGGCCGTCGCGCTTCCGGCGAAGGAGTTCATCGACCCGCACGGTGGTCTGGAGGACCTCGCGGGGCATGTTCTGCGTACGCCCGGCACTCCGGAGGAGTCCTTCTCCGACGATCCGCTCCGGATGATGCGCGCCGCCCGCTTCGCGGCACAGCTCGACTTCGAGGTCGCGCCCGACGTCGTCGCCGCGATGAAGGACATGGCCGGACGCATCGAGATCGTGTCCGCGGAGCGGGTGCGGGACGAGCTGAACAAGCTGATCCTTGCCGCCCAGCCGCGCAAGGGCCTGACGCTGCTCGTCGAGACGGGGCTGGCGGATCACGTGCTGCCGGAGCTTCCCGCGCTGCGTCTGGAGCGGGACGAGCACCACCGGCACAAGGACGTCTACGAGCACACTCTGATCGTGCTGGAACAGGCGATGGCGCTGGAGGAGGACGGCCCGGACCTCGTTCTTCGGCTCGCCGCACTGCTGCACGACATCGGCAAGCCCAGGACGCGCCGCTTCGAGAAGGACGGGCGGGTCTCCTTCCACCACCACGAGGTGGTGGGTGCCAAGATGACCAAGAAGCGGATGACGGCTCTCAAGTACTCCAACGAACTGGTGAAGGACGTCTCGCGTCTGGTCGAACTCCACCTGCGCTTCCACGGGTACGGCACGGGTGAGTGGACGGATTCCGCGGTCCGGCGTTACGTCCGCGACGCGGGGCCCCTCCTCAGTCGCCTCCATGCGCTGACGCGGTCCGACTGCACCACGCGCAACAAGCGCAAGGCGACCGCGCTCTCGCGTGCGTACGACGGTCTGCAGGAGCGCATCCTCCAGCTCCAGGAGCAGGAGGAGCTGGACTCCATCCGGCCGGACCTCGACGGCAACCAGATCATGGAGATCCTCGGGATCGGCCCGGGCCCGGCGATCGGACAGGCCTACAAGTTCCTGCTCGAAATGCGCCTGGAGAACGGCCCGATGGAGCATGAGGCGGCGGTGGCGGCTCTCAAGGACTGGTGGGCCGCGCAGGCCTGAGTTCCGAGAACGGAAGAACGGTGTCGTGTTTCACGTGAAACATGACACGGATACGCCGAGGGGCGGTGTTTCACGTGAAACACCGCCCCTCGGCGTATACCGGCCGAGCTGTTACTTGGTCTCCTTGAGGCAGAGCACCACGTTGTGGCCGCCGCCGGACTGGACGTAGTACACCGTCGCGGCGGAGACGCTCTCGCACTTGCTGTCGTCGCTGGTGTTGTCGAACTTCTCGACGACCTTGTACTGGGAGTCGCTCGAGGAGCAGTCGACCTCGTTGAGGTCGGCGTTGGAGGTAGTGCCGTCGTTGTGCATGCAACTGCCCACCGACGTGGTCTCCGCGTCGCTCTGACCGAAGTACCACTTCGCCCCGTACAGGCCTATGGCGACCAGGATCAGGGCGACGACGCGCATGGCCTTCTTGCCGAACCGCTTGGCCGGAGCCGGCGGCGGGACCGGGGCTCCGGCCTGCTGCGGGAACGGCGCGTAGGGCTGCTGCGGGGGAACCCCGGGCTGCTGGTCCGCAGGAGCGGTGGGCTGGGCGGCGTAAGGATTCTGGCCCTGCGGCGGCGGCGAAACGGTCACTTGGGGGTCCCCCTCGAACGATGAGAGCACGTGGCGTGAAATAAGACGCACGTAAACTATCGGGATTCACAAGCCACTCTGTAGCCCGGAGGAGCTCTGTGGCGTTGATGTGACACTTACTGACGTGCAAAGCGGGTCATAGACACCGCAACTGTCGCGTAGATAACGGCGATCGTGACCACCAGGGACGCCGATCGTCCGTCAGAGGGCAGCAGGAGGGCGGCCACTGCGGCCGCGCCGACGAATGCGATGTTGAACAGCACGTCGTAAACAGAGAAAATCCGGCCACGGAAGCCGTCGTCGACGGAGGACTGGATGATCGTGTCCGTGGCGATCTTCGCACCCTGCGTGGTCAGGCCCAGGACGAAGGCTGCGGCCAGCATCGGGGGCACGGCGAACGGAAGGGCCAGCGCGGGCTCCAGCAGCGCGGCGCAGGCGGCGCAGACGGCGATCCAGCGGACCGGCCCCACGGTCCCGGCGACCGCCGGAGACAACACGGCGGCAGCGAAGAAGCCGGCGCCGGACAGGCCCACCGCGAGGCCCAGAAGAGCGAGGCCGTCCTCGGAGTCCGACGACCAGGCGTACCGGCAGAGCATCAGCACCATGACCGTCAGGGCGCCGTAGCAGAAACGCATCAACGTCATGGACGCGAGAGCCCAGGCGGCGTCCCTGCGGGCCGGCTCGGACAGATGACGCATGCCCGCCGCGAGCCCGCAGGCGGTGTCGGCGAGCGTCGCCCACAGGCGCGGACGCACGAAGTGGCGGTCGGGTCCGAGCAGGTCCGGCGGTATGCGCAGGGCGGCGAGTGCCGCGCACAGGTACACGGCTGCTCCCAAAAGCACCACGACGGCATTGGAGTCCACGGTCAGCAGCCGTACGGCGAGGGCGAGGGCTCCGCCGGCGGTCGCGCTGAGTGTCCCCGCCGTCGGGGACACCGAGTTCGCGATGACCAGCCGTTCGGAGTCGACGACCCGCGGCAGTGAGGCCGAGAGGCCCGCCAGGACGAAGCGGTTGACCGCGGTGACGCACAGGGCGGAGGCGTAGAAGAGCCAGTCGGGGACGTGGCTGAGCATCAGGACGGCCGTCACGCACGCCAGCAGCGCTCGCAGCAGGTTGCCGTGGACGAAGACCTGCCGCCGGCGCCAGCGGTCCAGCAGGACGCCCGCGAAGGGACCCACGAGGGAGTACGGCAGGAGCAGTACCGCCATGGCCGAGGCGATGCCGGCGGCCGAGGTCTGCTTCTCCGGCGAGAACACGACGTACGTGGCGAGCGCGACCTGGTACACGCCGTCGGCGCCCTGGGACAGCAGCCGGACGGCGAGCAGGCGTCTGAACCCCTGGAAGCGCAGAAGTACGCGCAGGTCACGCACGACGGACATGGGGCCCAGCCTCACATACGAGGAGGGCCCCCGGGCGACGACCCGGGGACCCTCAACTGGCTCGCGACAGCGGCGCTTTAGCGCTCGACCTCGCCCTTGATGAACTTCTCGACGTTGGCGTAGGCCTCGTCGTCGAAGTACTGGACGGGCGGGGACTTCATGAAGTAGCTCGACGCGGAGAGGATCGGGCCGCCGATGCCGCGGTCCTTGGCGATCTTCGCGGCGCGCAGGGCGTCGATGATGACACCCGCGGAGTTCGGGGAGTCCCAGACCTCGAGCTTGTACTCCAGGTTCAGCGGAACGTCGCCGAAGGCACGGCCCTCGAGGCGGACGTACGCCCACTTGCGGTCGTCCAGCCAGGCCACGTAGTCCGAGGGGCCGATGTGCACGTTCTTCGCGCCCATGTCGCGGTCGGGGATCTGCGAGGTGACGGCCTGCGTCTTCGAGATCTTCTTCGACTCGAGGCGGTCGCGCTCCAGCATGTTCTTGAAGTCCATGTTGCCGCCCACGTTGAGCTGCATGGTGCGCTCGAGACGGACACCGCGGTCCTCGAACAGCTTCGCCATCACACGGTGCGTGATGGTGGCGCCGACCTGCGACTTGATGTCGTCACCGACGATCGGGACGCCGGCCTCGGTGAACTTGTCGGCCCACTCCTTGGTGCCGGCGATGAAGACCGGAAGGGCGTTGACGAAGGCGACCTTGGCGTCGATGGCGCACTGGGCGTAGAACTTCGCCGCGTCCTCGGAACCGACGGGCAGGTAGCAGACGAGAACGTCGACCTGCTGGTCCTTGAGGACCTTGACCACGTCGACCGGGGTCTCGGCGGACTCCTCGATGGTCTCCCGGTAGTACTTACCGAGGCCGTCGAGGGTGTGGCCGCGCTGGACCGTGACGCCCTTGTTCGGGACGTCGCAGATCTTGATGGTGTTGTTCTCGCTGGCGCCGATGGCGTCCGAGAGGTCGAGGCCGACCTTCTTGGCGTCGACGTCGAACGCGGCGACGAACTCGACGTCACGCACGTGGTACTCGCCGAACTGCACGTGCATCAGGCCCGGCACCTTGGACGCCGGGTCGGCGTCCTTGTAGTACTCGACGCCCTGGACCAGCGACGCGGCGCAGTTGCCCACGCCGACGATGGCTACGCGAACCGAACCCATTCCGGTTGCTCCCTGTGTGTACTCGGTGAGACCCCGAATGGGTCTCACGTGGTGGTGTCGTCGGACGGATCCGGCCGGGAGCTGTCCCGGTGCCGGGGCAGGCCGCCCGTCTCTCCAGATGTGCTGTCCTGCTGAGCGGGTCCTTCGGGGCCGGAACGCTTCTGGTCCCGTCCGGCCCGCTCACTCTCGATGAGCTCGTTCAGCCAGCGCACTTCGCGCTCCACGGACTCCATTCCGTGCCGCTGGAGCTCGAGGGTGTAGTCGTCGAGGCGCTCCCGGGTGCGCGCCAGCGAGGCGCTCATCTTCTCCAGGCGTTCCTCTAGCCGACTGCGGCGGCCCTCCAGTACGCGCATGCGTACGTCGCGCGACGTCTGTCCGAAGAACGCGAAGCGGGCGGCGAAGTGCTCGTCCTCATACGCGTCGGGGCCCGTCTGCGCGAGCAGCTCCTCGAAGTGTTCCTTACCTTCCGCCGTCAACCGGTAGACGATCTTGGCGCGACGCCCCGTGAGTGAAGCGGCGAGGGCGTCCTCAGGTGTGGACCCCGGCTCCTCGATCAACCAGCCGTTGGCGACCAGCGTCTTGAGGCAGGGGTAGAGCGTTCCGTAGCTGAACGCACGGAACACACCAAGTGACGTATTGAGACGTTTGCGCAGCTCGTAGCCGTGCATCGGAGACTCGCGGAGCAGGCCGAGTACGGCGAACTCGAGGATGCCGGAACGCCGGCTCATGATCGCCTCCTCCCTGTCGCTGTCACGTCGGCACGGCCTCTATGACGGGCTGATGTATCGACTCGATACATCAGCACGATAGAACGCCTCTACGGATGCGACAAGAGGGGAGATGGTGAACGGCGTCACATCACTGATTCGTAGCAAGTGAGTTGCCTGATTTGGG
The DNA here is from genome assembly GCF_056435845.1 of Streptomyces sp. NPDC043867. Lineage (NCBI taxonomy): Bacteria > Bacillati > Actinomycetota > Actinomycetes > Kitasatosporales > Streptomycetaceae > Streptomyces > Streptomyces sp. NPDC043867. Next base: position 48,570 of record NZ_JBWKDS010000009.1, on the reverse strand, counting down.
GTGAACTTGGGCCCTCGGTGGGTTTTGACGGTGCGTAGTCTGTGCGCCATGCAGACCGCCGGGAACCGAGTGATGCCCGGGGACGTCCCTGTCCTCGGTGCAGTACGGGTGAATGCGGTGACTGCCGCATCCGTACTTCGGGGGGGACCGGAAACCAGCCGCCGTTTCCAGGCGCGCAAAGGTGCGCCTGCCCGAGGAGTAATCGTTCGATGAGCGAGCACCGTCGCAAACCGCCGCAGCCGCAGGGCGGCGGGCGTGCCGCGGCCCGACGCGGTCAGCCCGGCCCGTCCTCCGGTCGCCGTGCCGCACCGCGGGGCGTCACCGGCTCTCCTTCCGATGCCTACGGCTCGGGGGGTGAGGAGCGCCCGTACGGGAGCCGTGCCGAGGCCCGGCGGGCGGTCCAGAGGAGCAGTGGGGGCGGCCGACGCCGAGCCGCCGAGGGTTCAGGCGCCGGCGGGCCCGGAGGCGCGGGCGGCGCAGGGCGCGGCGGCGGCGCCGGTGGACCCGGCGGTCCTGGGCGCGGCCGAGGCCGTCCAGGACCCGCCAAGAAACGCTTCGTCGACTATCCCCGTGCGGGCAGGTACGGCGCTTCGCGCTGGGTGCCGTCCTGGAGGCTCGTGACGGGGCTGTTCATCGGGTTCTTCGGCAGCCTGGTGGCGATCGCGGGCGTGGCGTACGCGCTCGTGGACGTGCCGGACGTGGCCAAGACCGCCGAGGCGCAGAACAACGTCTACTACTGGTCGAACGGCGAACAGATGGTCGCGACCGGCGGTGAGACGAACCGCCAGATCATCAGCTACGAGAAGATCCCCAAGGCGATGCGCTTCGCCGTCATGTCGGCCGAGAACAAGACGTTCGAGAACGACAGCGGTGTCGACCCGATGGGCATCGCCCGGGCCTTCGTCAACATGGCCAAGGGCGGTCAGACGCAGGGCGGCTCCACCATCACCCAGCAGTACGTGAAGAACGCGATGCTGGACGACCAGTCGCAGACGATCTCCCGGAAGTTCAAAGAGCTGTTCGTCTCCATAAAGGTGGGTGCTCAGGAGCCCAAGGAGAAGATCATGGCCGGCTACCTGAACTCCGCGTACTACGGGCGCAACGCCTACGGGATCCAGGCGGCCGCACATGCGTACTTCGACAAGGACGCCCAGAAGCTCAATGAAAGCCAGTGCGCCTTCCTCGCCGCGGTGCTGAAGGGTGCCACGTACTACGACCCGGCCGGTGCCGAGTCGATCGACCCCGTCGGTGCCACTCCCGAGGCCAACCGCAAGCGTGCCGAAGCGCGGTGGAAGTGGATCCTCGAGGAAGAGGTCAACGACGGGCGCCTGCCCGCCACGGTACTCAAGAAGTACAAGACGTTCCCCAAGATCCAGAACCCGCGGTCGAACGCCCAGCTGAGCGGTCAGGTCGGCTACCTCGTCGACCTGGCGAAGGCATACCTGATCAACAACTCGGACAAGACCGGGGTCACGGCGAACAAGCTTCAGCAGGGCGGCTACGAGATCCACACGACCTTCGACCAGGACAAGGTCAAGGCTCTCGAGAAGGCCGTGAAGGACGTCCGCAAGAAGAACATCAAGCCCGAGCTGCGTCCGGACAAGGACAAGTACGTCCAGTTCGGCGGAGCCTCCGTCGACCCCGACACGGGCGCGATCAAAGCCATCTACGGCGGCGAGGACGCGACCAAGCACTTCACCAACAACGCCGACCAGACCGGTGCCCAGGTGGGCTCGACGTTCAAGCCGTTCGTGCTGGCAGCGGCCATGTCCTGGGGTGTGCGCAACCCTGACGGCGACCCGGAGCAGGCACAGGACGAGCGCACCATCGTCTCGCCGAAGAGCCTGTACAGCGGCAGGAACAAGCTCAAGATCGAGGAGTACAACGGGAACGTCTGGCAGGACAAGAACGGCAACGAATGGCTGCAGAAGAACGACGGCAATGAGTCGTACAACCCGCCGTCCTTCAACATCGACCTCCGCGAGGCGATGAGGGTCTCCGCGAACTCGGCGTACGTGCAGCTCGGCATGGACGTCGGCCTGGAGAAGGTCAGGGATGCCGCCATGGAGGCGGGCATCCTCAAGACCAGCCTGGCCAGCGCCAACTTCCCGTCGTTCTCGATCGGCACCTCCGACCCGAGCGCCATCCGGATGGCCGGCGCGTACGGCACCTTCGCCGACAGCGGCAAGCAGCACGACCCGTACTCGGTCGAGGAAGTCACCGACAAGCACGGCACGGTCTTCCAGCACGAGAACAAGTCCAAGCAGGCCTTCACCTCGGCGGTGGCCGACAACGTCACCGATGTGCTGAAGACCGTGGTCGACGAGGGCACCGGTACGGCCGCCCAGCTCCCCGGCCGTCCGGTGGCCGGCAAGACCGGTACCACCGACGGCAACAAGTCCGCCTGGTTCGTCGGCTACACCCCGCAGCTCTCCACCGCGATCACGATGTACCGGATGGACGACAACGAGAGCAGCAAGAAGCGCGAGTTCCTGGAGATGTACGGAACGGGTGGCCAGGAGAAGATCCACGGCGCCTCGTTCCCGGCCGAGATCTGGCACGACTACATGGCACAGGCACTCAAGAAGGAGCCGGTGAAGAACTTCCCGACGCCCGAGGACATCGGCAAGGTCATCAATGACGTACCGACGCCGACCGTGACTCCCTCGGTGACCGAGAGCCACAAGGAAAGTCCGACGCCGAGCGAGACGCCCAGCGAGACCCCCTCGTCGTCCTCGCCCTCGCCCTCGCCGAGCGAGAGCTGTGGCAAGTGGGACTGGAGCTGCAACAACAACGGCGGGACCAACACGGGCGGCACCGACACCGGCGGTACGGACGGCGGCGTGACCTCTTCGCCCACGGAGTCCACCGGGACCGGAAACACGCGAGGCAACGGCAATGGAGGCCTCTTCGGCGGTCCGGGCGGGTAGCAGCGCCCTGCCGACCGAAGTGTGTTTCACGTGAAACATTGGCCGCCGCGCCGACCAGGTGCGGCGGCCCTCGGCGTATTCCCAGGTGCGTACGGCAGGATGTGCGGCATGCCCAGTGCAGAAACGACGCGAGCGAGCGTGCACGAGCCGGAACCGGTACACCCGACCAGGGAGGACGAGGTCGCCGCGAACGGCAGTGAGCTGATCGGCGGCCCCCTCGGGCGACGAGCGCTGCCGGGGACGTCCTGGTGGACCCCTGTGCGGATCGTCGCGCTCCTCGCGATCGGCATGTTCGCCCTCGGCATGGTGCAGAAGCTGCCCTGCTACGACGGCGCCTGGTTCTTCGGTGCCAGCTCCCAGTACACGCACGCGTGCTACTCGGACATCCCGCACCTCTACCAGGGACGCGGCTTCGCCGACGGGCTCGTGCCGTACTTCGACAAGCTCAGCGGCGACATGGACTACCTTGAGTACCCGGTGCTCACCGGCGTGTTCATGGAGGTCGCCTCCTGGCTCACCCCCGGTAGCGGCAGCATCCAGCACCAGGAGCAGTTCTACTGGATGGTCAACTCCGGGATGCTGATGGTGTGCGCGGCGATCATCGCCGTGTGCGTCGCACGCACCCACGGACGCCGCCCCTGGGACGGTCTGCTGGTCGCCCTCGCCCCCGCCTTCGCCCTGACCGCCACCATCAACTGGGACCTGCTGGCCGTCGCTCTGACCGCCGCCGCCATGCTGATGTGGTCCCGGGGCCGCTCCCTCGCGTTCGGCGTCCTGCTGGGGCTCGCCACGGCCGCCAAGCTCTATCCGTTCCTGCTGCTGGGCCCGCTGCTGATGCTGTGCTGGCGCGCCGGAAGGTGGCGTGAGTTCCGGATCGCGGTGGGCGGTGCGGTCGTGGCCTGGCTCGCCGTGAACCTGCCCGTGATGGTCTTCGCCTTCGAGGGCTGGTCGAAGTTCTACACGTTCAGCCAGGAGCGCGGCGTCGACTTCGGATCCTTCTGGCTGATCCTCTCCCAGCGCTGGCAGAGCTCGCTCCTGACCACGGACAACATCAACACGTTCGCCGCCGTTCTGATGCTGCTGGCTTGCGTGGGCATCGCCGCGCTCACGGTGGCGGCCCCCCGCCGTCCGCGCTTCGCGCAGCTCGCCTTCCTGATCGTCGCGGCCTTCATCCTCACCAACAAGGTCTACTCGCCCCAGTACGTGCTGTGGCTGGTCCCCCTTGCCGCACTGGCCCGCCCGCGCTGGCGCGACTTCCTCATCTGGCAGGCGTGCGAGGTCGCGTACTTCGTCGGGATCTGGATGTACCTCGCGTACACGACCAGCGGAGAAGCCCACAAGGGCCTGCCCACCGAGGGGTACCAGGCCGCCATCGCCGTGCACCTGCTGGGGACGCTGTACATCTGTGCCGTGGTGGTGCGGGACATCCTGATGCCGGAGCGGGACCCGGTGCGCCGGGCCGGCGACGACGATCCGTCGGGAGGTGTGCTGGACGGCGCGGAGGACGTGTTCGTCGTGGGTGCCGCGGCGCATCCGCCCCGGCACGCGGCGCACTTCGAGGGGGCTCAGGTCGAATGGGGGGCGCGAAACGCGACCACGGAGGACAGTTCGCTCTGAGCGAACGAGTCGCAGCAGCCACGCGAAAGGCCGTACACGGTGTCCGTGTACGGCCTTTCGTCCTTGGTCCAGGCGGTCCCGCCCGGCCCTCGTGCGGTCAGCGGTCGACGATCCGGTCGAACTGCGTGGTGGTGTGCCGCAGATGGGCCACCAGTTCCTCGCCCACCTTCGGCTCCGGGGCGTCCGAGGGCACGAAGAGGATCGAGACCTGCATGTGGGGCGGCTCCGCGAACCAACGCTGCTTGCTGCCCCAGACGAACGGGGACAGGTTGCGGTTGACCGTCGCGAGGCCCGCGCGGGCGACGCCCTTGGCGCGCGGCATGACGCCGTGCAGCGCCTTGGGGGCCTCCAGCCCCACCCCGTGCGACGTACCGCCCGCCACGACGACCAGGTAGCCGTCCGAGGCCGCCTTCTGCTGCCGGTAGCCGAAGCGTTCGCCCTTGGACACGCGCGTGACGTCCAGGACGGCGCCGCGGTACTCGGTCGCCTCGTGGTCCCCCAGCCACAGCCGCGTACCGATGCGGGCGCGGAAGTGGGTCTGCGGGAACTGCTGCTGAAGGCGGGCGAGTTCGTCGGCCTTGAGGTGGCTGACGAACATCGTGTGCAGCGGCAGACGGGCAGCGCGCAGGCGGTCCATCCAGCCGATGACCTCCTCGACGGCGTCCGAACCGTCCGTGCGGTCCAGCGGCAGGTGGATGGCGAAGCCTTCCAGCCGCACGTTCTCTATGGCGGAGTGCAGGTGGGGCAGATCCTGTTCGCTCACACCGTGCCGCTTCATCGAGGACATGACCTCGATGACGACGCGGGCGCCCACGAGGCCGTACACGCCGTCTATCGACGATACGGAGCGGATGACCCGGTCGGGCAGCGGTACGGGCTCCTCGCCCCTCCTGAACGGCGTCAGGACCAGCAGATCGCCACCGAACCAGTCCTTGATCCGGGCGGCCTCGTACGTGGTGCCGACGGCGAGGACGTCCGAGCCGAGGCGCGTGGCCTCGTCGGCGAGCCGCTCGTGGCCGAAGCCGTAGCCGTTGCCCTTGCAGACGGGGACGAGCCCCGGGAACTGCTCCTGCACGTGCTTGTGGTGTGCCCGCCAGCGCGCGGTGTCGACGTTGAGCGTGAGCGCCATGGCCGGTCCCGGAACCTTTCTCGTGGCTGCGGTGTATCAGAGGTATGAAAGGAAAGTGTGGCGGATCCGCCGGACCTTCGCCGCGATACCGCGCTGCGAAGGCGGCGCGGAGGGCGGACCGGACCGGGTCAGCGGCGCGACATGTACATGTCGAGAGCCTTGTGGAGCAGCTTGTTGAGCGGGAAGTCCCACTCGCCGAGGTACTCGGCCGCCTGCCCGCCCGTGCCCACCTTGAACTGGATCAGACCGAAGAGGTGGTCCGTCTCGTCCAGCGAGTCGGAGATGCCGCGCAGGTCGTAGACCGTCGCGCCGAGGGCGTACGAGTCGCGAAGCATCCGCCACTGCATCGCGTTCGAGGGCCGGACCTCGCGGCCGATGTTGTCCGAGGCGCCGTAGGAGTACCAGACGTGGCCGCCGACGACGAGCATCGTCGCCGCGGACAGGTTCACCCCGTTGTGCCGGGCGAAGTACAGCCGCATGCGGTTGGGGTCCTCGTTGTTGAGCGCCGTCCACATGCGCTGGAAGTACGAGAGCGGGCGGGGCCGGAAGTGGTCGCGCAGGGCGGTGATCTCGTACAGCCGCTGCCACTCCTCCAGGTCCTGGTAGCCACCCTGGACGACCTCGACGCCCGACTTCTCGGCCTTCTTGATGTTGCGGCGCCACAGCTGGTTGAAGTTCCCGTGGACCTCTTCCAGCGACCGGTTCGCCAGCGGCACCTGGAAGACGTAGCGGGGCTGCACGTCACCGAAGCCGGCGCCGCCGTCCTCGCCCTGCTGCCAGCCCATGCGGCGCAGCTTGTCGGCGACCTCGAAGGCGCGGGGCTCGATGAAGTCCGCCTCGATGTCCCGCAGGCGCTTCACGTCGGGGTTCTGGATGCCGCCCTTGATGGACGCGGCCTCCCAGCGCCGGATGATCACCGGCGGGCCCATCTTCACGGAGAAGGCGCCCTGCTGCTTGAGGTGCGCGAGCATCGGCTGCAGCCAGTCGTCGAGGTTCGGAGCGAACCAGTTGATGACCGGGCCCTCGGGAAGATAGGCGAGATAGCGCTTGATCTTCGGCAGCTGGCGGTACAGCACCAGGCCCGCGCCGACCATCTCGCCGGTCCTGTCGTCGAACCATCCGAGGTTCTCGGAGCGCCACTCCGCCTTGACATCCGCCCAGGCGGGGACCTGCATGTGGCTCGCCGCGGGCAGGCTCTGGATGTATGCCAGATGCTGCTCTCGGCTGATGGTCCTCAGGGTCAGGCTCATTCGGGGCGCTCCTCGGCTGGTGTGGCCCACGGGTGAAGGGGCTCCGGCTCTCGCGCCGAAGCCTACTGTGCCCCGCGAGCGCCCTGTTTGGCCGTGTGCACCCTACGTCCCCGGCCGGGGACGGTCGGGGACGTGAGGCGTGTGGTCCGGCAGGTGCCGGGTCAGGCGGACAGCCGGCTGTCCGGCGGCGTCGGCGGGCTCGGAGCCGTCAGTTGATGACGCCGCCGAAGAGACCGCCGTGGGCCATGCCGAGGAAGAAGCCGAAGGCTGAGGCGCCGAGACCCAGGATCAGGCCGAAGCGTTCGCGGGTCGTCTCTGAGATGAACTGGCCGTAGGCCCCGGTGATGACGCCCACCAGGCCGGCCCAGGAACTGATCAGGTGGAGGCTGTGGAACATCGCGGTCACGAAGGCGATGACACCGAGGACGGCGGTCACCCACATCAGCGTGTCCTGGAGAGGGTGGGGCTTGCCGTCGGTCGCGAGCAGGGAACCACCGATGTTGGGGCGCATTGTCTGTGCCATAGGGCACCTCCTGCGGAAGGTGGCGCATCGTAGCGCCATTCACACCCGATGTGTACAGATTGACGCTCTCCCCCGCCGGATTTCAACCGGAAGCCACCGTGCGGGTACTCTGTACTCTCTGCACCGGTGTCTGCCCAGGCCGTGGCCGAGTCACGACAGGGACTCCCGCTCGGATCTCCGATCGAGAAACCCCATTGTCAGTGGCGGCGGATACCGTTGCGTACGCATAACAACCCTCCTGCCACGGAACGACCGTGGCCGCTGAGTCCAAAGGAGGTGGGTTCCACATGCGTCACTACGAAGTGATGGTCATCCTCGACCCCGATCTCGAGGAGCGTGCTGTCTCCCCGCTGATCGAGAACTTCCTCTCCGTCGTCCGTGAGGGCAACGGAAAGGTCGAGAAGGTCGACACCTGGGGCCGTCGTCGTCTCGCGTACGAGATCAAGAAGAAGCCCGAGGGCATCTACTCGGTCATCGACCTGCAGGCCGAGCCTGCGGTCGTCAAGGAGCTCGACCGCCAGATGAACCTGAACGAGTCGGTCCTCCGGACCAAGGTCCTCCGCCCCGAGACCCACTGAGCTCTCCCGCTCAGCTGATCTCGGGATCCGAGTAGCAGCACCAAGCAGCCAGCAGCAAACCCGCCGAGAGGTTCCCCCATGGCAGGCGAGACCGTCATCACGGTCGTCGGCAATCTTGTCGACGACCCCGAGCTGCGCTTCACCCCTTCCGGTGCGGCGGTCGCGAAGTTCCGTGTCGCGTCCACCCCCCGCACCTTCGACCGTCAGACCAACGAGTGGAAGGACGGCGAGAGCCTGTTCCTGACCTGCTCGGTCTGGCGTCAGGCGGCGGAGAACGTCGCAGAGTCGCTTCAGCGAGGCATGCGCGTGATCGTGCAGGGCCGGCTGAAGCAGCGGTCCTACGAGGACCGTGAGGGCGTCAAGCGCACGGTCTACGAGCTGGACGTCGAGGAAGTCGGCGCCAGCCTGAAGAACGCCACGGCCAAGGTCACCAAGACCACCGGTCGAGGCGGCCAGGGCGGTTACGGCGGCGGTGGCGGCGGCGGCCAGCAGGGCGGCGGCAGCTGGGGCGGAAGCTCCGGCGGCGCTCAGCCGCAGGGCGGCGGCGCTCCCGCCGACGACCCCTGGGCGACCAGCGCTCCTGCCGGCGGCGGCAACCAGAGCGGCGGCGGTGGCGGCGGCTGGGGCGGAAGCTCCGGCGGCTCCGGCGGCGGCTACTCGGACGAGCCTCCCTTCTAAGGGCCGGTTCGTACCCCACTTCTTGATCACACAGGAGATACATCATGGCGAAGCCGCCTGTGCGCAAGCCGAAGAAGAAGGTCTGCGCTTTCTGCAAGGACAAGGTCACGTACGTGGACTACAAGGACACGAACATGCTGCGGAAGTTCATTTCCGACCGCGGCAAGATCCGTGCCCGCCGCGTGACCGGCAACTGCACGCAGCACCAGCGTGACGTCGCCACGGCTGTGAAGAACAGCCGTGAGATGGCGCTGCTGCCCTACACCTCCACCGCGCGATAAGGGAAGGGTGACCGAAAAATGAAGATCATCCTCACCCACGAGGTCTCCGGCCTCGGTGCCGCGGGCGACGTCGTCGACGTCAAGGACGGTTACGCTCGCAACTACCTGATCCCGCGGAACTTTGCGATCCGCTGGACCAAGGGTGGCGAGAAGGACGTCGAGCAGATTCGTCGTGCTCGCAAGATCCACGAGATCGCGACCATCGAGCAGGCCAACGAGATCAAGGGCCGCCTCGAGGGCGTCAAGGTCCGTCTGGCCGTCCGTTCCGGCGACGCCGGTCGTCTCTTCGGTTCCGTCACCCCGGCCGACATCGCTTCGGCGATCAAGGCTTCCGGTGGCCCCGAGGTCGACAAGCGCCGCATCGAGCTGGGCTCGCCGATCAAGACCCTGGGCGCCCACGAGACGTCCGTGCGTCTGCACCCCGAGGTTGCCGCCAAGGTCAACATCGAGGTCGTCGCTGCCTGAGTGCAGCGCTCAGCACTGCTGAGAGAAGGGCCGCATCCCTCCGGGGGTGCGGCCCTTCTTCGTCGTGGTGGGACCGATCCGGAATGGGGCGGCTGGGGCGTTTCGGCTCGGCGTGTTTCACGTGAAACACGCCGTTTCACGTGAAACAGCTGGGCAGCGCTGACAGCCGTCAGCGGGTGGCACCGGTGATGATCCAGCGGCCCGAGCGAGATCGCAGCCACAGGGTCAGCATGCGCACTGTCATCATCAGGCTCATGGCGGCCCAAAGGATGGTCAGCCCTCCCCCTAGGCGCGGTACGAGCAGCGCGACCGGAGCGAAGACCGCGAGCGTGAGGATCATGGCCCGTGCGAGGTACGGGCCGTCCCCGGCGCCCATGAGTACTCCGTCGAGGACGAAGACGATGCCGGAGACCGGCTGCACGATCGCCACCACGAGAAGAGCGGGCAGAGCAGTGTCCCGCACCACGGAGTCGTCGGTGAAGAGCGGCAGGAACAGCGGCCGGGTGAACGCGAGCAGCAGACCGAGAACGATCCCGACAGCGACGCCCCACTGCACCATCCGTCGGCAGGCTTCGCGAGCTCCTCCGGCATCGTTCGCGCCCAGATAACGGCCGATGATGGCCTGCCCGGCGATGGCGATCGCGTCGAGTGCGAAAGCGAGAAGATTCCACAGGGAGAGGATGATCTGGTGCGCCGCCATCTCGGCATCTCCGAGCCGCGCGGCGACGGCAGTGGTGATCATGAGGATCGCGCGCAGTGACAGGGTGCGCACCAGGAGCGGGGCGCCGGTCTGGGCACAGGCCCGGATCCCGTCCAGGTCCGGTCGCAGTGAGGCACCGTGCTTCCGGGCACCTCGGACGACGACGTACAGATAGACGGCGGCCATGCCGAACTGGGCGGTGACGGTGCCCCAGGCCGAGCCGGCGATGCCGAGACCGGCGCCGTAGACGAGGATCGCGTTGAGGGCGGCGTTGGCCACGAAGCCGGCGATGGCGACGTACAGCGGAGTTCTCGTGTTCTGCAGGCCTCGCAGGACGCCGGTGGCGGCGAGCACGACAAGCATGGCCGGGATGCCGAGCGCTGAGATCCGCAGGTAGGTGATCGCGTAGGGGGCGGCTGTGTCCGAGGCGCCGAAGAGGTTCACCAGGGCGGGTGCCGTCGGCAGGGTGACGGCGATGACGCTCGCGCCGATCAGCAGAGCGAGCCAGATGCCGTCCATGCCCTGGCGGATCGCGGCGCGCAGATCGCCTGCACCGACACGCCGGGCGACGGCGGACGTCGTGGCGTAGGCGAGGAAGACGAAGACGCCCACGGCAGTCATGAGGAGAGCCGAAGCCACCCCGAGGCCGGCCAGTTGGGCGGTACCGAGATGTCCGACTATCGCGCTGTCGGCCATCACGAAAAGGGGCTCGGCCACCAGCGCGCCGAAGGCCGGAACGGCCAGCGCGACGATCTCGCGGTCGTGCCGGCGCCGGACGGCCCGGGGTGTCGCGGGAGCCTGTGTCATGGGCACCAATCTAATCTTCCACAGGTAAGAGATGCAAACCTTCTGAGACCCTTACTTGTGGACGCGTGACGGACGTCGTCGTGCAGTGTTCGAGGAGATCTTGGCCCGGCTGGGAAAGTTTTTCTTCTGCACAGCCAGTGGACGGCAAAGTTGCTGGTCAGAGCGGTTGTGCTGCAGGGACTGAGTGCTTGTTCACAGGGCTGTCCACCGGCTCGTGCACAGCTTTGGCCGGGTTCTCCACAGCATCCGGGCGGTCGTCCACATGGCCTGTGGATAACCAGATTGGCTGACGGTGCCCGCAGGCCTAACGTGGGGCGCGCCCGCTCTCTCCTCCGTCCTCGGAAACCTGGCAAAACCGACGCGTCAGAACCGGAGTTGGGTGACTTCATTTGTCAGTGCCGTGCCGTAGAAAAGAGGGGCACGGCTAGGTCCGCTCGGCGGACGGGAGGAGGTGGCTCGGTGAGTATTTCCGAGCCCTTGGACGACCCGTGGGCCGACAGCGGTCCCAGTGATCGTCTGCCCGCCTCCCGTCAGCGCAGTGACGTCGGCCGGAGCCGCGACGAGCAGCATGACCGAGGCCGCGAGGGCGGCGAATGGGACGGCGGAGGTTCCGCCTTCGAACGCGTACCGCCGCAGGACCTGGACGCCGAGCAGTCGGTTCTGGGCGGCATGCTCCTGTCCAAGGACGCCATCGCAGACGTCGTCGAGGTCATCAAGGGCCACGACTTCTACCGGCCCGCGCACGAGACCATCTACACGGCGATCCTCGATCTGTACGCGAAGGGCGAGCCGGCCGACCCGATCACGGTCGCGGCCGAACTCACCAAGCGCGGCGAGATCACCAAGGTCGGCGGCGCATCGTATCTGCACACTCTCGTCCAGACGGTTCCCACCGCGGCCAACGCCGAGTACTACGCGGAGATCGTTCACGAGCGTGCCGTCCTGCGCCGCCTGGTCGAGGCGGGTACGCGGATCACGCAGATGGGTTACGCGGCCGACGGCGATGTGGACGAGATCGTCAACAGCGCGCAGGCCGAGATCTACGCGGTCACCGAGCAGCGCACCAGCGAGGACTATCTGCCCCTCGGCGACATCATGGAGGGTGCGCTCGACGAGATCGAGGCGATCGGCTCGCGCAGCGGCGAGATGACCGGTGTGCCCACCGGTTTCACCGACTTCGACTCGCTCACGAACGGCCTGCACCCTGGCCAGATGATCGTCATCGCCGCCCGCCCCGCCATGGGTAAGTCCACCCTCGCCCTGGACTTCGCGCGGGCCGCTTCGATCAAGAACAACCTGCCCAGCGTCATTTTCTCGCTCGAGATGGGCCGCAACGAGATCGCGATGCGTCTGCTGTCCGCGGAGGCCCGCGTGGCCCTGCACCACATGCGTTCCGGCACGATGACCGACGAGGACTGGACCCGGTTGGCCCGCCGGATGCCGGACGTCTCGGCTGCTCCCCTCTTCATCGACGACTCTCCCAACCTGTCGATGATGGAGATCCGTGCCAAATGCCGCCGTCTCAAGCAGCGCAACGACATCAGACTGGTCGTCATCGACTACCTCCAGCTGATGCAGTCCGGTGGTTCCAAGCGCGCCGAGAACCGCCAGCAGGAGGTCTCGGACATGTCCCGAAACCTCAAGCTGCTCGCCAAGGAGCTGGAGGTCCCGGTCATCGCGCTGTCGCAGCTGAACCGTGGTCCCGAGCAGCGCACGGACAAGAAGCCGATGGTCTCGGACCTTCGTGAGTCGGGTTCCATCGAGCAGGACGCCGACATGGTCATCCTGTTGCACCGCGAGGACGCGTACGAGAAGGAGTCGCCCCGCGCCGGTGAGGCCGACCTGATCGTGGCCAAGCACCGTAACGGTCCGACGGCGACCATCACGGTGGCCTTCCAGGGCCACTACTCCCGTTTCGTGGACATGGCGCAGACCTGATCGTGCAGCGGCCGGAGCGACGAGCAGGACGTGCGCCGGCCACGGATGAAATGCGCTCGACGTGTGCCGGCGGCCGGGGTGGACTGGGGGCATGACAACACCCGAGGAAGAGCTGCTTCCCGCCACGCGCCGCGCCCTGCTGCACCGCATCGCCACCGCTCAGGCCGAGGGGAGGGCGCCGTCGCTGGTCGCGACGGTCGTCAGGGACGGGCAGCCGGTGTGGACGGGGTCCCGTACGTCGGTGGAGGGGCACGGCCCGGACGAGAACGTGCAGTACCGGATCGGTTCGATCACCAAGACCTTCACCGCCGTACTTGTCCTGCGGCTGCGTGACGAGGGCGTGCTGGATCTCGGCGACCCGCTGGAGAAGCATCTGCCGGGTACCGGCGCGGGGGAGGCCACGATCGCCGAACTGCTCGCGCACACGGGCGGATTGGCGGCGGAGTCACCCGCTCCCTGGTGGGAACGGACGCCCGGTTCGCTGCGCCCGGAGCTCGCCGATGTGCTGGGCGGGCAGCCCTTCCGGCACCCGGTGGGGCGGCGCCACCATTATTCGAACCCCGGTTACACGCTGCTCGGCGCCCTGGTGGAGGAATTGCGGGGGGCGCCTTGGGAAGAGGTGCTGCGACGCGAGGTGCTCGAGCCGCTGCGCCTGCACCGTACGAGCGGTCGTCCGCAGGCTCCGCATGCGGGCGGATGGGCAGTGCATCCGTGGGCGGACGTGATGCTTCCGGAGCCCTCCGAGGACCTCGGGAGGATGGCTCCGGCCGGTCAGCTGTGGTCCACCGCCAGGGACTTGGCTCACTTCGCCGTCTTTCTGGCCCGGGGCGACGACCGGGTGCTGAGCGCGGGGTCCGTGCGCGAGATGCGCATCCCCGCCGCGCCTGCCGAAGCCGCGGAGGTGGCAGCTGGTTCCGCGTACGGACTGGGTCTGCAGATCCAGCAGCGGGACGGGCGGCTCCTCGTCGGGCATTCCGGTTCTCTGCCGGGCTTTCTCGCGAACGTGACGATCAGCGTGGAGGACGATCTGGCGGCCGTGGTGCTGGCCAACTGCACCTCGGGCCCACTGGTGACGAACGTGGCCGCCGATCTCGTCCGTCTGGTGGCAGAGGCCGAACCGCGGATTCCGTCCCCGTGGAGGCCGCTGCCGGAGCTTGACGCGAGTGTGCTGGAGCTGGCGGGTCCCTGGTACTGGGGGACGCAGGCCGTCGCGCTGCGTCTGTCGGCCGATGAGGGCCTGTCGCTGGGCCCGTTGTCCGGCCACGGCCGGCGCTCCCGCTTCCGGGTGAACGGCGACGGGACGTGGACGGGGCTCGACGGCTACTATGCGGGGGAGCTGCTGAGGGCCGTACGGCGGCCTGACGGATCCGTGAGCCACCTGGACCTCGGATCGTTCGTGTTCACGCGTCAGCCGTACGACGAGGGCGCCCCGGTGCCGGGCGGCGTCGATCCTGAGGGCTGGCGCGGGATTCGCTAGAGCCTTCGCGTGGGGGGGGGGGGGGGTGGGGGGGGGGGGGGGGAAAAAACAAAAAAAAAAAAAAACGAAGCCCCAGAAGGGGGGGTGGAAAACAAAAGGGGGGGAGGGAGGCAAAACACCCCC
>NZ_JBWKDS010000009.1:0-34064 GCF_056435845.1 Streptomyces sp. NPDC043867 | reverse complement strand
GCACGAGGGGTGTCCCTGGGTAGGGGTGGGTGTAGACTGGGGGGCGTTGAGGGGGATTGGCGAGGCCTCTCGGGGGCCGGCTTTCTTTCCCACGGAAAACCACCCCCCCCCGCACGCAGAAACGGCCATCGCGCTCAGAGCGGGAGCTTGAAACCGACGTGTGATGCGGTGAAGCCGAGCCGCTCGTAGAAGCGGTGCGCGTCGGTGCGGGTCACGTCGGAGGTGAGCTGGACCAACTGGCAGCGCTGCCGCCTGGATTCGTCGATCGCCCACTCGATGAGCTGCGTTCCGAGACCGCTGCCGCGCTCGTCGGCGTGGACGCGTACGCCCTCGATGATCGAGCGGGTCGCTCCCTTGCGGGAGAGGCCGGGAACGACCGTGAGCTGCAGGGTGCCGACGACCCGGTCCTCGCGCACGGCCACCATCAGATGCTGGTTCGGATCACCGCTGAGGCGTTCCAGCGCGGCGAGGTACGGCGTCAGATCGTCGGGCGACTCCCGCTGGGCTCCCAGCGGATCATCCGCGAGCATGGCGACGACGGCCAGGACATCGGCTGCGACTGCGGGTCGAATCTCAAGATCTCCCATGACGGCACCCTACGCAGGCGTGGCCGTCGCCTGTGGGCAGGGCTGCCGCAGGAGGCCGTAGCTACGCCGGCACGCTCACGGACTCCACGACCCGGACCAGTGGGACCAACTCGGGAACCTCCGCCGCGGCGTCGAGTGCCTCACGCAGGGCGGCGTCATTGGTGGGACGTGCCGCTTCCAGCAGGTTGAGCCCTGCCTCGCTGACGTTCGTGTAGATGCCGCGGCGGTCGGTCGGGCACAGGTAGCGGGACAGGAGCCCGCGGTCCTCGAGCCGGGTGACCAGTCGGGTGGTAGCGCTCTGGCTGAGAACGACCGCATCGGCGACCTGCTTCATCTGCAGGTGGCCGCCCTCGCCGTCGTGCTGCCGGCTGAGCACGTCGAGCAGGGAGTACTCCCGCACGCTCAGGTCGTGCCTGGCCTGCAGGGCGCGCTCGATGTGCGCCTCGATCCTGCCGTGCAACAGGGAAAGGGCGCACCAGCCCTGGGCTAGGGCGGTGAGTGCGGGGTCCGTCGCTGTCATGGCGTGTTTCCTCCGTCCTGGAGCGGCTGAACCCAGGATAGAGCACAGATGCAATAGACGTCGTTTGCATGTAGCCCGCGTGTGCAACTATTGTGGGCGCACGCAAAGCGCTCCTGCAATCGTCTGGGAAGGTGCATCCACCCATGCCTCTCGCGCTTCTGGCCCTCGCGATCGGGGCCTTCGGAATCGGCACCACAGAATTCGTGATCATGGGCGTACTGCCCCAGGTCGCGGACGACTTCGGTGTCTCCATCCCCACGGCCGGGCTTCTGGTGACCGGCTACGCGCTCGGTGTCGTGATCGGCGCCCCGATCATGACCGCGCTGGGCACGAAGGTGTCCCGCAAGCGGATGCTGATGCTGCTGATGGGGCTGTTCGTCCTCGGCAACCTGCTCTCGGCCGTCGCCCCGGCCTTCGGCCTGATGCTCGTGGGCCGCGTTGTCGCCTCCTTGGTCCACGGAGCCTTCTTCGGCATCGGTTCGGTGGTTGCCGCGGAGCTGGTCGCCCCGGAGAAGAAGGCCGGTGCCATCGCCATGATGTTCAGCGGGCTCACCATCGCCAACGTGGTCGGTGTCCCGTTCGGCACCCTGATCGGGCAGTCCGCCGGCTGGCGCGTCACCTTCGCCGGAGTGGCCGTGCTCGGCGTGATCGGATTCCTCGGTATCGCGAGGCTGGTGCCCGACATGCCGAAGCCGGAGGGCGTCCACCTCCGGGACGAACTGGCCGCGTTCAAGAACGTGCAGGTGCTGCTCGCCATGGCGATGACCGTCCTCGGTTTCGGAGGCGTCTTCGCCGCCATCACCTACATCGCGCCGATGATGACGCACGTCGCGGGATTCGCCGAGGGCTCCGTCACGTGGCTCCTGGTCCTCTTCGGTCTCGGCATGGTCGGCGGCAACCTCGTCGGCGGCAAATTCGCCGACCGTGCCCTGATGCCGATGCTGTACGTGTCCCTGGGCGGCCTCGCACTGGTGCTCGCGCTCTTCACGCTCACCGCGCACAACAAGATCCTCGCGGCCGTCACGATCGCGTTGATCGGCGCGCTCGGCTTCGCGACCGTGCCACCGCTGCAGAAGCGCGTCCTCGACCAGGCCCACGGCGCTCCGACGCTCGCCTCCGCCGTGAACATCGGTGCCTTCAATCTGGGCAACGCCCTGTCCGCCTGGCTCGGCGGCATCGTCATCGCGGCGGGCCTCGGTTACACCGCCCCGAACTGGGTGGGGGCCGTCCTCGCCGCGGCTGCCCTGGTTCTGGCCGTGGTCTCGGCCGCCCTGGAGCGCCGGGCCGGGGCAGGCAGCACGGTGCCCGCGAGGGCCGTGCCCGCCGAGCGGCGCGCCGCCGTCCACCACTGACCCGGCTCTGCCGGCTGCGCAACCGGGGCTGTCCCCGCCTTCCGGCTCGGGACACCGCCACCGCCGACCTCGTCGACGCGGTCCAGCCCGGCGGCCCCTTCCACACCCTGCCCACCGCGCTCGACCGTCCGCTGCTGTTCATCGCGGGCGGGGTACCGGTCCACCGTGACGGCCGGCTGATCGGTGCGATCGGGGTCGGCGGTGGACCACCCGAGCAGGACCACGGTTTCGCCACCGCGGCCGTGGAGGCCCTTGCGTGACTCGGGCCCGCTAGTGCAGGAGCCGGTCCCCGTGCTGTGGGACCGGCTCCTTCGATGTTGCCCCCTCAGCCCGCCGCCACGGTCAACGGGGCGAAGCGCCGCGTCCAGTCACCGGGCAGTTCCGGGATCCCGTACGTCATGACCGCGTTGAAGGCGACGGGCTCCAGGCCGTGGTCCTTGGCCCAGTTCAGGAGTTCACCGTGGCGGACGTCGATGTCGGTGCGCAGGGGACGGTCCGTGTGCGCCGCCAGTGAGGCGATGAGCGCCTTGGCCGTCTCCGTGTCCCGGGCGATCAGCGGACCCACGACGTGGGTCTCCATGTTCGGCCAGGCGGCCGCGTAGCCGGTGATGCGGCCCTTCTCCTCGGCGACGCGCAGCTGATCCGCGAAGGCCGGCAGCCGGGTGATCACGGGGGTGCGGTCGCAGCCGAAGACCTCTTCGTCCAACCGCAGGAGGGCGGGGAGATCCTCGGCGGTCGCGGGGCGCGTGGTGACCTGCGGCGCCTCCCCGTCCAGGACGAAGTGGCCCCAGACCATCTCGGCCCGACCGGTGGTCTTGAAGCCCAGCTCCTCGTAGAGAGGCCGGCCGTAGGGGGTCGCGTGGAGCGTCAGGGGCGTGGGGCCCATTTCTGCGACGACATGGCGCATCAACCGGCGGCCGACACCCTGGCGCGCGTACCGGTCGGCGACGAGCACCATGCCGATCGCGCTCAGGTCGGGGCGGTCCCGTGGTCCGTACCCGGTGACGACACAAGCGGCGACGAGCCCGCCCAGGGGATCGTCGATGCCGTATCCGGTTCCCGCCGTCAGCAGGAAACCCCATTTGTGTTCTTCGCGGGGCCATCCGCGGTTCTCGGACAGGTCGGCGCAAGCAGTGAGATCACGGAGCGTCAGACGGCGGATGGGCAGAGCAGCGAGGGAAGGTGTCGACACGCAGGTCAGGCTGTACGACAGGCACCCATGACGTCCACCGGTTTGCACGGACACGACTGTTCTTTTGGCCAGTTCACGCAAGGCCGCACCGGCGCGGAGTCGATGTTTCACGTGAAACACCGCACGTCAACCAAAGGATCCGCCCGTCCGTCGAAGGGAATTGCGGAATTGACGGCTGGACCACCGAATTCGGGATCGAGCAGGGGAAGACTTGTGCGCGTGCCGTCGGCCGGTAGGGTCGACTCCGATTCGCGTGCGGGCGGGGGACGGAACTTCCGATCGCGAGTACAGACCGAGGCAGCGTAACGGGACGGAGAGATCGAAGACCGCGCTTTTCGTTATGAGGACGACCGCCGGTCGACGATGGGACGCTGCGGGAGGGTGGTGCGGCCAATGTCACACTCTTGTCTTACTTGTCCGTAAGGGGCAGTAATCCGGCTTGAATGTGGCCGCATTGACCGACGGGACTGAACGGGGATGCAAAGGGCACCGTCTGCGGGGGAAAGCAGGCATCTCCCCCGAGGAGGTGCGCAGACCGACCGAAAGATGTTCGAGGCGAGGCACACCATGGACGCTCCGACCACAACGCCGGCCGACAACGGCGCACCCGGCGGCGACGGCGGAGGCGGTTGGTTCACACCGCGCACCAAGCCCGAGTCCCCCACCGGGGAGACGCACGCGCCCGAGGGCAGCCGTCTGGCGGGCATGAGGCCGCGCGGCAGGTCCGTGCCCGGCGAGAGTGCGGCGGGGCCGGAACGAATAGGGGAGACGCCGTCCGTCGTACCCCCTGCCGAGGTGACACCCGCGGCCGCTGCGCCCGGCGAGGCACCCCGGCCCGCCCCTGCCCCATCCGTAGAGACGCGCCGGTCCGGCCCTGTCCCTGCCGGGGTTCCGCGGTCCGAGCCCACGCATGGAGCCACCCGCCCGGCGGCCGACTCCGCAGAGACCGAACGGCACACCCCTCGCCCGTATGCCCCGGTTCCCGAACCGCCCGAGCCCGCGGAGCGTCCTGGGCCCGTGGCGTCCGCTTCCCCCGACGCGGTGCTGATCCAGCGGACCATGGCGGAGATCGGCCCGGTCGCCGACAAGGTCACCTCGTACTTCTACGCGCTGCTCTTCGTGCGCCACCCCGATCTGCGGTCGCTCTTCCCGGCGGCGATGGACACACAGCGGGACCGGTTGCTCAGGGCCCTGCTCACCGCGGCCGAGCACATCGACAACACCGACGTCCTTGTTGCGTATTTGCAGAACCTCGGCCGGGGCCACCGCAAGTACGGCACGCGTCCCGAGCACTACCCGGCCGTCGGCGAGTGCCTCATCGGTTCGCTGAGCCGGTACGCCTCCTCGGTCTGGGACGAGCAGACCGAGGCGGCCTGGGTGCGGGCGTACACGACGATCTCCCAGGTCATGATCGACGCGGCGGCCGCCGACGAGCTGCGTGCTCCGGCCTGGTGGCACGCGGAAGTCGTGTCGCACGAACTGCGGACCCCGGACATCGCCGTGCTCACCGTGCGCCCGGACCAGCCCTACCCCTTCCTCGCCGGTCAGTACGCAAGCATGGAGACGCCCTGGTGGCCGCGGATCTGGCGGCACTACTCGTTCGCCTCGGCACCGCGCTCCGACGGGCTGCTGTCGTTCCACGTGAAAGCGGTCCCGGCGGGCTGGGTGTCCAACGCGCTGGTCCACCGCGCCCGGCCCGGCGACATCGTCCGGCTCGGCCCGCCGGCCGGCACGATGACCGTCGACCACACCACGGAGAGCGGGCTGCTCTGCCTGGGCGGCGGCACCGGCATAGCCCCCATCAAGGCCCTGGTCGAGGATGTCGCCGAGCACGGCGAGCGGCGCCCCGTGGAGGTCTTCTACGGCGCTCGTACGGGGCACGACCTGTATGACATCGACACGATGCTGCGGCTCCAGCAGAGCCATCCCTGGCTGTCGGTGCGTCCGATCGTCGACCAGCAGGCGCACCTGCAGCTCCCCGATGCCGTACGCGAGTACGGGCCGTGGAACGAATACGACGCCTACCTCGCCGGCCCCCCAGGCATGATCCGCAGCGGGGTGGACGCGCTGAGGGACATCGGCATCCCGTCGAACCGCATCAGGCACGACTCGGTGGAGGAACTGGTCTCGGCGGGCTCCTGAGGCCGAGTACCGAGGGCGCAGCCCGTACGAACGTCAGCCCAGATCCGGCGCGTGCATCGCCCGCACACCCTCGATGTTGGCGTCGAGGTAGTGCCGCAGGGACAGCGGGACGAGGTGCACGGAGGCGATGCCGACCCGGGTGAAGGGGATCCGCACGATCTCGTACTCGCCGCACGGGTCGTCCACCTCCGGCCCGTGCCGCTGAGCGGGATCCATGGACTCGAGGTGGCAGACGAAGAAGTGCTGCACCTTCACGCCGGTCGCGCCCCCGTCCTCCCCGATGTGCTCGACGGTGTCCACGAAGCAGGGCACCACGTCGATGATCTTGGCGCCGAGTTCCTCGTGGAGCTCCCGGTGGAGTGCGTCGACGACGGTCGTGTCCTCCGGCTCGACCCCGCCACCGGGGGTGAGCCAGTAGGGATCGACACCGGGCTTGGTCCGTTTGATCAGAATGAGGTCGTCGCCATCGAGCAGGATGGCGCGGGCGGTGCGCTTGACCACGGGTCGGACGGTCATGGGAGGAATGTGGCCCGGCTGGTTCCACGTGAAACATCGCGACGCTGCGGGAGCGCCAGAAGGGCTCTCACGCCGTCGCCTGTCGACGGGAGGGCCGAGCCGGCCTCGCCCCTCAGTTCCACTCCCCAGCGGCGCGCAGCAGCCACTCGTACGCCCGCGCGATGTGCGGCATGGCCAGAGTTCCGGTGCGTACCACCAGGAAGTACGTCCGCAGCGGTGGTACCGCCGGATCGAACAGCGCCACGACGTCACCGGCGCCCAGTGCCGCAGCGCACAGATAGCGCGGCAGCACCGCGAGGCCCGCACCCGCTGCCGCACAGGCGAGGACGGCGCGCAGGTCGGGCACGACGACCGTGCCCGAGGCGGCGGGGCGGGAGTCGAAGACGGAGGCCCAGTAGCGGGTGACGAGCGGCAGCGACTCGTGCACCTCGACCACGGGGAGGCCTTCCAAGGCGCATGAACCCTTGCGGCGGAGCTTTCCGGCACCGATGCGGGCGGCCCAGCGTGGAGCGGCGACCAGGACGTGTTCCTCGTCGCAGAGCGGAGTCGCGGTGAGCAGGGCACCACGGGGCCGGGCCGTCGTGATGGCCAGATCATGATGTCCGGCGGCGAGTCCCTCGAGTGCCTGCTCGGCGTTTCCGAAGGAGGCGCGCAGCGCCAAACCCTGGCCGTCGTCGCCGGTGAGCGCCGTCAGGGCGGGCAGGGCCCGTTCCGCGGTGAACTCCGGAGGCCCGGCGAGATGGAGTGTGCGCCGGGGCGATTCCTCGTCGAGGCCGCTCTCGGCGATCTCCACCAGGGCGTCCAGATGCGGGGCGGCCTTGTGGGCGAGCTCGTCGCCCATCGTCGTGGGAGTCACTCCGCGGGCCTGGCGCAGGAAAAGGGGCCGCCCCAACTGGCTCTCCAGGGTGCGGATCTGAGAGGTCACGGCGGGTTGCGAGAGGCCCAGGAGCGCGGCGGCGCGAGTGAAGGAGCCGGCCCGGTGCACGGTCACGAAGGTGCGCAGCAGGGCCAGATCCATCCTGCCCCTCCCCTCCCAGCACCCCCGCGCGGACCCCAACTATAAATAAGTCGATAGGTCTCTGTCGCTACCGTGATTGGACACTGACACCAAGTCAACTAGCCTTCCTCGAACGGTTCTTCGCGCGCAGAGCCGTGACGGTCCGAGCCACGAGGGGGAGGCTCGGACCGTCTTGCGCGCGGAGCGGAAAACCTTCGCCGTCGTCCCGCGCACCAGCGGACCGGCCGGCTGCTCAGGAGGCGGTCACTGCGCCGACTCGTCGAGCGCGCGCAGCACGTCCGCCACGAGGTCCTGCGGGTCCTCTGCGCCGGCCGAGAAACGGATGAAGCCCTCCGGCACCGCGTCCCCGCCCCACCGGCCGCGCCGCTCCGCCGTGGACCGCACCCCGCCGAAGCTGGTCGCTTCGTCCACGAGCCGCAGCGCGCCCAGAAAACGATCGGCACGCGCACGCGTGGGCAGCGTGAAGGACACCACGCATCCGAAGCGCCGCATCTGCTGCGAGGCGATCTTGTGCGAGGGGTCGTCGGACAGCCCGGGATAGCGCAGCCCGCTCACCTCGGAGCGGCCGCGCAGCGCCTCGGCGATCATGAGGGCGTTGGCGTTCTGCCGGTCGGCACGCAACTGGAGCGTGGCGAGCGAGCGGTGCGCCAGCCAGGCCTCCATGGGGCCGGGAATCGCCCCCACGATCTTGCGCCAGCGGCGCACGGGGACCATCAGCTCGGCGTCGCGCCCGCTGACGTAGCCGAGCAGGACATCGCCGTGCCCGGTGAGCATCTTGGTGCCGCTGGCCACGGAGAAGTCGGCGCCCAGTTCCAGCGGTCGCTGGCCGAGAGGGGTCGCCAGGGTGTTGTCGACGGCGACGAGGGTCCCCTGTGCGTGAGCGGCCGCGACGAGCCGCCGCACGTCGCAGACGTCGAGCCCCGGGTTCGAGGGGGTCTCGATCCACAGCAGCTTCGCTCCGTCGAGAACGTCGAGCTGCGCGTCGCCTGCGGTCGGCGCGGTGCGCACCTCGATGCCGTAGGCGGTCAGCTGCTCGCGCACCAGGGGCAGCACCTGGTAACCGTCGTCCGGAAGGACCACGACGTCGCCGGCGGCCAGCTGGGAGAAGAGGACCGCCGAAATGGCGGCCATGCCCGACGGGAAGGCGAGCGTGGTGACATCACTCCGCGAGGGTGCCTCGAGCTCGCCGATCGCGCGCTCCAGGAGCGTCCAGGTCGGGTTCTCGTCCCGGCCGTAGGTGTACGGGCCCGTGGGGTCGCCCGGCAGATGGAAGTGCGCCGCGAAGACGGGCCCCGGGAGGGTCGGCTCGTACTTGACGGGTTCGGGCAGTCCGGCCCGCACCGCGCGCGTGCCGTCACCGGTCTCCGTACCGAAATCCCCGGATGTCATGCTGCCCGTCCCTTCACGTGCCGGTCTGTCGAGGCGGGCAGTTCCGCTGCTCGCCGCCTCCACCCTCTCAGGGCATCCCTCGAAGCAGTTCATACGTCCGTCATACGGATCGGTGGCGTCCGCATACGCCGCCGCCCGACGGGCACTCAGTCCTCGCTGTCGGGCAGGACGACGTTCAGTGCCCAGGACACCACCGAGATGATCAGACCGCCCAGCACGGCCGTCCAGAACCCGTCGACGTGGAAACCGAGGTCGAGCTTGTCGGCCAGCCACGAGGTCAGCAGCAGCATCAGGGCGTTGACCACGAGGGTGATCAGGCCGAGGGTGAGGATGAAGAGCGGGAACGTCAGGACTTTGACGACCGGCTTGACCAGGACGTTCACCAGGCCGAAAACCAGCGCGACCAGGATCAGAGTGCCGGCTTTCCTGCCGGTGCTGTCACCGGTCAGGGTGATCTTGTCGAGCAGCCATACGGCGACGGCCAGGGCGCCCGCGTTGGCGATCGTCTTGACTACGAAATTCTTCATGTGTCTGATCGTGGCAGAAGAGATCGATTCATCAGTACGGCCGTGACGGCGGCCGGCTGCGCACAGGAGCGGACGAGGTCGATGAAGGCATTCCGGCTGGACGAACTGGAGGCGGAGCGCGCCGCCAACGACGGCGCGTATCTGCAGTTCCTGCGCGAGCGGAACATGTCCGCGGGCCTGTACGCGCTCGACGCGGGCGAAGTGGATCCGCAGAAGCCCCATCAGCAGGACGAGGTGTACCTCGTCGTCAGCGGGCGCGCCTCGATCACGGTCGGCCTGGAGACGACCCAGGTCGGGCGCGGCAGTGTCGTCTACGTCCCCGCGGGGGTGGCCCACAAGTTCCACCACATCACCGAGGACCTGCGGGTTCTGGTGGTGTTCTCTCCGCCCGAGAGCTGAGTTCCGCCTCAGGGTTCCCTAGGGGACCGATCAGGGGCGGACAAGGGGCGCCGGGCCCCCGCCGGGCCCCTTCCCGGCCCTAGCATCGAAGGCAGGACGTCGGAGATGCCGGAAGTCGGTGATTCCGGAACGCGAAGAACCCGGAATCACTGCCCCGGACCCGGGGCGACGGGGCGGAGAGGCAAGGACGGGGCGATGCGAGAGATCTTCAGCAGTATGCCGTGGTGGGTGAAGTGGATCGCGGTGCCGGTCATCGCCCTGGTCGTGTTCGGCGGCGTGATAGTCAGCGTCGTCAGCGTGGTGATCTGGCTGCTCTTCAAGGTGTTGGTCTTCGTCGCGCTGGTGGGCGGACTGATCTATGTCGTACGGAAGTTCATGTCGAGTTCCTCGTCGCGCAGCGACTGGTGACGCCGAACCGAGTCTCCCGCGTCGGTAACGGGGAGCGGGTCACCAGAAGCTGAGGTTCCCTCGGCAGGGGGAAGTTTCCCGCCAGGGCGGCCGGTGAGTGGTGGCAGGCGGTTAAAGTCCGGATTCGACGCGGGGTCGACCCCCGCGGGCGGCGCACACCCCTCCCGTGTCCCCCCGCACGGGCGGCCCTCCTCGCGCTCCGGGAGTGACCCTTGGCCACGGTTGACACCGCACCCGCAGAATCACCCGCTCCACCCGTCCAGCGGTCGAACGTCTCGGCGGGGACGCGGGTCCCGCCCGTCCAGCCGCGGACGTCGCCCACCGAGGCCGCGTCCCCGGAACCGCACTCCACGACCCTCATCGGTTCCGTGCAGCGCGCGATGCGGCTGCTGGAGGCCGTGGCCGCACGGGAGAGCGGAGCCCCCGCCAAACAGCTCGCCCGCGAGGCGGGGCTCGCGCTTCCCACGGCGTACCACCTGCTGCGCACGCTGGTGCACGAGGGTTATCTGCGCCGCGAGAAGGGGCTCTTCCACCTCGGCGAGGCGGCCGAGCGGCTGAGCAGCAGCGGAGCCCAGCAGAAACGTCGCAGCACGGTGAACGACGCGCTGGCCCGGTGGAGCGAAACCCTCGGCGTACCCGTCTACTACGCCGTCTACCGCGACGGTGAGATCGAGGTCGTGTCCGTCGCCGACACCCCGGGCAGCCCGGCGGTCGAGGAGTGGGCGGACTTCCGGGAGACCGGGCACGCCCACGCGATCGGCCAGTGCCTGCTGTCCCAACTGGACGGGCAGGCGCGGCGGGACCACCTCGACCGCTACCCGGTGCAGTCCCTCACTCCGAACACGGTGCGTGACGAACGCACCTTGCTGCGCCGCCTGGAAAGGACGGGGCGGATGGAACCGATCGTCGAGCGGCAGGAATACGCCCTGGGGACGGTATGTGCGGCACTCCCCATCACCGCCGGGGCAACCGCCGGGACCGTGGCCATTTCCCTGCCCTTTCATCAGGTCGAGCGGCTGCTGCCGGCGGCCCGGCAACTCCAGGCCGAGATCGGCCGGATGCTGGGGGCGCTGACGATCTCTATCAGCATCTGAAAACTCACTCCTTGTGATATGCCGTGTACGGTGAGCAAGATGCCAGCGGTGTCAGGAGGATGATTCCTGGCGAGTCGGCGGCAAATGACGGGGTTGACGATGCGTGAGTCGGTGCAGGCAGAGGTCATGATGAGCTTTCTCGTCTCGGAGGAGCTCTCGTTCCGCATTCCGGTGGAGCTCCGCTACGAGACCAGTGATCCCTTCGCTGTGCGGCTGACCTTTCATCTGCCGGGTGATGCCCCGGTGACCTGGGCGTTCGGGCGGGAGCTCCTGATCGACGGCGTGGGGCGGCCGTGCGGTGACGGAGATGTGCACATCGCCCCGGCCGACCCCGAGGCGTTCGGCGAGGTGCTGATCCGGCTTCAGGTCGGCTGCGACCACGCGCTGTTCCGGTCGGGCGCCGCCCCACTCGTGGCCTTTCTCGACCGTACGGACAAGCTGGTGCCCCTGGGGCAGGAGTGTTCCCTCGCCGACTTCGACACCCATCTCGACGAGGCCCTCGACCGCATCCTGGCGGAGGAGCAGAGCGCGGGCTGAAGCCGCCGGGCCCTTCCGAGGGGATGTACGGCTTCCTCACCCCTCAGTGCTTGCGGCGCCGGCCCTTCCCGCTACGCGCCGGGGTTTTGACACCGGTGGGTGCCGCGGCCCCCGCGGCCTCCTTGCGGTCCGCGGACACCACCAGAGCGGCCAGCGCGGTGGTCACCGGAACCGAGGCCACCAGACCGATCGAGCCGACCAGGGTGCGCACGATCTCCTCGGCCACCAGCTCGCTGTTGGCCACCGTACCGACGCTGCTCTGAGCGATCGAGAAGAGCAGCAACAGGGGCAGGGCCGCGCCCGCGTACGCCAGTACCAGGGTGTTGACGACGGAGGCGATGTGGTCGCGGCCGATCCGGATGCCCGCCCGGTACAGCCCACGCCAGCCCAGGGTCGGGTCCGCCTGGTGCAGCTCCCAGACGGCGGAGGTCTGGGTGACCGTCACATCGTCGAGCACACCGAGCGAGCCGATGATGACGCCCGCGAGCAGCAGACCGCTCATGTCGATGGACGGATACAGACCGTGGATCAGGCCCGTGTTGTCGTCCACGTTGCCGGTCAGTGCGGCCCAGTCGATGAATCCCGAACCGAGTACGCCGATCAGCAGCAGCGAGAGCAGCGTGCCGAGCACCGCGACCGAGGTGCGGGCCGACAGGCCGTGACACATGTAGAGCGCGATCAACATGATCGCGCTGGCTCCGACCACCGCCACGACCAGCGGATTCGAGCCCTGCAGAATCGCGGGCAGGATGAAGGACGTCAGGATGAGAAAGCTCACGGCCAGCGCGACCAGCGCCATGAGTCCGCGCAGCCGACCCACCACCACGACGGCCAGCGCGAAGATCCCGGCGAGCAACGCCATGGGGAACTTGCGGTTCACGTCGGTGACCGAGTACTGCAGGTTCGCGGGCGCGGAGGGTTCGTACGCGACGACGACCTTCTCGCCCTGGTGCAACTGCCGTGACTGGTCCGGCTGGACGATCTCGGTGAACGTGCGGCCCTTGTCCTTGCCGGTGTCGATCCTGATCGTCGCCTTCTTGCAGTCGCCCGTCGCCTGCTGCTGCGCGGAGGAGCCCTCGGCGGTGGAGGTGTCACCGGTCGGGGTGTCTCCCGAGGCGTTGACGGACTTGCAGTCCACCTTGTCGACCCTGGTGACCGTGGCTTCCTGGGACTGCCGGTCGAAACCGACGCCCGTGCGCTCGTGCGAGGGCGCGCCGCCCGGCCACAGCACCACAAGACCCACCACGACCGCGGCCGCGAAGGGGATCAGCACCGCGGCGATGACCTTGCGCAGATGCCGGGAGACCGGGGCGGCGGGTCCGTGGCTGTGCGAGTGACCGTGCCCGCCGCCGCCGTGACCGCCTCCGTGGCCCGGCCCGTCGTTGCCTCCCCCGTCCGGACCGCCCCCGCCGTCCGGACCCCTGCCGCCGCCTGATGTCGGGCCGCTTCCGCCACCCACCCGTCCGCTTCGGGAACTGTCACCGGGACCGGAACCGGGACCGGAACCGGGACCGGAACCGGGCCCGTGTCCGTGTCCGGGTGCGTGTCCAGGGCCGCGATTGGCTCCTGGGCCCGCGCCGTGCCCGTGCGGCGGCTCGGACGGTGGGAACGGGGGCTGCTGCGTCGTGGTCACCGACCGATCATCGCAAGAACGCAGGGGGCCCTCTGTTCACCGCGCCAGATATGACGCTAGCGTGGAGGCACCTTTGCACACGCGGGAGCTCGGAGCACCGGGCTGAGAGGGCGCTGACCTTCGTCTCAGCGATGTTTCACATGAAACATCGGCGGACGGACATCGCTGCGTCGACCGCTGAACCTGTTACCGGGTAATGCCGGCGTAGGGAGTAGGTCTCATGACCAACAAGGACGTAAGCACGCCTGTCTCCAGCCAGACGGACGGGGCACCCGCCTCGCTCCCGAACGGCGAGGCCGGGAAGTCCATCGGATGGCACAAGGCGTACGTCGAGGGTTCGCGCCCCGACCTGCGGGTGCCGGTCCGTCAGGTGCACCTCACAAACGGGCAGTCGGTCACGCTGTACGACACCTCCGGCCCGTACACCGATCCGGCCGTCGACACCGACGTACGCAGGGGACTGGCGCCGCTGCGCGAGAACTGGATCATCGCGCGCGGTGACACCGAGGAGTACGCGGGCCGTGCCGTGCGCCCCGAGGACGACGGCATCAAGCACACCTCACCACGAGGCGGGCTGCGCAACCTGGACGCGGTCTTTCCCGGACGGCCCCGTCAGCCGCGCCGGGGGCGACCCGGAGAGGCCGTCACGCAACTCGCGTACGCCCGCCGAGGCGAGATCACCCCCGAGATGGAGTTCGTGGCGGTCCGCGAGAACGTCGCCCCCGAAGTCGTCCGCGAGGAGATCGCCGCCGGCCGGGCGGTCCTGCCCGCGAACGTCAATCACCCGGAGATCGAGCCGATGATCATCGGCAAGCGGTTCCTGGTGAAGGTGAACGCCAACATCGGCAACTCGGCGGTCACGTCCTCCATCGAGGAGGAGGTGGACAAGATGACCTGGGCCACCCAGTGGGGCGCGGACACGGTCATGGACCTGTCCACCGGGCGCAACATCCACACCACCCGCGAGTGGGTGCTGCGGAACTCCCCCGTGCCCATCGGCACCGTGCCGCTGTACCAGGCGCTGGAGAAGGTCGACGGCCGTGCCGAGGAGCTCACCTGGGAGATCTACAAGGACACGGTCATCGAGCAGGCCGAGCAGGGCGTGGACTACATGACGGTCCACGCGGGCGTACGTCTGCAGTACGTGCCGCTCACCGCCAACCGCAAGACCGGCATCGTCTCGCGAGGCGGCTCGATCATGGCGGCCTGGTGCCTCGCGCACCACAAGGAGAGCTTCCTCTACGAGAACTTCGAGGAACTCTGCGAGATTCTCGCCGCCTACGACGTCACGTACTCGCTCGGCGACGGGCTGCGGCCCGGGTCGATCGCCGACGCCAACGACGCAGCGCAGTTCGCGGAGTTGAGGACGCTCGGGGAACTCAACAGGATCGCGAAGCGTTTTCACGTACAGACCATGATCGAGGGCCCGGGGCATGTCCCCATGCACAAGATCAAGGAGAACATCGACCTTCAGCAGGAGATATGCGATGAAGCTCCGTTCTATACGCTCGGCCCGCTGACGACGGACGTCGCCCCGGCGTACGACCACATCACCTCCGGCATCGGTGCCGCGATGATCGCCTGGTGGGGCACGGCGATGCTCTGCTACGTCACGCCCAAGGAGCACCTCGGACTGCCCAACCGTGACGACGTGAAGACCGGCGTCATCACGTACAAGATCGCGGCTCACGCGGCGGACCTCGCCAAGGGGCACCCGGGCGCGCAGGAGTGGGACGACGCACTGTCCGACGCCCGCTTCGAGTTCCGGTGGCAGGACCAGTTCAACCTGGCCCTCGATCCGGACACGGCGCGGGAGTTCCACGACGAGACGCTGCCGGCCGAGCCCGCCAAGACGGCCCACTTCTGCTCGATGTGCGGGCCGAAGTTCTGCTCCATGAAGATCTCGCACGACATCCGCCGTGAGCACGGGGGGTCGCCGGCGGAGATCGAGGAGGGCATGGCGCAGAAGTCCAAGGAGTTCGCGGCGGCGGGCAACCGGGTCTATCTCCCGCTGGCGGACTGAGCCCGGCCGGCCGAGTGCACGGCGGTGTCCCACGGGCGGTGGCCCGGCGGGACGCCGCCGCGGCTCACCGCCGGTTTCCGTGACCGGTGTCCCGGCCCACTGGTGCGCAGGCGGGATCGCCGCTTCGGGGAGCCGTCCGGCCGGGTGTCACTCCGGCTGGTGTTCCGGGCCTCCGAAGTCCGGGCTGGAGAAGTCCGGACTGCTGTAGCTCGGACGGGGACCGGCCGCGGGGCCGCCGTCCGGGCTGCTGAACCCCGGCCGGTTGTACCCCAGGTGGGGCATACGGCCGGTCCGTTCCGGGGACGTGCGGTGCACGGCGGGCGTCTCCGTACCGGCCAGTGCCTCCCGGAGGAACGGCAGGATGCCGCGCTCCAGCAGGGCCTCCCGCCAGGCGTCCCCCGCCCGGTCCACCTCCTCGTTCACCTCGCCCCGGTCGTCCGCCTGGAGGGAGGAGCCGCCGTCGCGCAGCGCGGTGAGCAGGAGTCCCACCCCGGCGACCAGGATCGCTGCGGCCGTGACCGCGCCGAAGACCCACCCGGTGGTCAGGAGGGTGCCGGTGAAAGCCGGCTCCGGATCGAGCAACTTGAGGAGGTAGCCCACGAGCAGGAATATCGCCGCGGCCGTCCCCGCGAGAACGGGAGCGAGCACCGCGACGACGGCGACGGCACCGGCTCCGGCCGTCTCGGCGACCTCCCCCACGCTGGTGGCGAGCCCCACCGTGCTCGCGCCGGGCTCCGCGGAGCCCGGCTCCTCGCGCACGGGCGGGGCAGTCGGCGCCGGGTGGCGCAGGTCCTGGCGGACCTTCACATAGCGCTGGTACTCGGTCGCCGCGGCCGCCGTGATGAGAGCCGTGGCGTCGAGAGCCATCGTGCGCAGTTGCTCGGGGTTGAGCCGCTCGCCGACAGCGGCGAGTTCCGGACGGTGTGGTGCGGAGCGCAGCGCCTCATCGAGGAGCCGCTCGTAGTCCTGGCGGTCCTCGCTCAGCAGGTGCTGCGGAACGCTGTTCATGTGCATCCCCCGATGCTCCGTAGGGCTGGTGGCTCGCACGCTGACGAGCCGTCGGGCAGAAACGGAGGGGAGCCTGCTACGGACAAGCCGATGGTAGAGCGGGGAGGGTACACGGTGACAGGGGGTTTCCGGAAATTGCCCCCTGGCCAGCGGGGTCCTTTCGCGGGGGATGCCTGACCGTCGACCGTTCAGGCGTCCAGGGGGAGTTGCTGGACCAGCAGCTTTCCGGCCATGGTCACTCCGCCGTCCATGGCGATGGCCAGTCCGTCGGCGTAGATGTGCGGGCCTTCGACCGTGGGGCCCGCGCTGTCCTCGCCGTCCTCCGAGCCGACCTCGCCCAGCAGGTAGGGAATCGGACTGTGACCATGGACGATGCGGGCACCGCCGTAGGTGTCGAGGAGCGAGCGGACCGCCTCGGCGCCACCGTCGTCGCGGAAGGCGAAGCGCTTGGTGAACTTGCGGAAGAGGTCCCAGCACTCGTCGGCGTCGTTGCGCGTGAGGGTCTCGCGGACGGTGTCGTTGACCGCTTCGATGGAGTCGCCGTAGTCGAGATAGGCGGTGGTGTCGGAGTGCACCAGGAGGTGTCCGTCGGAGATCTCCATGGCGTCCAGGCGGGCCATCCACTGCAGATGGTGGTCCTGGAGACGGTCCATGTCGGTCTTCTGACCGCCGTTGAGCAGCCAGGCGGCCTGGAAGGTGGCGGTGCCCGCACCGGAGTTGACGGGGGTGTCGCCGAACCGCTTGGCGCCGAGGAGCAGCAGTTCGTGGTTGCCCATGAGTGCCTTGCAGTAGCCGCCGACCGCGGCAGCTTCGGCGGACAGCCGCATCACCAGGTCGATGACACCGATGCCGTCCGGCCCGCGGTCCGTGAAGTCGCCGAGGAACCACAGCCGGGACGTGCCCGCGCACCAGCTGCCCGCCGCGTCGACGAGGCCCTGCGCCTGGAGGGCGGCGACGAGTTGGTCGAGGTAGCCGTGGACGTCGCCGACGACGTACAGCGGACCGGGCCCTTCGGCGGGTTGAGGGGCCGGCGCGGCGGCCGGATCGACGGCGACCTGAAGCGTGTCACCTCGGTTGATGACGGGCAGGTCGCGCTGCGTGGGCGTGTACTCCGCCGGTTCCGGGGCGGCCGGCACGCCCTCCTCCGGGGGCGAGCTCTGCGCGTACGGACCGGTCTCGTGGACGTACGCGGGAACCCGGAAGTCGCGCAGCGTCGCCGTGCGCACCACCTCGGGTCCCTGACCGGCCCCCTGAGTCATCGACCCCTCCACCATCGCGCCGCAGCTGCACCGCATCGGACTGCCTGGTCGCAGCGGCCCGCGGTGTCGTCCGCCCATCATAGGAATGCGGATCGCGCCATGTGATGACCCAGGGGTGGTGAATCGGAACAACACTTCGGTTCACCGTGGTTTTCGCCCGAATTGGGAGGTGCTTACCGCCCGGCGCCGGCCCGTCACGCATGACCCGGCGCCATCGCCCGGTGACTCAGCCCTCCTCCGGCGACCTGGGCGGGCTGACCGTCGTACGGGGCGGACGTCGCTCGGAGGACGTACGCACGATCAGTTCCGTCGGTATCACCTGCTCGACCGGACGGTCCGATTCGAGGCCCTCGATGGCGTCGATGAGGAGCTGGACCACGGCCGTGCCGATCCGGCGCGGCTTCAGGGAGAGCGTGGTGATGGGCGGTTCGGTGCTGGCGTAGACGGTGGACTCGCTGCAGCAGACGAGCAGGAGGTCCTCCGGGACGCGCAGGCCGTAGCGGCGGGCCGCGGCGAGCAGATCGGTGCCGTTCGGGTCGAAGAGGCCGTAGACGGCGTCGGGGCGGTCGGGCCGGGCGAGCAGCCGGTCGGCGGCGACGGCGCCGGCGCACGGGTCGTGTGCCGGGTAGGCCTCGTACACCGGGTCCTGGCCGACCCGCTCGCACCAGCGCAGATACGCGCTCGTGGAGAGGTGGGTGTAGGTGTCCGTGGTGGTGCCGGTGAGGAGGCCGATCCGGCGGGCGCCGGCGTCGGCCAGGTGGTCGAGGATGCCGAGGACGGCCGCCTCGTGGTCGTTGTCGACCCAGGCGGTCACGGGGAGCGAGCCGGCCGGGCGGCCGTCGGAGACGACGGGTAAGCCCTGGCGGACCAGCTCGCTGACCACCGGGTCGTGGTCGGACGGGTCGATGACCACCGTGCCGTCCAGGGCGACGTTCGACCACACGTCGTGGCGGGAGGTGGCGGGCAGGATGACCAGGGCGTAGCCCCGGGCGAGGGCGGCGGAGGTGGCGGCCCTGGCCATCTCCGCGAAGTAGGCGAACTCGGTGAAGGTGAAAGGTTCATCCCCGTACGTCGTGACGGTCAGGCCGATGAGCCCTGACTTGCCGGTGCGGAGCGTTCGGGCCGCGGCGGAGGGGCGATAGCCCAACCGGTCGGCGACCTCTCGGACATGGCGTCGGGTGGCGTCCGGCAGCCGGCCCTTGCCGTTGAGGGCGTCGGAGACGGTCGTGATGGAGACTCCGGCGGCGGCGGCCACGTCTCTGATGCCCGCCCGGCCCGGCCGTCCGCCTCGGCGGGGAGTGTCCGCCCGGCTCACCTGGTGCTTCCCTGCTGCTGTCATGGCGAGCCGATAGTAGGGCTCATGCGGTGGGGTAGTGCGGACGCATATGCACGCGTTGACAGTCACGTTTCTGCATGATCAAATAGCCCCAACTGCCTTGGAAAGAATGGCCTTTGAACGATCCAATGCCAGTACGTGACTTGTCGGCGCGCATGGGCCTGCCAAGTTGGCCAGGTTTCGAAGAGGTCTCAACTCACCTTCACGAGGGACGCGCGCCACGGCGCGAGCCACCGGCGCGTGGCGATGCGAACGACGCGCCCCCCTGTTTTGCACTGCTCGTGCGGCTTCGGGTGGGGATGACCGTCCGGATGCGGGCGGCTGTCCACAGCCCATTCGCAGCGGGCCCGAATCCTCATAAGGTGAGAAGCATTGGATGCCGGTCGAAGGTCATGAGCCGGTGGTGGTCGCGAGGAGGACTGCGGTGAGCGAGACGAGCCCCAAGCTGCGTGCCGAGCTGGAGGGGATCCCCACCTACAAGCCCGGCAAGGCCGCCGCGGCCGACGGACCGGTGGCCTACAAGCTGTCGTCGAACGAGAACCCCTACCCGCCGCTGCCCGGCGTGATGGAGAGTGTGACCGCCGCCGCCGGGTCCTTCAACCGCTACCCGGACATGGCCTGCACGGGCCTGATGAACGAGCTGTCGAACCGCTTCGGTGTGCCCCTCTCGGACCTGGCCACGGGCACCGGCTCGGTCGGGGTCGCCCAGCAGCTCCTGCAGGCGACCAGCGGGCCGGGCGACGAGGTCGTCTACGCCTGGCGGTCCTTCGAGGCATACCCGATCATCACGCAGATCAGCGGAGCGACCTCGGTGCGGGTGCCGCTGACGCCGGGCGACGTGCACGACCTGGACGCGATGGCGGACGCGATCACCGACCGGACCCGGCTGATCTTCGTCTGCAACCCCAACAACCCCACCGGCACCGTGGTGCGCCGGGCCGAGCTGGAACGGTTCCTCGACCGGGTACCGAGTGATGTGCTGGTGGTCCTCGACGAGGCGTACCGGGAGTTCATCCGCGACCCCGAGGTGCCGGACGGTGTCGAGATCTACCGGCAGCGGCCCAACGTGTGCGTGCTGCGCACCTTCTCCAAGGCGTACGGCCTCGCGGGCCTGCGGGTCGGCTTCGCGATCGCCCACGAGCCCGTCGCCGCCGCGCTGCGCAAGACGGCCGTGCCCTTCGGAGTGAGCCAGCTCGCCCAGGAGGCGGCCATCGCCTCGCTGCGGGCCGAGGACGAGCTGCTCGGCCGGGTCGGCTCCCTGGTGTGCGAGCGCCAGAGAGTGGTGGAGACGCTGCGCGGTCAGGGCTGGACGGTGCCCGAGACGCAGGCGAACTTCGTCTGGCTGCGGCTGGGGGAGCGCACGCTCGACTTCGCCGCCGCCTGTGAGCAGGCCGGTGTCGTCGTGCGGCCGTTCGCCGGCGAGGGCATGCGGGCGACGATCGGCGAGGCGGAGGCGAACGACATCTTCCTGAAGGTGGCGGAGGGGTTCCGCAAGGACTTCTAGCCACCGCCGATTCCGGGAGAGGCGCCTAGGGTGCCCTTCCCGAGCGGCCCCGGCCCCGGGCATCTCGTCCGGGGCCGTTCCCTCGGGGCCTTTCTCCAACGGGGCCCTTCCTGAGCGGTCCCCTTCTCCGGGCGCCCCCCCCCGGGAGGGTCTCCAGGGGTGGTCCTCGTGGGCCTGCGGTCCTTGTCGGCCCGGCGGAGGCTATCGCCGTCGCCCATGAGCTCCGCGCGTACGGGATCGCCGTCGCGGACGGTCGCGAGGACGCCCGGGTCCCCTGACCTGCCTCTTTGTGCTCAAGGGCAACTGGTCCCGCTTACGGGCCCCCCGCCGGTCAAGCTTCGAACGGGTATGCGTCATAATTGCTTGTGAATGTGAACGCGTTCACAAGCGTGCCCCGTTTGCTCCGTGATGTGCGTGACAAAGAGGGCTAGCGGCCGCCGGAAGCACGGCGGTGACGTAAGGAGACTGACGACGTGGAATTGGCTCTTGCGCCGGAGACACTGGCGCGCTGGCAGTTCGGCATCACCACCGTCTACCACTTCCTCTTCGTCCCCCTGACGATCTCGCTCGCCGCGCTCACCGCCGGCCTGCAGACCGCCTGGGTGCGCACGGAGAACGAGAAGTACCTCAGGGCCACCAAGTTCTGGGGGAAGCTCTTCCTGATCAACATCGCGATGGGGGTCGTCACCGGCATCGTGCAGGAGTTCCAGTTCGGCATGAACTGGTCCGACTACTCGCGCTTCGTCGGTGATGTCTTCGGTGCCCCGCTGGCCTTCGAGGCCCTGATCGCCTTCTTCTTCGAGTCCACCTTCATCGGGCTGTGGATCTTCGGCTGGGACAAGCTGCCGAAGAAGATCCACCTGGCCTGCATCTGGATGGTCTCGGTCGGCACGCTGCTGTCGGCGTACTTCATCCTCGCGGCCAACTCGTGGATGCAGCACCCGGTCGGCTACCGGATGAACGAGGAGAAGGGCCGGGCGGAGCTCACCGATTTCTGGCGGGTCCTGACCCAGAACACCGCGCTCAACCAGGTCTTCCACAGCTTCTCGGCCGCGTTCCTGACGGGCGGCGCCTTCATGGTGGGCATCGCCGCCTTCCACCTGATGCGCAAGAAGCACATACCTGTGATGCGCACCTCACTCCGGCTCGGGCTGGTCACCCTGGCGGTCGGCGGCCTGCTCACCGCCGTCAGCGGAGACACCCTCGGCAAGGTCATGTACGAGCAGCAGCCGATGAAGATGGCCGCTGCCGAGGCACTGTGGGACGGCGAGAAGCCGGCGCCCTTCTCCGTGTTCGCGTACGGGGACGTCGACGAGGGGCACAACAAGGTCGCCCTGGAGATACCCGGCCTGCTGTCGTTCCTGGCCCACAGCGACTTCGAGTCGTACGTGCCCGGCATCAACGACACCAACAAGGACCTGCGGGAGAAGTTCGGCCCCGGCGACTACAAGCCCATCGTTCCCGTCGCCTACTGGGGCTTCCGGTGGATGATCGGCTTCGGGATGGCGTCCTTCGCGCTCGGCCTGCTGGGACTGTGGCTCACGCGGAAGAAGTTCCTGCTGCCGACAGCCCACCGGACCGGTGAGGACGAGGTGCCGCAGCTGGTGCTGTGGAAGCAACCGCTGGGGTCGAGGCTGGCCCGCCTGTACTGGCTCGCGGCGCTCTGGACGATGGCCTTCCCGCTGATCGCCAACTCCTGGGGCTGGATCTTCACCGAGATGGGCCGGCAGCCCTGGGTCGTCTACGGCGTGATGCAGACCCGTGACGCCGTCTCCCCCGGCGTCTCCCAGGGCGAGGTGATCACCTCGATGATCGCCTTCACGGCCCTGTACGCGATCCTCGCCGTCATCGAGGTCAGGCTGCTCGTGAAGTACGTGAAGGCCGGACCACCCGAGCTCACCGAGTCCGACCTCAACCCGCCCACCAGGATCGGCGGCGACTCCCGTGACGCCGACAAGCCGATGGCCTTCTCCTACTAGGCCCAGGGAGCTGCTGAGTCATGGAACTTCACGACGTCTGGTTCGTCCTCATCGCCGTCCTGTGGACCGGCTACTTCTTCCTGGAGGGCTTCGATTTCGGAGTCGGGGTGCTCACCAAGCTGCTCGCCCGCGACCGCGCCGAGAAGCGGGTGCTGATCAACACGATCGGTCCCGTATGGGACGGCAACGAGGTGTGGCTGCTCACCGCGGGCGGTGCGACCTTCGCCGCCTTCCCTGAGTGGTACGCGACACTCTTCTCCGGGTTCTATCTGCCGCTGCTGGTCATCCTGCTCTGCCTGATCGTGCGCGGAGTCGCCTTCGAGTACCGGGTCAAGCGGGCCGAGGAGAGCTGGCAGCGCAACTGGGAGACCGCGATCTTCTGGACCTCGCTGATTCCCGCGGTCCTGTGGGGTGTGGCCTTCGGCAACATCGTGCGCGGGGTGAAGATCGACTCCGACATGGAGTACGTCGGCACTCTCGGGGACCTGCTCAACCCCTACGCGCTCCTGGGCGGCCTGGTCACGCTGACACTGTTCACCTTCCACGGGACGGTCTTCGTCGGTCTCAAAACCGTGGGGGACATCCGCGAGCGGGCGCGCAGTCTGGCGCTCCGGGTGGGCTCGGCGAGCGCCGTGCTGGCGGTGCTGTTCCTGCTCTGGACGCAGGTGGAGAACGGGGACGGCAAGTCCCTGGTCGCGATGGCCGTGGCGGTGGCCGCCCTGGTCGCGGCGCTGGGGGCGGTCAGGGCGGGGCGTGAGGGCTGGGGATTCGCGCTCTCGGGGCTCACCATCGTGGCGTCCGTCACCATGCTCTTCCTGACGCTCTTCCCGAACGTCATGCCGTCCTCGCTGGACCCGGACTGGAGTCTGACGGTCACCAATGCCTCGTCCAGCCCGTACACCCTGAAGATCATGACCTGGTGCGCGGGGATCGCCACGCCGCTGGTCCTGCTCTACCAGTCGTGGACCTACTGGGTGTTCCGCAAGCGGATCGGCACGCAGCACATCGCGGACGCCGCGCACTGAGCCCGCGCATCGAGCGGCATGTTTCACGTGAAACATGCCGTCTGGACCAAAAGGTGCGGTTCCGCCCGGACCGCACCCGTTGAACCGAGGGTGTGTTTCACGTGAAACCGATCGACCCGCGTCTGATTCGGTACGCCCGCGCCACCCGCCTCTTCCTGGTGGCAATCGTCGGACTGGGCGCCGTCGGGGCCGCTCTGGTCATCGCCCAGGCGATGCTCATCGCCGAGATCGTGGTCGGTGCCTTTCAGCACGGTGACTCGGCCGGTGAACTGGGCACCCCGCTGATGCTGCTGGCGCTCGTCGCGATCGGACGCGCGGTCGTCTCCTGGCTGACGGAACTCGCTGCGCACCGGGCGAGTGCGGCGGTGAAGTCGGAGTTGCGGGGCCGACTGCTGGAGCGTGCCACTCAGCTGGGCCCCGGGTGGCTGAGCGGGCAGCGCACCGGCTCGCTGGTCGCCCTGGCCACGCGAGGAGTCGACGCTCTCGACGACTACTTCTCCCGCTATCTGCCGCAGCTCGGGCTCGCGGTGGTCGTGCCGGTGGCGGTGCTCGCCCGGATCGTCACGGAGGACTGGGTGTCCGCGGCGATCATCGTCGCCACCCTGCCGCTGATCCCGCTGTTCATGGTGCTGATCGGCTGGGTCACGCGCTCCCAGATGGACCGTCAGTGGCAGCTGCTCTCGCGGCTGTCCGGCCATTTCCTCGACGTCGTCGCGGGGCTGCCGACGCTCAAGGTGTTCGGCCGGGCCAAGGCGCAGGCCGAGTCGATCAGGCGCATCACCGGGGAGTACCGGCAGGCGACCATGCGGACGCTGCGGATCGCCTTCCTCTCGTCCTTCGCACTGGAACTGCTCGCCACGATCTCCGTCGCCCTGGTCGCGGTGACCATCGGCATGCGACTGGTGCACGGCGAGATGGATCTGTACACGGGACTGGTCATCCTCGTCCTCGCACCGGAGGCCTACCTGCCGCTGCGCCAGGTCGGTGCGCAGTACCACGCGGCAGCCGAGGGCGTGGCGGCGGCCGAGGACATCTTCTCGGTGCTGGAGACCCCGGCACCGGTGTCCGGCCCGCTCGTCGCGCCGGAAGGGCGGATCAGCTTCGAGGACGTGACGGTGCGCTATCCCGGGCGGTCGTCCGACGCGGTGTCCGAGGTGTCGTTCGCAGTCGAGCGGGGCGAGACGGTGGCCCTCGTCGGACCGAGCGGCGCGGGCAAGTCGACGCTGCTGAACGTGCTCCTGGGATTCGTGCAGCCGACCGCGGGACGGGTGCTGGCCGGGGGAGTCGACCTCGCCTCGGCGGATCCAGCCGAGTGGCGCTCGCGGATCGCCTGGGTCCCGCAGCGGCCCCATCTCTTCGCCGGGTCCATCGCCGACAACGTACGGCTGGCCCGTACCGACGCGGACGACGGCGCGGTCCGGCGGGCGCTCGCAGACGCGGGTGCGCTGGAGTTCGTCGACGCCCTGCCCGACGGTGCCGACACGCTCCTCGGGGAGGACGGCGCGGGACTCTCCGCCGGTCAGCGCCAGCGGGTCGCCCTGGCCCGGGCGTTCCTCGCCGACCGGCCCGTGCTGCTCCTCGACGAGCCGACGGCCGCCTTGGACGGGGCGACGGAGGCGGAGATCGTGGAGGCGGTGCGGCGGCTCGCGGTGGGACGGACGGTGCTTCTCGTCGTCCACCGGCCCGCGCTGCTGGGCGTGGCCGACCGGGTGGTTCGGCTGCCGTCGCCCCAGGCGGCCGCTCCAGTCTCCCGTCCCGCGCGTACGGCGGACCGGGAGGTACAGGAAACCGGCGAATCGGTGACCGTGCCGAGGGTAGGCGGCACGGAATCCGGCCCGACAGCGGAGGGCGGAAGCACGTCCGCCGGGCAGGGGAGGCGGGGGGTACTCGTCCGGCAGGGCCGCGAGGACGTGCTCGCGCGTGTGCGGGCCATGGCGGGGGCACGGCGTGGGCGTCTCGCTCTCGCCCTGCTGCTCGGCAGCCTCGCGCTCGGCAGTGCCGTAGGGCTGATGGCGACCTCCGGGTGGCTCATCTCCAGGGCGTCCCAGCAGCCGCCCGTGCTGTATCTGATGATGGCCGTGACGGCCACCCGGACGTTCGGGATCGGGCGGGCGGTGTTCCGGTACTCGGAGCGGCTGGTGTCGCACGAAGCGGTGCTGCGGATGCTGGCCGACACCCGGGTCGCCGTCTACCGGCGGCTCGAACGGCTGGCGCCCGCCGGACTGCGCACGACACGGCGCGGTGATCTGCTGTCGCGCCTCGTCGCCGACGTGGACGCCCTTCAGGACTACTGGCTGCGGTGGCTGCTCCCCGCCGGGGCCGCCCTCCTGGTGTCCGCCGCCTCCGTCGGCTTCACCGCGTGGCTGCTGCCCGAGGCCGGCGCCGTCCTCGCCCTCGGGCTGCTCACGGCCGGCATCGGTGTCCCGCTGCTGACCGGTGCCGTGGCGCGCCGAGCGGAACGCAGGCTGGCCCCCGCCCGCGGGGTGCTGGCGACCCGGGTGGCCGATTTGCTCACGGGGACGGCCGAGCTGACGGTCGCGGGTGCCCTCCCGGCGCGTACCGCCGAGGCCCGCCGGGCCGACACCGTCCTCACGCGCATCGCCTCCCGCACCGCCACCGCCACCGCGCTCGGTGACGGCCTCACCGCCCTCGTGTCCGGGCTGACGGTGACGGCCGCAGCCCTCGTCGGCGTCCAGGCCGTCGCCGACGGGCGGCTGGGCGGGGTTGCGACGGCCGTCGTCGTCCTCACCCCGCTGGCCGCCTTCGAGGCCGTACTGGGGCTGCCGCTCGCCGTCCAGTACCGGCAGCGGGTGCGCAGGAGCGCCGAGCGTGTGTACGAGGTGCTGGACGCTCCCGAGCCCGTACGGGAACCGGAGCGGCCGCAGCCGGCGCCCGCGTCGCCGTTCCCGGTACGGGTGCGGGGGCTCGCGGCCCGTCACGCCGGGCAGCACCGGGACGCGCTCACCGGGCTCGGCCTGGACCTGGACCGGGGGCGCAGGGTCGCCGTGGTCGGAACCTCCGGTGCCGGCAAGACGACTCTGGCCCAGGTGCTGCTGCGCTTCCTCGACCCGGCGGCGGGCACGTACACGCTGGGCGGCGTGGACGCCCGCACGATGGACGGGGACGACGTACGGCGGTCCGTCGGGCTGTGCGCGCAGGACGCCCACCTCTTCGACAGTTCCCTGCGCGAGAACCTGCTGCTGGCCCGGAAGGACGCCACCGAAACCGAACTGCGGGACGCGCTCGCACGGACCCGTCTGCTCGACTGGGCGGACGGCCTCCCCGACGGGCTCGACACGCTGGTCGGCGAGCACGGAGCGCGGTTGTCGGGTGGCCAGCGTCAGCGGCTCGCCCTGGCCAGGGCCCTGCTCGCCGACTTCCCCGTCCTCGTCCTCGACGAGCCCGCCGAACATCTCGACCTCCCGACGGCCGACGCGCTGACCGCCGACCTCCTCACCGCGACCGAGGGCCGTACGACCCTGTTGATCACCCACCGGCTGGCCGGACTCGACGCGGTGGACGAGGTGATCGTGCTCGCCGAAGGGCGCGTCGTGCAGCGGGGACCGTACGCCGAACTGGTGGCGGCGGAAGGGCCGCTGCGGGAGATGCGGAAGCGGGAGGCGGACGGCGAGGCGCTCGTCGCGGCGGCAGGACGCTGAGGCGCGACCGGACGACCCTCCCCGGGGGCCGCTCCCGGCCACTCGACACATCTCGACTTTCCCTTGCAAATCGGACTAACTACCCTCTAGTCATGTCAGCAGCCCCCGCCTCGCCCGACCCGCTCGGTGAACCGGGCGCGGCGGTCCGGACGCCACGTGGACTCCGAGGTCTCTCCGCGGAGCTGACGGCACGCGTGCCGCAGCTCCTGAAGGCGATGCGGACCGTCGGCACGGGCCTCGAGCTGCATTCCACGCTGGACCGGATCTGCGAGACCGCGGCCGCGCTGACGGACGCCCGGTACGCGGCCATCGGGGTCGTCGCCGAGGACGGCGGGGGTCTCGCCGACTTCGTCCATCACGGGGTGGACGCGGAGACCGCCCGGCGCATCGGCCGACTGCCCGACGGGCACCGGGGTCTGCTCGGCGCGCTCATCCACGAACCGGAGTCCGTACGGCTCGCCGACCTGGCGGACGATCCGCGCTGCTGCGGGTTCCCGGAACATCATCCCCCGATGCGCAGCTTCCTCGGCGTTCCGGTCCGCGTGCAGGGAGAGATCTTCGGCAATCTGTACGTGACCGAGAAGCACGGCGGCGGTCCGTTCGGCGAGGACGACGTCCACGTGCTGCGGGTGCTGGCCACGGAGGCGGGCATCGCCGTCGGCAACGCCCGCCTGTACGAGGCCGCCAGGCAGCGCGAGCGCTGGATCGACGGCTCGGTGGCCGTCACCACCGCACTGCTGTCCGGCGGCGACGGGGAGGACCCTCTCCAGGTCGTCGCCGAGCAGGCCCGGCGGCTGTCCGGCTCCGCGGCCGGGATCGTGCTGCTGCCCGCGGACGAGGGAGGCCTGCGGATCGTCGCCGTGGCCTCGGACCATCCGTCGCGGGCCCTCGGCGTCGTCGTCCCGCCGGAGAGCGAGATCGTCGCCGACGTCCTCGGCGGCGAGCCCGTGTTCGTCGAGGACGCGGCCACCGATCCGCGGATGCTCACCGACCTCGCCCGCGAGTACGGGCCGGCCATGATGCTGCCCCTGCAGAGCGGCGGACGGGTCCTCGGAGCCCTCGTCACACCGCGTGGGCCGGGTGCCCGCCCCTTCACGGAGAGCGAGCGCACGCTGGCCGGACAGTTCGCCTCACAGGCCGCGCTCGCGCTGATGATGGCGGAGGCGCAGCGCGACCGGGAGCGTCTCGCCGTGTACGAGGACCGTGACCGGATCGCCCGTGACCTGCACGATCTCGTCATCCAGCGGCTGTTCGCCACCGGGATGATGCTGGAGAGCGCACAGCGGCGGTCGGCCGTGCCGGAGGTGCGCCAGGGTGTGGGCAAGGCGGTCGAGGAACTCGACGTCACCATCCAGGAGATCCGCACCGCGATCTTCGCGCTGCAACGGGGACCGGCCGAGGAGCCCTCCGGGCTGCGGACCCGGGTGCTGCGCGAGATCAACATGGCCGCCGTCCCCCTCGGCTTCAGGCCCGCACACCGTTTCGCCGGCCCCGTCGACACGATGGTCGGCGAGCTCACCGGCAAGAACCTCATCGCCGCCCTGCGCGAGGCACTCTCCAACGCCTTCCGGCACGCCGGTGCCTGCCGCATCGACGTCACCGTCGACGCGGCGGCCGTCCTGCCGGACGGGGAGCAGGGCGTGCGGCTCTCGGTCGCGGACGACGGCGTCGGCATTCCCGAGAACGGCCGGCGCAGCGGCCTGCTGAACCTCAAACGGCGCGCCGAGTCGCTGGGCGGGGACAGCTGGTACGGGCCGGGCATCGGCGAGAACGGCGGCGGTACGACGGTGGTGTGGCAGGCGCCGTACTGAACCGCCCGTTCACCGCGCACCGAGCGGTGGGACACGGCTCCGTCGCCCACGGCCCGTCGTGTGCCGAGCCGTGGGACGGGGGGTGGGCCGTAGCAGGTCGGTGTGCCGCCTGGGCGCAACACGCCCGAGCAGGACCCCTGTTCGGCCGAGCCGGGTGGTCCTTCCGTGGCGCCGGGTCCCCCATGCGTACGAGGTGAACAGGACCGCGGGCACCGGCACGGGACACGATCGCTGGCATGCGCTCACCCCGTCGTCCGCTCCTCCTCGTGCCGGTCCTGTTGAGCACGCTCGCGGTTCTCGCGGCGCGGCCCCCGGCGGCCGGCGGCGAACCCGGCGACGGGGCCGGCGTCAGCGCCCAGGTGGCGCGGTTGTACGAGGACGCCGCCGTGGCGACACGGCGGTACGAGCAGGGGAGGCGGGAAGCGGACGCCCTGCGAGCCAGGGCGCAGCGGGCTGAGGAGCGCCTCCGGCACGAGCGGCAGGGGGTCGCCGTACTGCACGGGGAACTCGGCCGGATCGCGCGTGCCCAGTACCGCCAGGGCGGCGGGCTGCCGTACACGGTGCAGATGTTGCTCGCGGACAGCCCCGAGGCGCTGATGCGCGGTCACCGGGCCCTGCGCCGGGCGGAACTCAGCGTCGGCAACGCCGTGTCCAGGAGCCGGCGTGCGGAGGCCGGGCTCGCCGCGGACGAGGCGAGGTCGGCCGCGGAGTGGCAGGCGCTGGACAGGTTCACCGGTGAGCTCGCCGAGGTGAAGCGGACCATCACCGCGAAGCTGGACGAGGCGCGGGCCACGCTGCAGGGACAGGCCGACGCGTCGGTCGCGGCGGGTTCCTGCCGGGGCGCCGTCCGGCTCGACCAGCCGGAGACCGGCTCCACGGCGTCGTGGCTCGCGCCGCTGGAGACGTACGACCTCTCCGCCGGGTTCGGCAGCGGTGGTGAGCGCTGGGCGAACCGGCACACCGGGCAGGACTTCGCGGTGCCCATCGGGACGCCGGTGCGGGCGGTCGGTGCCGGACGGGTCGAGCGGGTGTCGTGCGGCGGCCCCTTCGGCATCGAGGTCGTGGTGGAGCATCCGGGCGGCTACTACACCCAGTACGCGCACCTCGCGGCCGTCACCGTCGACCAGGGAGAGCGGGTGGGACCCGGCCAGTGGGTCGGACAGTCCGGGACGAGCGGCAACTCGACCGGTCCCCACCTGCACTTCGAGGTGCGGGTCAC
This sequence comes from Streptomyces sp. NPDC043867, assembly GCF_056435845.1. Classification (NCBI taxonomy): domain Bacteria; kingdom Bacillati; phylum Actinomycetota; class Actinomycetes; order Kitasatosporales; family Streptomycetaceae; genus Streptomyces; species Streptomyces sp. NPDC043867. Next base: position 3,927 of record NZ_JBWKDS010000009.1, on the reverse strand, counting down.
GCCGGACATGGGATCGGCGGTCGACCCCGTGGCGTGGCTGGCCGGGCACGGGGTGGAACTGTAGGCGCGGGGACGGCGGCCGGTCTCAGAAGCGATCCGCGAGTATCCGCTCGATCACGACCGCCACCCCGTCCTCGTTGTTGGCGACCGTGCGCCCGGAGGCCGCGGCGATCGCGGCGGGGTGGGCGTTGCCCATCGCGTACGACTGGCCCGCCCAGGTGAGCATCTCGACGTCGTTCGGCATGTCCCCGAAGGCGACGACCTCCTCGTGGGAGATGCCGCGCTCGGCGCAGCACAACGCGAGCGTGCTGGCCTTGGAGACGCCGGGACCGCTGATCTCCAGCAGGGCGCTCGGGCTGGAGCGGGTGACGTTGGCCCGGTCGCCGACGGCCAGCCGGGCGAGCGTGAGGAAGTCGTCCGGAGCGAGGTCCGGATGGTAGGCGAGCACCTTGAGCACCGGCTGGTCGGCGTCGAGGGCGTCCGCCGCGAGCAGCTTCTCCGCGGGGGCGACGGTCTCCGGGGGTTCCATGTGCAGCGACGGGTAGGACGGTTCGAGGTGCAGCCCGTAGGTGCGCTCCACGGCGCACGCGGTGCCGGGGGCGGCGGAGCGCAGCAGCTGGACGACGTCGAGGGCGGCCGGGGGTTCGAGCTCGCGGACCTTGACGAAACGGTGGGCGCCGGGACCGCCGTGCAGATCGACCACGGCGGCGCCGTTGCCGCAGATCGCCAGGCCGTGACCGTGGACGTGGTCACTGACGACGTCCATCCAGCGCGCCGGGCGGCCGGTGACGAAGAAGACCTCGATGCCCGCTTCCTCGGCGGCGGCGAGGGCGGCGATCGTGCGCTCGGACACCGTCTTGTCGTCGCGGAGCAGGGTGCCGTCGAGATCCGTGGCGATCAGCCGGGGCAAAACGGTGGAGGCCGGGATCTCGGGCCGTCGAGTCGCTGAGGTCACGTCGTCATTCTCCCGCATATGCGTGCACGCCCGTGCGGGGGCCCGCACAGGTGAGTGGTCACCGTACCCACCAGGGGAGTCACCTTCCGCTGTCGTCCGGCCGGGGAACGGGGGCTCCGTCGTACCTTCGCGTGGACGAAGACCCGTGGTGGCGGGCGGTCACCGCAACTGCGCCGGGGCTTCCAGGGCGATCCGCTCGAAGACCTTCTCGTCGGCCGCGAAGTCCGAGTCCGGGATGGGCCAGTGGATCACGAGGTCGGTGAATCCCAGCTCCCCGTGGCGGCCGGCGAAGTCGACGAAGGCGTCCAGGGATTCCAGCGGGCGGCCGCGGTCCGGGGTGAAACCGGTGAGGAGGACCTTGTCCAGCCCGGCCACGTCGCGGCCGTCCGCCGCACAGGCGGCACCCAGCTTCTCGACCTGCCCGCGAATGGCTTGAACCGACTGTTCGGACGTGCCCGTCTCGAACAGCTTGGGGTCGCCGGTCGTCACCCACGCCTGTCCGTACCGGGCGGCGAGCTTCAGTCCGCGCGGTCCGGTGGCGGCCACCGCGAAGGGCAGCCGGGGGCGCTGCACACAGCCCGGGATGTTCCGTGCCTCGTGCGCCGAGTAGAACGTGCCCTCGTACGTCACCCCGTCGGTGCCGTCCTCGGTCAGCAGGCGGTCGAGCAGCGGCACGAACTCGCCGAAGCGGTCGGCACGCTCACGCGGTGTCCAGGGCTCCTGGCCGAGCGCGGTGGCGTCGAAGCCGGTGCCGCCCGCGCCGATGCCCAGGGTGATCCGGCCGTTCGAGATGTCGTCGAGGGAGATCAGTTCCTTGGCGAGCGTGACCGGGTGCCGGAAGTTCGGCGAGGTCACGAGTGTGCCGAGACGGAGGCGGTCGGTGACGGCGGCCGCGGCGGTCAGAGTGGGCACGGCGCCGAACCACGGGCCGTCGCGGAAGGTCCGCCAGGACAGGTGGTCGTACGTGAACGCGGTGTGGAAGCCGAGCTGCTCCGCGCGCTGCCAGGCCGCCCGCCCGCCCTCGTGCCAGCGGAGATGCGGAAGGATCACGGTGCTCAGACGCAGACTCATGCGTCGAGCGTAAGCGGAGCCGTGCGGTGGCGGAGTCCGCCGGGTCGTCCGCGGGGCCCTTGGTCAGTGCGCTGCGGGAAAGCGCAGGTAGGACGGGGGCACCTCGGCCGTGAGCCAGACGCCGTTCGCGCTGACGCGAAAGACGTGACCGTCACGGTGCATGGCGCCGGCGTCGACGGAGAGGACGACCGGCCGGCCCCGGCGGGCGCCGACGCGCGTGGCGGTCTCCCGGTCGGCCGACAGATGTACGTCGTGCCGGTTCATCGGCCGGAGCCCCTCGGCGCGGATCGAGTCCAGGCTCGGCGCGACGGTGCCGTGGTAGAGGTACGCGGGCGGGGTCGCCGGGGGCAGCCCGAGGTCGACATCGACGGAGTGGCCCTGGCTGGCGCGGATCCGGGTGCCCTCGACCGCGAATCGCCGCTTGTCGTTCGTGGCGACGACGTGGTCGAGTTCGGCGCGGCTGAAGCTGAAGCCGTGCTCGGCGGCCGCGGCGATCAGCGTCTCGATCTCGACCCAGCCGCCCTCCCCGAGCGTGAGCCCGATCCGCTCGGGCTGGTGCCGCAGGTGCTTCGAGAGGTACTTCGACACCTTCACGGTGCGTCTGTCATCCATCTGTTCACTCATGCCGCCAGGGTGCCTGGTGAGACGCTGATCACGCGATTGATTTCGGGGCGGAGGTTTGGTCCACAGCCAAGTGCGTTTATCCACAGGCAAATTGACGATTCTGTGGACAACTGTCGCGCACATCAGGGGGGTTCGCCAATCCCGTTGTCCTGAAGCCCCTTTGCGGCGAGCGCGTCCAAGGTCCTTTTCCGCACCTCGCGTTCGGCCGCCGCCGCAATGAAGGCAGCGGCGTGGTCCGCGCCAACCAGCCTTTCCACCGCCCGCATTGTGTCGGCCGGCAGGATCACCTCGCGCGTCTCCACCGGGGGTTCCACGGGCTGACCCGAACCGAGGTGCCGGCGCAGATGCCGGGTGGCGAACAGGCGCATGGCCCGCGCCAGTTCGGCGTCCACGGACTGCTGGGCGAGAGGCCGCAGCCGACGGACGAGCGAGGCCGCCTCGGTCGCCTCGGCGTCGGTCGGCCGATGCTCGCCGAGATAGCGCGCGAAGACGTGCTCGGTGGTGAACTCCAGGAAACGGGAAGCGATGTGCTCGACCTGTCCCCTCAACTCCCGCAGATGACTCGCGATTGCCGACAGCGGTACGCCGGCCCCGAACAACTCGGCTGCCACCGCCAGCTCTTGGGGGCTCGGCACGAGAAAGGTCTCGTCCTCCCCCGGGACGCGTTCCAGTACGCCCAGTTCGACCGCGTCCGCGACGGCCCCGTCGTCCGGGTGGCCGCCGAACCGCTCGGCCAGCTCGGCCCGGGAGATCCGCACCGCCTCCTCGTCCGTCCACGGCCCGTCGACCTCCGCGACGAGTCCGAGTACCCCGCCGAGTCCCCGGCCCGCGTCCCAGGCCTCCAGGAGCTCCTTGATGGAGGCCAGCGTGTAGCCGCGGTCCAGCAGGTCGGCGATCTGCCGGAGCCGGGCCAGGTGCGCGTCCGAGTAGACGTTGGCGCGGCCCCGGCGCTCCGGGCGGGGGAGCAGGCCCCGGTCCTGGTAGGCGCGGATCGTACGGACCGTGGCGCCGCTGTGATGCGCCAGGTCCTCGATCCGGTACGCGATGCCGGCCGGCTCGCCGTCCACGCTCACGCTCCCTGCCCTTCCCTGCGGCCGCCGCTCCGTGCCGCCGCGCCGCTCCGTACGCCCGACTCCCGCGCCGCCGCGTCGCACCCGCCGCCCGGGTGCGGCGCGTGCCGCGTCTAGGGCCTGTCGTTTGGATCATGCCGGCGTCGCGGGGTCTGGCACGCACATCTGCGGCGTTGTCGTCGGTCGCCGACGCTCCGCGTCGACTCC
>NZ_JBWKDS010000008.1:200470-248407 GCF_056435845.1 Streptomyces sp. NPDC043867 | reverse complement strand
GTGGATCGGCGGGAGGTAGACGACGTCGAAGCCCATCTCCGCGATCGCGGGCAGCCGTTCGGCCGCGGTGCGGAAGGTCCCGCTCACCGGCGGCCTGCCTTCACGGACCACGGCGCCCTCGGAGCGCGGGAAGAACTCGTACCAGGCGCCGTACAGCGCCCGTTCGCGCTCCACGAGCAGCGGCAGCGGAGCCGTACGGGAGAGGCGGTCGCGCAGGGGGTGTGCGGCCAGAACGGCGTCGACGTCGGGGTCCAGCGCCGCCGCGAGCCGGACGTGCGGCGGGCGGGAGTCGTCGCGCAGCGTCCTGGCGGCGGCCTTGACCGTCCTGCGTCCGGCACCTCGCGGCACGGCGGCGGCGGCCCGCTCGTACAGCTCGGCGCCTTCCTCCAGAACCAGCGGGACGTCGACACCGGCGGGGATCTTCATCCCGGCGGCACGGCGCCACGCGCCCACCGGATCGCTCCACGCCTCCACGAAGTACGTCCACGACCCGGCCGTCCCGGGCGTGATCTCGGCGCCCCAGCGGTCGGAGCCGGGGGCCAGTTCGCGCATCGGGGTCCACGGGCCCGGGCGGCCGTCCGGGTCGCACAGCACGACGTTGGCCCCCACCGTGTCGTGTCCCTCGCCGAAGAGGGTGGCGGTGACCTGGAAGGTCTCGCCCACGACGGCCTTCGCCGGCCGGGTGCCGCGGTCGACGACCGGCCGCACATCCACGATCGGGATGCGGCCGGTGGCCGGGTTGCCGTCCAGGTCCATGGGTGTCGCCTCCGCCGTCCTCGAGCACAGCCTGCGGTTGAGAGCTGCATCGGAAAGGCCCGGCCGTGCAGCGGGGTTCGTTGTCGTTATCTGCCGAGTGCCGGGCTCGCGCCGCGGCTCGGTGTGCTCGCGCCGCCGTGGGGCCGGCCGCTCATGTGCTGGAGGGCCTTGGCCGCCGTGCGGGGGCGCAGATAGCGTTCGGCGGCGTCGGCGGCCTCACGGGCGCAGCGCTCGCCCATCAGCACGCACAGGGTGTACGCCGTGTTCTCGAACTTCCCCCGCACCGTGTGGTCGGCGGGGGCGGCGAGCAGCAGGCGTTCCCACGCCCGGTATCGCTCCAGATGCCGGGCGACTTCAGCCTTCGCGGGTAGCAACATCTCGCTGGTCACCTTCCCACTCTGTGGAGTGTGCGCGGCTCGCCCGGGGTTTGCCCGGAGGCCGCGCACGGAGAGGTACCGGTCGGTTACGGCACCGGACCCTCCCCCATGGTGCACGGGAGGTCCGCTAGCGTCTTGTTGGCCGTTCAACGAAAAGCCCGGGGGTGTCTTTCGAGTTGCACGAACGGACTAGTGCTCCCACCCTGGGAGTGACTCAGGAGCGATCACTGCTCACGCTTCGTGTTCGGGGCTCGGCCCGTCAGGGCGGTGGGAGAAGCGAGAGCTTCGCCGGTGAGGAGCCAACGACGATGAACGCTGTAGTGCCCTGCTACTACCACCTCGACGTGGAGGTCAGCCCGGAAAAGGTCGGGCAGGTCAGGCGTATCCTGGCCGCCCATCTCCGGTACTGGAACCTGGAGATTCTCGCCGAGTCCGTCTGTCAGTGCGCGGAAGCGCTGCTGCACACGATCGACCGCCACGCGACGGACAAGAACACCTCCATCGAGATGTGGTGGAACGGTCAGCACCTGATCACCGCCATCTCGGACAACAACCAGGACATCCGGCCGCACTACGCGCCGCAGGGATGCCTGGCCCGGATCGCCGCACTCAGTGACGGCTGGGGCTGCTGCGCCACCGGCGTCGGCGGCAAGATCATCTGGTTCGCCCGCCGCGTCCAGTCGTCCGAACGCGCCCCGCTGGTGCCGGCGGTACCCTCGCCCGCACTGCTGGAGGCGCTCCAGGCGCCGCGCGAAGTCCCGGTGCCGGCCCTGGCCGGACCCGCGGCCGACGCCCCGGTCGAGGCCGAGACCGAGCGCGCCCGAGCCCGGACGCCGGACGAGACCACGCCCCGGCCGACGACCCGTCCGCGGGTTCCCGTGTGACGCGCCGCCGTGTGACGCACGGCCTCCCCGCCCTACGGGGCGCTCCACCGGGCCGCGGCCTGCTTCGGCAGCCGCGGCCGGGTGACGTTCCGCCGGTCTCCCGGTCCCCGGACATGCCGCCCGCGCGGCGGCCGGGTCAACTTCCCTACGCAGCAACCGACATCGCCGGACACACGCGGATCGCCTCCGTCAAGTCGGCTGTGCACAGGGGGACTTGACTTCAAGTGCACTTCAAGATCCAGACTCCCCACCGGGCCCGCGACCGCCGGGCCCGCAGGGGAGGCGCACACCATGAAGTACCGCACGATCGGCACCGATCCGGCGACCCGCCGCGAGGTGAGCGTGCTGGCGCTCGGCGCGATGCTGTTCGGTTCGGTGACCGACGAGAAGACCTCCTTCGCCGTCCTGGACCGCTATGTCGAAGCCGGCGGAAACTTCATCGACACCTCCGACAACTACGCCTTCTGGACCGACGGCGGCCAGGGCGGGCAGAGCGAGAACCTGCTCGGGCGGTGGCGGCGCAGCCGCGGCGTCGGCGACGAGATCGTCGTCGCGACCAAGCTCGGCGCACGACCGCTGGCCCCCGGAACCAGCTATCTGGACAACCCGGAGGGACTGTCGGCGAAGGTGATCCGGGAGGCGGCCGAACAGAGCAGGGAACGGCTGGGCATGGACCGGCTCGACCTGCTGTACGCGCACATCGAGGACCGGACGGTCCCGCTGCGCGAGACCGTCGAGGGGTTCGCCGAACTGGTGGCCGAGGGGACCGTCGGACTGCTCGGGGTGAGCAACCACGCCTCCTGGCGCGTCGAGCGGGCCCGCGCGCTGGCCGCCGCCGCGGGACTGCCCGGCTATGAGGTGCTGCAGTACCAGCACAGCCACCTGCGGCCGCGCACCGACGTGCCCGACGCGCTCTTCGAGGACGGCAGCCTCGGCGGAGCCACCCCGGACCTCCTCGGCTACCTTAGGGTCGAGCCCGGGCTGACGCTCGTCGCCTACTCCCCGCTGCTGGGCGGCGCCTACGTACGGGACGACAAACCCCTGCCGCCCGACTACGACCACCCCGGCACACCCGCCCGCCTCACGGTGCTGCGGGACGTGGCCAGGGAGACGGGGGCGACGCTCAACCAGGTGGTGCTCGCCTGGCAGATCGGCGGCGCGCTGCCCGTGATCCCGCTCGCCGGGGCGTCCTCGGTGGCCCAGCTGGAGGAGAACCTGGCCGCCGTCGACCTGGAACTGACGGCGCAGCAGCGCGCCCGGCTGGACGCGGCGCACTGACCGTCCGGTCCCGGCGCCGGAGTGGCCACGACGCATCACGGGAGAGAGCGAGCGCGGCACGGCGTCCGTCAGTGCCGCCGCACTCTCCGCTCGGACCGGCACGTGGTGAGGAGAAGCGCGATGTCGTCGGGACGCTCGGCGGCGCGCCGGGCCTCCTCGGTGAGCCGGTTGGCCGTCCCCGCCAGCGAGGGGCCCCCGGGCCGGGTGTGCGGGGCACCGGCCTGGGACAGGGCCGTGCGCAGGTTCGCGATGCCCTCGTCGATGTCCCGGCCCGGCCTCTCGACCAGCCCGTCGGTGTACAGGGCCAGTACGGCGTCGGGTTCCAGGAGCAGGTCCGTCACCGGATAGACGGCGCCCGGGTCCACTCCCAGCACCACCCCGCCCGGCAGGTCCAGCACCTCCGTACGGCCGTCGGGGTGACGCAGCAGGGGCTGCGGGTGGCCGGCGCGGGCGGCCCTGGCCCGTCCTGTGCCCGGATCGAGCCGGATGTAGCAGCAGCTGGCGAACTGTCCCGGATCGAGGTCGATGAGCAGCCGGTTCGTGCCGCTCATCACCTCGTCCGGGGGCCGGTCGCCGAGCGCGAACGCCCGTACCGCGCTGCGCAGCTGGCCCATGGTGGCCGCCGCCTGGACACCGTGCCCCTGCACGTCGCCGATGACCAGCGCGAGTCCGTCGCCCGCCTCCACGACGTCGTACCAGTCGCCCCCCACATCCATCCCCTGGGTGCCCGGCAGATACCGGCCCGCCGTCTCCACCAGCGGATGCGCGGGCAGGCGGTGCGGCAGCAGCGCCTCCTGGAGCCCCCGGGCGAGGGCGGCCTCGGTGTCGTAGCGCCGAGCGCGCTCCAGGGCCTGGGCGATCAGTCCGGCCAGGGCGGTCAGCACCGTGCGTTCCTCGGCGCTGAAGGCGCGCGGCCGGTCGAAGCCCAGGATGCAGGAGCCGACCGGCCGGCCGGAGGCGATCAGCGGCAGGAACGCCCGGGCGCCCTCCATGGCGTCCAGCGGGATGCCCGGGTACGCGGCCGCCAGCTGCGACATCGACTCGAAGAAGAGGGGACGGCCGCTGGTGAGCGTATCGACCCCCGGCAGACGGGTGTCGAGGCCGACACCGTCGAACGGCGCGAGGAACCCCGTCGGGAAGCCCGTCTCCCACGCCAGGTACAGATGCCGCTCCTGCAACAGGTAGATGGCCAGCCGACGGCCGCCGAAGGCGGGCAGCAGCTCGCGCATCACCACCTCGGACACCTGGCGTGCCGTCACCGCCTCGGTCAGCGCGATGGCGAGGACGATGGGACGGTACTGCGCCGGGGCCGAGGTGATCCCGTCCGCGGATCCGTCTCCCGCGACCTCGTCGGCGGTGAGCTGCTTCGCGTCCATCGGGGCGGACTGCGCCGCGGAGGCCGCTCTGCCCACCGGCACCACCTTGCAGGCCAGACTGTCCGGGCCCGGATGGACGGACAGCGCGAGCCACTCGTCCTCGTCCGGCGCCGACCGCCCGCGGCCGGGGTCGCCGGACGGACGTCTGACCTGGAAGTGCACCGACCCCGGCGACAGCAGGGCACCGCGCAGATGATCCTCGTACCGGGGACGGTCCAGCCACGGCACGGCCTCCCACAGCGACCGCCCGAGCAGCTCCGGCAGGGGCCGGCCCAGCAGTTCGGCGGCGCGCGGGTTGGCGTAGGTGACCGTCCCCAGCCGGTCGAGCGCGAAGACGCCCTCCGTGAGCAGGTCGGCCGCCTCGGCGGCGGCCGATCCCGGGCCGGGATCGATCACGAGACCGTTCACCCGGCGGGAGCGCGGCGCCAGACCCGCGGCGCCGGCGGCGGTCCAGAGCTCCAGCAGCCGCCGCCCGCCCGCCACCCCACGCACCGACAGCGGCACGGACGGGGGACGGCCGGTGGCCGTCTCGCGCAGGGCGGCAAGCAGCCGCCCCGAGTCGTCGGGGGTCACCGCCGCGGCCAGCGCCTCCGGCGTTCCCGCGAAGTCCTCGGGGCCGGTGCCCAGCAGGTCCCACAGCGCGTCGTCCCCGGTCACCATGGCGTTCGCCGGATCCCAGGTGAAGCGTCCGAAGCGGGCCGGGCAGGTGCCGAGCGCCGGCGGCCGCACGCACAGCGGCTCATGGTCCCAGGTCACCCCGGAGTCGTCCTCCAGCGACAGCAGGGCGGTCCCCAGCCCCTCCGCGACCGCCGTCATGCGGTCCCGGTCCAGCACCGCCTCGGGCGGGTCCGGGACCGACGGATGCAGCACCGTCAGGACCCCGAAACAGGTCGACGCGCCCACCACGGGGACGTACGCGGAGCCGAACTGGAACGGCAGGCCCGCGGCGAGCTGCGGATAGCGCCGCATCGTCTCGGTGGCGTCGGCGAGCAGCACGTCCGTGCCGAGCCGGTGGGCGTCGGCGACCGGGAAGGGGCGGTCCACGTGAATACGCCACCAGGGGCGGAACAGCGGTCCCGGCAGTCCCGCGAGCACCGCCAGCTTGAGCAGCCCGGGCGTGCGCGAGCGCAGGTACACGCCGCCCGCGTAACCGCCGACCGCCCGGATCGAGTCGGCCACGGCGCCGTGGAGCAGCGCGGTCAGCCGTTCCTGCGCCTGCTCCGTACGGTCGGCGCTCCCAGTCATCGGTCTGTCCTCGTCCGCGCAGCACCTGGTCGGTAACACAGCAAGAATGCGCTTCTGTGCCCCGACCGCGCACCTCGGCGCCCTCGGCCGTGACCTTCCTAGGGTCGCCGGTAGAGGGTGATGGAGTGACCGACGTCGTCCACGGGCCTGCTGCCGGCGAGCAGCTCGGCGAGCCGGCCCTCCGCCTTGGCGGTGGCGGAGTCGGACACGACGAGCAGCCCGTGCACGGACGCCGGGGGCACCTTGCGCGGATCGGAGGCCCGGATCCCGTAGAAGGCGGGCACGCCGCTGCCCTTGTAGACCAGCCAGACCCGCTCGCCGGGATACCGCGTGTGGAGCCGGTCGGCGAGCCGCCCCAGATCCTGGCCCCAGTCGACGTTCGAGTCGTGCAGCCGCAGCCGGGTCCTGGCGGGCCCGCCGAACGCCTCGTTCGAGTACGGCAGGTAGTACGGGTACGTCAGCAGGGAGCTGACGGCGACGAACGCGACCAGTGCCGCCGTCACCGGCTGCGCCCACCGCCGGCGCCACACGGTCACCGAGGCCGCCGCGACGGCGAGGAAGACCGGCAGGAAGATCGCGTAGCGGACGCCCAGGTCACGGGAGCCGAGCATGGCCGCGCCCAGCAGGACGGCCGGACAGACCAGCACGTACGGGGCCGCGGCGCGCAGCCGCGGGACGGCCACGAGCGAGGCCGCACCGGCGAACCACAGTGCGAGCATGCCCAGCGGCGACTTGATCAGCAGCGCCACGGGCAGGTAGTACCAGAGGGATCCGCGGTAGTGCCGGCCGAGCAGGAACCCCTCCCACGTGGCGTACTCGAAGCCGAACTGGATCCGCATGCCGTCCCGGTACGGCCGCGGGAACGGCAGCCGGCCGGCGATCAGCCCGCGCGTCCCGTGGACGTCCGGCACACCGGCCGGCGCCGTCCACCGCAGGCGCGGATCGACAGCGAGGTAGGCCGCCCACACCACGGCCACCGCGACCAGCGCCACCCCGGCCGCCGACGCGACGGCCACCCCCAGGCGCCGGGCCCGCCCGCGGGCACCGGACGCGCGGTCACCCCGCGCCGACCACACCGACCCGACGACCAGGCACAACACCACCGGCATCGCCGCGAGCACGCTCATCCTGGTCGCCAGAGCCGCGCCCAGCGCCACCGCGGCCGGGGGCAGGCAGAGCCCGGGCCGGCGCCGCGCCCGCCACACCAGCCACACCGAGGTGAGCAGGAAGCCGGCCGCCGGAACGTCGAGCGTGGCCAGCGATCCGTGGGCGATGAGGTCGGGCGAGAACGCGTACAGCGCCAGCGCGACAAGACCGCCCCGGGGACCGGCCAGATCACGGGCGAAGGCGAAGACCACCAGCCCGCACAGCAGCGTCAGCACGATCACGGGCAGCCGCGCCCACAGCAGCAGCCGCCCGGGGTCGTTGCCGGACTCGTACAGCAGATGGCGTCCCAGCGCCGTCTGTCCGCCGGTGAAACCGGGGTCGAGGTGCGGGTGGGCGAGCGCCAGACCCGATCCGATGAGCAGTTTGCCCAGCGGGGGATGCTCCGGGTTGTAGCGCAGGCTGTGCTGCTGCACGTAGACCACCGCCGTGCCCGCGTACACCGGTTCGTCGATCGTCGGCGTCTGCCGCACGGCCGTCGAGACCATCGCGAACGCCATCTCCGCGAGCAGGGCGAGCACGGCCAGCGGCAGCAGCCACCGCCGGTGGCGCCGCGGCCGACTCACGGTCCCGGCCGCGGGGGAGTCCGGTACGGGGGCGGGTGTCGTCCGCGCGCCGTCGCCGGGACCGAGCACGGTGGGTCCCGGGTTCATCGCCCGCGCACCCCGGTGAGCGTTCCGGCCACGTCGCCCCTTCCTCCGCCCGCCAGGGGTGACGACCTCACGGCGTCATCTGCCCGCCCTTGGTACGCGGTTGCGCCCGGAACGGTTCAACCTGCCTGGCGGCACGAGGAGATGCGGCCGACGCATCCCCCGCGGGAGCGGTCGCGCCCGCACGCGGATCACCGGAACACGTTGTCCGACTCCTCCCAGATCGAGGGATCGCCCCGCATGTACTCCCGCGAAGTCCTCGAGGACGTCTGGTACATCGCGTCGATCTCGGCGGCGAAGCGGTGCACGATCGCGTCCCTGCGCAGCTTCATCGACGGCGTGAGCAGGCCGTTGGCCAGATCGAAGGGCTCGGGAAGGACGCGGAAGACGCGGATGGACTCCGAGCGGGACACCGTGCTGTTGGCCGCGGCGACGGCCCGTCTGACCTCCTCCCGCAGTTCGTTCTCCTCCCGCACCTCCCGGCCCGGCGTCTCCCCCTGGAGCGTGCGGGCCGTGCGCCAGTGCGCGAGGAAGGCGGGGTCCAGCGTGATCAGGGCACCCACGCAGGGCCGGTTGTCACCCACGACCACGGCCTGATGGATCAACGGGTGGATGCGCAGCCGTTCTTCGAGCAGTGCGGGCGCCACGCTCTTGCCGCCGCTCGTGATGACGATGTCCTTCTTGCGGCCCGTGATGGTCAGATACCCCTCGGCGTCGAGGCGGCCGATGTCCCCGGTCGCCAGCCAGTCGTCGAGGAACGAGGCGGCCGTGGCCCCGGGGTCGTTGACGTATCCCCGGAACACCGACGGTCCCCGGACGAAGATCTCCCCGTCGTCGGCGACATGGATGTCGGTGCCCGGCAGCGGGCGGCCCACGGTGCCGAGCTTCTCCCGGCCCACGGGCTGTGCCGTGACCCCGCCGCTGGTCTCCGTGAGGCCGTACCCGTCGTGGACGATGATCCCGATTCCCGCGTAGAACAGGGCGAGTTCACGGTTGAGGGGCGAGCCGCCCGAGACGGCGCCGCACACCCGGCCGCCGAGCGCGGCGCGCAGCTTGCGGTACACCGTCTTCTCGTAGAAGGCGTGCTGCAGCCGCAGATCGAAGCCCGGCGCGGGACCGGTGCCGAGCCGGTGCCGCTCGGTGACCGTCGCGAAGTCCGCCGCCGTACGGGCCGCCCGCTCGAACAGCGCGCCGTGGCCTGCCTGTTGCGCGGTCCGCAGGAAGTTCTTGTAGATCTTCTCGAAGACGAACGGGACGGCGTACAGGTACGTGGGCCGGAAGGAGCGCAGTGCTGCGGAGAGCGCGTCCTCGCTCAGGTCGGGTTCATGGCCCAGCAGCAGCCCGCCGCGGATGCAGAGACCCTGGATCATGAGGCCGTACACGTGGGAGAAGGGCAGGAAGGCGAGGACGGCCGGCTGTTCCCCGGCAGGCGCCGCGGTGTGGCCCCAGCCCGCCAGCAGGGTGTCGCAGGGGCTCGCAAGGCCCCGGTGGGACAGCGCGCATCCCTTCGGCTGCCCCGTGGTGCCGGAGGTGTAGGCGATGACCGCGGTGGAGTCGGGCGGCACGATCCGCCGCAGCGAGTCCACCGCCATCGGGGGAATGGCACGTCCCCGTTCGACCAGGTCCGCCACCGCCCCGCCGTCCAACTGCCATACGTGGCGCAGCCGGGGCAGTGCGGCGCAGGCCGAGCCGACCGTCATGACGCCGCTCTCGTCCTCGACGACCACGGCGACGCACTGTGCGTCCTTGAGGATCCACGCGACCTGGTCGTGCGAGGAGGTGGGGTAGATCGGCACGATCTCGGCGCCCAGACACCACAGGGCGTGGCTGAACACGGTCCACTCGTACCGCGTGCGCGCCATGATGGCCACGCGGTTGCCGGGGGAGATGCCGGAGGCGATGAGTCCCCTGGCCAGGTCGACGACCTCGTCCCGCAGCCGCGCCGCGGTCACCGGCGTCCAGGACGCGGCGGAACCGTCCGTGCGACGCGCGACCTGACGGAGACCGGGGGTACGGAGCGCCGTGTCGAAAAGACTGTCGGCCAGTCCTCCCTGCACGGGGGCCGTGACCACGGGAGGAAGATCGAACTGGTGCATGCGCCGCTCCGCAATTCTCCGCGACGTGACCTCACCGAGAGGCGCTGGGTCGAGGATCTCGAATGTAGCCCACAGCGACGACCACTGCGCAGGTAATCACCGACCGGTCCGCGATCCGGATCCGGCCACCTTCCGTCAGCCTGCCCCGCCGTTCAGGGCGTTGCGCAGGGAGGCCTTCAGATTCGCCACGAACGTGTCCCGGGTCCGGTCGTCGAGAAGGTCCAGGGAGAGGTACGGGTTGAGGTCCTCCAGCTCGACCAGGAGGAGTTCGCCCCCCGGGGCACGGCAGGCGTCGACGCGCTGGATGCCGTGGCCGACGGTGTTCCACGCGATGAAGAGGCGGGCGAACTCCAGGTCGGCGGGGGAGGGTTCGTACCGTTCCAGGGCCCAACGCCGGTCGGGGCGGGGCGCGTACAGGGCGTACTGGAAGTCGTCGTCGATGAAGTAGAAGGACACCTCGTACCGGAAGGGGATGCGCGGCTGGACGAGGACGCCGTCGGCGGCGAGGTCCGCCAGCCGGTCGCGGGGCACGAAGCGCAGGCCGATGGAGTCCGCGCCGGCTTTCGGCTTGACGACGTACTCGTCGGCCTCGGGAAGCCGGTCCAGGTCCTGGAGACGGTCGACGGTGGGGATGACGGGAAGGCCCTGTGCGCTCAGGTCCAGCAGGTACTGCTTGCCGGCCATGTCGGCCCGGCCCGTCAGCTGGCTGTACACGAGCGTGCCGCGCTCGACGGCCGCGGCGCGGAAGGCCTCGTACGCCGCCCGGTAGTGCAGCACCGGCCCGCTGTTGCGGACGACGACCACGTCGAAGTCGTCCATCAGCGCGGCCGCGTCGAGAGGGTGGCACAGGGCGACGGTGAAGTCCTCACGCAGCCGGGAGCCGAGGAAGATGTCCTCGTCGCAGTACCGCCGCCCGCTCGCCCGGTAGGCGAGGTCGGTGACGTACAGGACACGGGGCGGGTCGGTCGGCATGTCTCTCCTGACGAACAAGGGTGCCCCCGCACGCTATCCCGGTCCCCGCCCGCGGCGGGAGACGGGTCGCCGGTGCCGTGGAGGACCGTCTCCCGTTCGGCCGGTACTGGTCCCTCTGATTCCGCTTTTGGGGGGAACGGATCCCGATTCCGTGGCCCCCGGGTTTGGAGCAGCATTCCGTGGTCAGCCGTAGTGACAGATCGCATTGTCGAGCAACAAGGATGTGAGCTGAAGTGTCGGAGAACCAGAAGGCCGAAGCCAAGACCGAGCAGGCCAAGGGCAAGGCCAAGGAAGCCGTCGGACGCACGGTCGGCAACGAGCGTCTGGTCGCCGAGGGCAAGGCGGACCAGACCAAGGGCGACGCCCGCGAGGCCAAGGAAAAGGCCAAGGACGCCTTCCGGCACTGAGGATCGGTGAATCCGCCGGGCCCGCCGCACGTTTTTGTGGCGGGCCCGCCTTTTTCGGGGGACGGGCGGCCCGGAACCGCTGCCCGGCGAATTCCGCACGTGAGCGTTCGCACGCGGCCTGATCACGTGAATGAGTCACCCGGGCGAGATCGCATGAACAAGATCATAAACGGGATCGCATAAGCCAAGATCACGCCGCTAAGTCAGGCGAGACCACGCAGGCGAGAGCCCGCAGGCACGGTCATCAGAAGTTCAGCACGACGAGGCAAGAGATCCACACGACGAGGCTTGAGGAGCGAAGGATGTGCGGGGAACACAGGACGCACACCACCGACACGGCGATCGCGGCGGACCGGCCGCGCTCGGCCGGGCCGAACAGTCCGGCCGAGGCGCGCCAGGCGGTCAGAGACGCTCTCGAAGGACGATTCCGGGGCCGTGACCCACGCGGCGACGACGACGCGGTCGGCGACGCACTGCTCGTGGCCTCGGAACTCACCACCAACGCGATCCTGCACGGCGGAGGTGTCACCGACTTCGAGGTCACGCTGGTGGACCACGCGGTACGGCTCTCGGTGAGCGACCGCAGCGACGAGGTGCCCCGCGCCAGGCGCCGGGTCGACGACCGCGGGCGCATGCGGGTCGGCGGCCACGGATGGCCGATCATCTGCCGCCTCGCGCGCGACGTCGTGGTCTCGAATCTGCATCCCGTCGGCAAGCGCATCACCGCAGTGGTGCCGCTCGCGTTCGCCTGATGGGCATTTTCTCGCCCTGGCCCGAACCGGCCTGACATATCCGCCGCCGTGCGGCGGCCGCGCAACTCCGCCGGGCACGGCTGCGATTCGGCAGTCGTGCCCGCAGTGACGAGGAAATCCGAACCTGTTTCGGTCGGCACGCGATACCGATACGCGATACGCGTGACAGCGAGGCGAGCCCCGTCGGTCACGCCCGAGAGGGTGTGCACGGCGCGGCCGGGGTTGCGCGGCGCGGCAGCCCGTGAACCACGAACCGGCACCCGCCGGAAGTCGCCCCGCGCACGTTCCTTTCGCGTCGGTTCCCGGCTCGGGAGACCACTTCGCTGAAGGTGCGAACACGCTTGTTTGATCGCAGGATGGCAGGGCAACCGAATTTCGTGCTTCGGACCGGAGGCGCGCCAGCGGGAGTGGTCTGCCGCCTCGGCCGTCCCTCGGGGACCGGCGGCGCCGACTCCCGCGGTCATCACCAGACAGCACCGTGGAGGAGCGATACCGCATGCTCACCGATGTATCCACCTGCCGATCCGCCGGCGCCCCCGGCAAGTCTGCCGCCAAGCGGCCGCATGACGATGCCCCGGACACCGCGTCGGCATTCGCCCGGCTGGCCGAGTCGAGCGACGGACACGAGCGCGACACCATCCGCGACGAACTGGTCGAGGCGTGGCTGCCGATGGCACACCGCATCGCGGGACGCTTCCGCGACCGGGGCGAGTCCATCGAGGACCTGCGGCAGGTCGCGGCCCTGGGCCTGGTCAAGGCCGTCGACCGCTTCGACCCCTCCCGGGGCGCCTTCGAGAGCTACGCCGTCCCCACCATCACCGGTGAGATCAAGCGTCACTTCCGCGACCGCATGTGGGCCCTGCGGGTGCCGCGCCGGGTCCAGGAACTGCGGAACAAGGTGCGGGTCGCCCGCCGCGAACTCACCCAGACCCCCGGCTCCCCGGAGCCGTCGACAGCGGAGATCGCGGCGCACAGCGGCCTGACGGAGGAAGAGGCCGCCGACGGCATGGAAGCGCTGGAGAGCTTCAGCACGCTCTCCCTCGACGCCGAGCTGCCCTCCGGCGACGACGGTTACAGCCTGGTTGACACGCTCGGCGCCGCCGACTCCTCCTTCGACACGGTGGTGGACCGCGAGGCCGCGAAGAAGGGGCTGAGCCGCCTGCCCGAGCGGGAACGCGCCATCCTGTACATGCGCTTCTTCGAGGACATGACCCAGAACCGCATCGCCGACCGGCTCGGAATCTCGCAGATGCACGTCTCCCGGCTCATCAGCAGCAGTTGCGCCCGTGTACGCGCCGAGGCGCTCGCGGACGAGACGCACCGCCCCGGTACCGCGGCACCGGGCAGCACCGCCTGACCTGCACCGCCCCGCTATTGCGGCGCCGGTCGGCACCGCCTGACCCGCGCCGCCCCTCCGCACGTGCGCTCCCGCTCCCGCTCCCGCTCCAGCCACCCGGCCCGGCGCTGATGCCCCATCCCGAGACGCTGCGCAGGCTCGTGGAGGAGTACGAGGCGCTCGCCGTCCAGGCGCCGGACACCACGGGGAACCAGCGCGCCCAGGACCTGGCCTACACCTTCTGCGTGTCGACCGGCACCCGTGATGTGCGCCTGGCGCTCGCCGCGGCCCGTCGGCAGCCGGCCGCCGCGGCGCCGGTGCCGCCCCACCCGCAGGGCACCCTCGGCCCGGCGACGGTCGGTCGCCGGGTCATCACGAACGGCAGCCTCGGCATCGGTGCCCCGGACGTCGAAACCCCGGTCCTGAGCGACTGATCCGCAGCGGCGAGCGCACGGACGACAGGCCGGCCGCACCCTCGGGGTGCGGCCGGCCAGTCGTCTCTCGTCCGTGGCGTCCGTGCGCCCCGACGGCGAGGCCGCCGGGGCGCGCTGGTCAGCTCTTGACGATGCTGCGGACGTTCTCGACGGAGCCGCAGTCCGCCTTCAGGTGGCGCTCGCGCTCCTCCAGGAAGGCCGCGCCGAGTTCCTCCCGGCGTTCCATGGCGACGTTCTCACGCGCGCCGTTGAGGATGGTCCGCTCCTCCTCGTCGGCGTGGTGCGTGATGGCCTCGACGAGTTCCTCCAGCTTCTCGTCCCACTCGTCGGAGCCGACCTCGTCGACCTCCAGAAGGGCGAGCAGCGCCTCGTTGCCCTCCTCGTGCTCCGACTCGCCGTGTTCGACTTCGTCGTCGTCGATGTTCTTGTAGCGCTTGAGGGCGGGATAGACCTTGCTCTCCTCGGCCTGGGCGTGGGCGATCAGCAGGCCGGAGAATTCCCTGAGTGCGGCCGCCCGGTCGGCCTCGACGCTGCGCATGGCACGGAAGAGATCCTCCATCTTCCGGTGATCCTGGAGAATGAGTTCGACGACGTCCTGTGTAGCAGCCACGGCGTGACACGCCTTTCCTCGAAGAGATCGGTCCTTCCACGCGCATACCCAGGTCCGCCCCGACCATCACGGCGAATATGCGGCGTGTGGATGAAATGCCGATCCGCGGGGTGACCGGCTCGCAGCAGGAAAGGAACGTGGCGAGTGCGGATCCGGCCGAGTCGCGCGTTCAACGCCGTCGACGGGGCACTGGACCACGAGCGCCCGCTTTCGACGGGCGCGGCGACCGGCCCCATCCGGCCGGCCGACCGGAGTATCGAGAGGAGTACAGGGTGAACGACTCCCTGTGGAACTACGGGCCCAGCAGCGGCCACACGCCCGACGACGATCTGACGGGCTACGGGGTCGAGGCGGAGGACGGGTACATCGGCAAGGTCGACAAGCACTCGAACGACGTCGTCGAGCAGTACATCGTGGTCGACACCGGCGTGTGGATCTTCGGCAAGCAGGTGATGCTGCCCGCCGGCACCGTCAAGGACATCGACCACGAGGCCAGGAAGATCTTCGTGGCCCGGACCAAGGACGAGATCAAGGCGTCTCCCGAGTTCGACAAGGAGAAGCACCTGGGGGACCCGGCCTACCGGGACCAGCTGGGCGGCCACTACGGCTCAGGTCACTGAGAACGTCGCCGAGGGCCCGCCGTCCCGCGTCTCGCAACCGGCGGGCGGCCGGCCCCGTGCCCTCGGCGGTCAGGCGGTGAGGGCATGCTGCGGAGCACCCGTCACGGACGGCGTGCTCCGCCCCGCAACCCGCACCGGGTACGTGGCCCTCGGCTCCGGGACCCGCACCGGGTGGGCGGTCCTCGACTCGGCGACCCGCACCGGGTACGTGGTCTTCGACGGGTCCACCACGGGCTCCCCGAGCACCAGCCGGCCCGCCGCGTGCAGCGCGTCGCACTCGTCCGTGGGCAGCGCCACGTAACAGCCCCCGCGCCGGGCCGCCGAGGAGACGGGCTGCCAGTACCCGTACCGGCGGCGGCCGTTGGCGTGCACGGTGAGACAGACGGAGATGCGCTGTTCCGTGATCAGACGCAGCACCTCGGCACCGCCCGCACTGATGGGCGTGTGAGGGCGGGGAACGGCCCGGAGCATCCTCACCCGCCCCTGGTCACGGCCCGCGGACCCGGCAGCACGGTGGAGAGGGAGCGTCATGTGCAGGCAGCCTTTCGACGGACGTGGTTCGATCCCGTACCGCCGAAGCGGTGCGTTCTCGCTGCCCGGCATTGTTGCGGAGGCCACTGACAACGCGGGCAGGGCAGGGCTGCGGAAACTCTGCCTGTCAGCCGGATGCTCACTTTCGCGGCTTCCACACCTGGTCGTGCCGACCTGGACACGACATCCGTGCGGCCGGTTCCCTCACCAGGGCAGGAAGGCGTGCACGTCCTTGCCTTCGGCGCGCACCACCACGCTGACCTGGTCGGAGAGCGCGTGGACGAGGTGCCAGCCGATGCCTCCGCCACCGCGCTTGGGGTGGAAGGGCCGGGGCGCGGGCACCGTGGTGCTGCTGTCCCGCACGGTGACGTGCACCCCGTCGAACGTGCGCCGCAACTGGAGTTCGAAGGGACCGGGCGCGTACTGGATCGAATTGGCCGCCAGCTCCGTCACGACGAGGAGGATGTCGTCCCAGTGCTCCGGGGCGCGGGGCGGTGCCACTCGCGCGAGCACGCTCAGGAAGCCCTCCGCCGTCAGGCGCGCATCGGTCACATCGCGCAGCCGGCCGTCGAAGGAGCTGGTGAGCGTGTCGATCTGCTCGCGTGACAGGTTCTTGTCCCCACTCGGATTGCTTGCCATGTCGCCTTCCCGGACATCGCCCCCGGGATGCCTGCTTTCCCGCCGCGGCCTGCGGGCCGCCCTACCGGACCGGCGGCCGCGGGTCGCGCGCCGGGTGACCGGTGGGCCGTGAGGCGGGCGTCCCGCCCTGTGCCGGGTGCCGTCGGTACGGCGGCACCGTCGCGCGGCTACCGTGTCAGGCCGCTTCCTGCCGGGCCCGGCGGACTGCCCTCCGGCGCCTCAGCGCACGGCGTTCGTCCTCACTCGTGCCGCCCCAGACGCCCTGCGTCTGCCCGGCCTCCAGCGCCCACTCCAGGCAGTCCTCCCGCACGGGGCAGCCCTGGCAGACGGCCTTCGCCTCGTGGATCTGCAGCAGCGCAGGTCCTGTGTTGCCGATGGGGAAGAACAGATCGGGGTCGGCGGTACGGCATGCTGCGGACTCGCGCCAGTTGTCCATGAGGGCCTCCAGCCATCGCGGTCGTACGGGGCTCGGTCGGGGCGGTGAGCTTCGGTTGCCGTCCGGGTCACCCGTGATCGCCCATGTGAAACGGCCCGAGGGCTGCGGGTTCGGCATCCTCGGGCCTCACAGCGGCCCGGACACTGCTCGCCGACGACCCCCGGGACGCCGCCCCAGCGACGCCGCGCGGCGGCACGGACCGGTGCGGGAGGGCCGGCTACGGCACGGCGCGGGGCAGCCCCGATGGTGGCAAGATGGAACCGCCAGGTGAGCACCGGCCGGTTGCGGTTCAGCGAGTAGGCAGGTGGACATGTCGCAGGAGTCCGGCGAGGTCTGGGAGCGGTTCGCCGTCGGTCTGGCGGACATGGCGCGCGACCTGCTGGCCCAGGACTCGGTCCAGGACACGCTGGACCGGGTGGTCGAGCACGCCACCGTGCTGATCCGGGGCTGCGACGAGGCCGGTATCCTCACCGTGCGCCGCGGCGAGGTCCACGCGCTGGCCGCGACCGACGACGTGGTGCGCCTCGCCGACCGCATCCAGGAGGAGCTGCGGGAGGGCCCCTGCTTCGACGCCGTCGCCGACCGTCAGCAGGTGTACGCCATCGAGGACCTGCGCCAGCCGCACGAGCGCTGGTCGCGCTTCGCCCCCCAGCTCAGGAAGCTGGGCATGGGCAGCATGATGGGCTTCCTGCTCTTCACCGAGGACGACTCGCTCGGCGCGCTCAACGTGTACTCGCGGCAGCCGCACACCTTCGACGAGACGGCGCAGCGCGCCGGCTGGATCCTCGCCTCCCACGCGGCGGTGGCGTTCTCGGCGTCCCGTACGCACGCGCAGCTCAGCCACGCCCTGGAGACGCGGCACGAGATCGGGGAGGCCATGGGCATCCTCATGGGCCGCTACGGTCTGAGCGAGGACACGGCGTTCAAGGTCCTGAAAAAGGCCTCGCAGGATCGCAACATCAAACTCCGCGAGGTCGCCCGGCAGATCTGCGAGACCGGTGACCGGCCTGACAACCCGTTGGAATAGGGCGGCATTCGGCGGGCATCCGAACGGTCGGGAAACGAAGGAGCGCCCGAATTCGGAGGGCGTTCTCGCCAACTGCACCGACAGTGGGAGAATCTGATGACGAGTTATGGCAGTTCCTCTGCCGCGTCCTCCGGATCGCGCACCAACGGTCTGGCCATCGCGAGCCTTGTCTGCGGAATCGTGGGAATCTTCTTCCTCAACGTGGTTCTCGGTCCCCTCGCCATCGTTTTCGGTGTAATCGGAATGCGTCAGGCCGGGGTCAAGGGCGGCGGCGGAATGGCGAAGGCCGGCGTCGTGCTGGGAATCGTGGACCTGGTCATCTTCGCCGTTCTGCTGGCGCTCGCCGCGTCCAACGGCGGTTTCAGCTGGTACGTCGGCAGCTGAACCGGCGTACCGCGCAGTCGTCGAGGGGCCCCACCGGACCGACCCGGTGGGGCCCCTTTCGTCCGCGCGCTCCTGCTCTGTCACGTCAACGCCCGACGACCCGCACGGTCTCCTGCCGTGCGAGGACCGTGGACATGGCCGGGCCGATCGTGGCCGGCACGCGCCCGTCACCGAACGAGCCGGGGACCGCTCCCACGGGTGACGGGGTCCGCCTGCTCCCGGCCGTGCCAGTCCAGACACACCACGAGGGCGTCGTCCTGCGGCTTCGGTTCGCCCCGGTGGCCGGACAGCTCCCTGAGGACCGCGCGGGGCACCTCGGCGGCGGGCAGCAGCCTGGTGGACGTGATGGCCCTCTCCAGGGCCTTCTCGCCGTACCTCTCGCCCCCCGGTGCGGCGACGGCGTGCACCCCGTCGCTGACGAACAGCATCCGGTCGCCGGGTTCGCACTGGAACTCCTGCACGACGTAGTCGGTCTCCTCGAACATGCCCAGCGGAAGCTGCGCGTCGAACTCGACACGCTTCACGCTCCTGTCCCGCAGCCGCAGCATCTGGGGCGAGCCCGCGTCCACGACCCGCATGCGGCCGGTGGACAGCTCGATGTCCACCATGAGCACGGACAGGAACGAGGAGCCGCGGTACTGCGCGTAGATCGCCTGGTCGGCGAGGGCCGCCTGGTCCTCGATGGAGATGCCCGCCCGGCGCGCGTTGCGCAGGGCGTTGATGCCCAGATTGGTCAGCAGCGAGGCCTCGATGCCCTCGCCCATGCCGTTGGTGATGTACAGCACCAGCCGGTCGGCGCTGGCCGACCAGTCGAAGTTGTCGCCGAAGATCGCGTAGGCGGGTTCCAGCTGGGCGCCGAGCTCGTACTCGGGCCGGGAGCACGAGCGGCCGGGGAGCAGCTGCCACTGCATCTCCGCGGCCAGCGTCAGCCGGTCCTTGCGACGGGCCTGGAGGTACAGGTCGGTGTCGCGCTCGGCGACGAGCACCTCGTGGCCGAGCACCTGCGCGATGTCGGCGAGCTCGCCGAGGGTCTCCGCGGTGAGGCGGTCGGCCGGCAGGGTGACGATCAGTACGCCGAGCCGGTCGCCGCGCACGGTCACCGGCAGATGCGTACGCCGCAGCCCCCCGGCGCCCTCCTCCACGAAGGGCTCCTGGGAGCCGAAGGCCCGGCCCGCGGGAGTGCTGTGCACGGGCACGGGGTCCTCGGTGTGCGGGAGGGCGGAGACTGGCTGCAGGACGGTGAGCCCGTAGTCGGCCATGAAGAGCTCGACGGACTCTGCCGCGTAG
Organism: Streptomyces sp. NPDC043867; assembly: GCF_056435845.1. Classification (NCBI taxonomy): domain Bacteria; kingdom Bacillati; phylum Actinomycetota; class Actinomycetes; order Kitasatosporales; family Streptomycetaceae; genus Streptomyces; species Streptomyces sp. NPDC043867. Next base: position 229,146 of record NZ_JBWKDS010000008.1, on the reverse strand, counting down.
CACTCGCGCAGGACGTCTCGGACGGCGTCCAGCAACTGATGGGGAGCCGCGGTGCGCAGGGCACGCTCGGCAGCCACGAAACTGTTCACCATGTCGGATACGCCGTTCTTCGACTAGTACGATTCCGGGTCCACGCTTCGGAGAGGTCGCCCGTCCGTCCGCGGCCACCGGTGTCTATTGTTCTGTGACTGACGTCGTCCTGGCGGGCTGACACCGCCCGAGAAGACTGGGAGAGTGAGACGGTGACTTCGTCCGGCCCGCGTCCGCAGCCAGGTGAGGTGGCTCGCGTGACCTCGGAGGCGGCTGAGCTGCTGGAAATCCTCTGGGGACGAGCCTCCACGGCTCCGGTCTCCGCCTCCCAGCTGCGTGTGCTCTTCATCCTGGAGTACAACGAGGGCATCAACCTGCGCACGCTCGCCGACGCGCTCGGCTCCACGCCGCCGTCCACGAGCAGGCTCTGCGACCGGCTCCAGGCCGTCGGATACGTCGAGCGGGCGCCCAGCGCCACCAGCCGCCGGGAGCTGCGCCTCTTCCTCAGCCGCCAGGGCAGGTCGTTCCTGCGGGAGCTGCGTGCGCGCCGGGAGCATGCCCTGGAGTCGGTGCTGGCCCAGATGCCGGCCACGAAGCGCACGGCGCTCCTGCAGGGGCTGGAGGCCTTCTGCGCCACCGCGGCCGCGCAGCTGCAGGACGACACGCAGATGGATGTACGGACGGCCTGACCGCCACCCGGGCCGCCGACCGGCGCCGGGACGACCGCGGTCCGGAACCGGAGGGGGCCGGCAGTCGGCTTCACATGGAGCACCATCCCTGATCCCTTCTCCGCGTCCGACACGTCGTCACTTTGCTGCCCCCGTCGGCATGGTTGCCAAAGGGCAACTACTGTTCGCGTCTCGCCACCCGCGTCCGCCGGAACTCGCCTGCCCGCAGGGGCGCTAACGCCGACCGGTGACTTCGCCCACCCGGGCAAGGGCGTCGTCCACGCTGTCCGAGGACGGCACGGCCATGTTGACCCCCGTGAGGTCCAGGATCCGCTGGACCGTCGGTGTGGGAGAGATGAGACGCACGCTTCCGCCGACGGCGCGGGCCTCCGCGCGCGCCTGCAGGATGGCGTTTATCCCGGACGAGTCCATGAACGAGACCGCGGCCAGATCCAGCAGCAGATGGCGGCTGCCGCGGCTCACCCGGCCGGACAGGTGGCGGCGCAGCTCGGGAACCGTGTCGACGTCCAGAAAGCCCTCGACGGTGAACAGGGCGACGTCGTCCCCGGGAAGGGTCACGTCGACGGACACGGGGGCTCGCTCGGCCGGCACACTTACCTCCTACAACACCGCAGTCAGGCTTCCCGATGCGGAACGGGGCTCGATGCGCCTGGTGCCGGCCTGTCAGGGTGACCAGGCCGTCGACGACGATCCGTCCGGTGCCGGACGCGGGGAGCAAGTCCACGACTACCCCTCGGATCGGCCCGCACACCCGAAGGTTCCGGGCCCCGCGGGACCGAAGGTTCCGGGCCCCGCACACCCGAAGGTTCCGGGCCCCGCGGGCCGGACAGCGAGCTCCCGGGGATCAGGCCACGCGGATCCCGACGATGCAGGTGTCGTCGTCGGTGTCGGACCTGCTGTAGGTCAGCAGCCGGTCCAGCTGGTGGTCCAGCGAGGGAGCGGTCGCGCGCGCCGAGGTCAGCAGCTGGGTCAGCGACTCCTCCACCGACCGGTCCCGCCGCTCGATCAGACCGTCCGTGTACATCAGCAGGGTGTCGTCCACGGCGAGCTGCACCTCGGCCTCCTCGAAGGTGGCCTCCGGCACGGCGCCGAGCAGAATCCCCTTCAGGAGGGGCAGCGGGTTGGCGTCCGTGTCGCGGATCAGCACCGGCGGCAGATGACCGGCCCTGGCCCACCGCAGCCTGCGGCTGGCCGGGTCGTAGAGCCCGCAGACCGCCGTCGCCGTGACCGCGCCCGTCAGATGGTGCGCCACGATGTTCAGCCACGACAGCAGCTGGCCGGGACCCGCGCCCGTCACGGCGAGGCCGCGCAGCGCGTTGCGCAGGACCACCATGCTGGTCGCCGCCTCTATGCCGTGCCCCGCCACGTCGCCGACACACAGGAGGACGAGCCCGGAGGGCAGCACCACGGCGTCGTACCAGTCGCCGCCCACCAGCTGCTCCGTCTCCGCCGGGCGGTAGCGGACCGCCGCCTGGATCCCCGGCACCGCCAGGGGAGCCTGGGTCGGGGGCATGATCGCGTGCTGCAACTGCAGGGTCAGCCGGGCGCGCTCGTGGGCCTGCTGCTCGCTGTGCGCCAGCTGGTCGCGCGTGGCCGCCAGGGCGACCTCCGTCCAGTGCTGCGCCGAGATGTCCTGGTAGGCACCGCGGAGGACGAGGGGACGGTCGTCGACGCCGAGCACCGGTTCCGCCACCACCCGGATGTGCCGGGTCACGCCGCCGGGACGCTGCAGCCGGAACGCCGCCGTGGCGGGCCTGCCGTGATGCAGCAGGGTCCGCAGGAAACGGCCGATGGCGACGGCGTCGTCCGGGTGGGCGTGCGCCGGCAGCTCCTCCAGCGGCACCGGAGTGCTGGTCGTCGGGCGGCCGTACAGGTCGAAGAGCGTGCCGTTCCAGGTGATCTCACCGGTGAGGAGGTTCTCCTCGAACCCGCCGATCCGGCCGAGCCGCTGAGCGTGCTGGAGCAGACTCGCGAGGCGGGCCGTCTCGTCCTCGATCCGCCAGATGAGCAGCACGCTGCCACCGTGCCGGCTGACGCTGATGTCGGCGACCGCCGCCAGCGGCAGCTGGTCGACCAGAGCCGTGAGATCCATCCGGCGGGCGCGGAACGGCTCACCCGTGGCGTAGACCCGCTCGATCTGCCGGAAGAGCTCGCTCTCCCCGGCGGACATCGGATACGCCTCCAGCAGCAGAGCACCGTTGATGACGCCGCGCGGACGGCCCGCGGGGTCCAGGAAGCGGCTGTTCACATGGCGGATGCGGAAGTCCGAGAGCTGTCCGTCGTCGCCGAGGTGGGGCACGAGGACGAGCGCCGGGTCGTGCAGCCCGTCGACCAGGTCCACCAGTTCCGAGACGTCCGGCGTGAGGCGCGGGACACGGGGCTCCCGCCCCTCCGCCAGGTCCGGGTGGGTCTCCAGGGTGTGGGCGCACAGCTCCGCAAGCGCCTCGACCTGGCGGACGACCTGGGGGGACTGCGGCTCCAGGGGGGAGGGCCAGGCGATCTCCAGGACTCCGTGGATGCGCCCGCCCGCCCCGGCGGGGGCGGCGACCCGCCCGCCGCCCGGGAAGTGGGCGTGCCCGATGGTCGGCAGGCCTTCCTCGGCCAGCGACCCGGTCCACTGCGTCGTACGGTGCGACAGGGCACGACGCGCCACCGTCGCCACGGCCGGCGGCACATAGCGCCAGCGGGCGGCCTCCGCCGTGGGGAAACCGGCGCTGCCCGCCAGCGTCAGCGATCCGTCGGCACCGGCCGCCCAGATGGCGACGGCCGCCGCTCCGAGCGGCGCGAGGGCGTGCTGGAACAGGGAGTCGGCGACCGCCTGGGTGTCGTCGGCGGCCAGCGCGCCGCTCTCGGCCGTCCTCAGCCGTACGGCCGAGGAGACGTCCTGCGCGCCGTCGGGGTCCGCCGCCGTGGCCAGGAACGTGTTGGTCACCTCGGACAGCCGGTCGCGTGCCGCCTGGTTGATGACGTCGACGGCCAGTTCGAGCATCGGGACCTTGGCCTGCTCGGTCAGCTCGGCGAGCTGGTGGGCGGCCTGCGCGGGCCCGCAGCCCAGGCGTTCCACCAGGATGCCCTTGGCGAGCTCGATCAGGGCACGCCCGTCGGCCTCGGCCTGGGCGGCCTGCACCTCGCGACGCAGCCGGTCCACGGTGGCCGCCAGTCGCCCCACCTGGGACGTGGGCGGCGAGCTCGGCACGGCCTGCGCGGGGGCGGTGTCCGATTCGGCGACGGCGTCCTCGGCGGGCGGAGCGGGAACGCCCGACGGTACGGCGGGAGCGTCGGATCCGACGGGCTGTTCGCCGGGGCCGGACTGGCCGGACTCCTCAGGAATGCTCACTGTGCGGTTGCTCCTCGGTGGGACGCCGGCAGGCGCGGGGGAGAGGGGGTGCGGAGCGGCGCCCGGCCGGCTCGTCGAACCGGCCGGGGCCCTCCTCGTGTCACACGCTCAGCCAGCGCCGGACGCAGGCGATGAGGTCATCGGTGTCGACCGGCTTGGTCACGTAGTCGCTGGCGCCCGACAGGAGACTCTTCTCCCGGTCGCCGGGCATCGCCTTGGCCGTGACCGCCACGATGGGCAGGTCGGCGTACTGGGGCATTTTACGGATCTCGGCAGTGGCCGTGTATCCGTCCATCTCCGGCATCATCACGTCCATCAGGATCAGTGCGATGTCGGGGTGGTTGACCAGCGTCTCGATGCCCTTTCTGCCATTCTCCGCGTGCAGCACCTGGAAACCGTGCAGTTCCAGGATCCCACTGAGCGCGAAGAGGTTGCGGGCGTCGTCGTCGACCACGAGCACCGTGGCGCCGTGGAACGCCTCGCCGGCCAGTTCCGGGGCCTCCTGCTGCGGTTCCTCGGCACCGCGGACGAGCGGCAGCACGTCCCCCGGTTCCTCCGCGGAGAGGTGCAGCGCGATCCGCTCGCGCAGCTCGTCCAGGCTGGAGAGGAATTCCAGCGGCCGGTCCCCGCACAGGGACCGCAGGGCCCGCTCCTGGGCCAGGTCCAGCCGGTTCCCGTTGTGGATGAGCACCGGCACGCTGGCCAGCGCCGAGTCGCCCTCGACCGCCTGCAGGAAGTGGGCCGCCTCGCCCTCCGGCATGCCGAGTTCGAGGACGACGCAGTGGCACGGCTCGGCGGCCAGCGCGCTCGCCGCCTCCTGCGCGCCCACGACGGTGATCACGTCGACCGACTCGCGCCCCTCCACCTCGTCACGGCTGCGGGTGACGTCGCCGACCGCGCTCTCGGCGACGAGGGTCAGCAGCCCGCGGGGGCGCTCCTCGACGACCAGCAGCCTGCGCCGGTTCTGCCGCGCCGCTCCTGACATGCCGGGCGCCGGACGCCGTGCGGGCACGACCTCGGCGGCCGGCTCGGCCGGCCCGGACTCCAGCTGCCGGGTGCCGCTCAGCAGGTCCTCGAAGTCCGGCCGTGCGACGGGCAGGAACAGCGTGAAGGTACTGCCCTGGCCGGGCGTACTGTCCACGGTGACCGCGCCGCCGAGCAGGTGGGCGATCTCCCGCGTGATCGACAGACCGAGACCCGTGCCGCCGTACTTGCGGCTCGTGGTGCCGTCCGCCTGCTGGAAGGCCCCGAAGATCGTCTCGAGCTGCTGCTCCGGGATGCCGATGCCCGTGTCCTTCACGCGGAAGGCGACCACCGTGCCTTCGCGCAGCACGCCCTTGGGGACCTCTTCGCCGGACGCCGGTTCGATCCGCAGCTCGACGCTGCCCTGCTCGGTGAACTTGACCGCGTTCGACAGCAGGTTCCGCAGCACCTGCCGCAGCCGGGAGTCGTCGGTGAGCAGGTCGGCGGGCGCGCCGGCCGCCGTGCTGATCGTGAAGTCCAGGCTCTTCTGCGAGGTCATCGGCCGGAAGGTGGCCTCGACGTACTCCAGGAGCTGACGCAGGGGGACCCGCTCGGGGGTGACGTCCATCTTGCCCGCCTCGACCTTCGACAGGTCGAGGATGTCGTTGATCAGCTGCAGCAGGTCGGAGCCTGCGGAGTGGATGATCCCCGCGTACTCGACCTGCTTCGGCGTGAGGTTGCGCGAGGGGTTCTGCGCCAGCAGCTGGGCGAGGATGAGCAGGCTGTTGAGCGGCGTGCGCAGCTCGTGGCTCATGTTCGCCAGGAACTCCGACTTGTACTTCGAAGCCAGCGAAAGCTGCTGCGCGCGGGCCTCGAGTTCCTGCCGTGCCTGCTCGATCTGGAGGTTCTTGGCCTCGATGTCGCGGTTCTGCGTGGCCAGCAGCGAGGCCTTGTCCTCCAGCTCCGCGTTCGAGCGCTGCAGCTCGTCCTGCTGGACCTGCAGCTCCTCCGAGCGGGCCTGCAGCTCCGCGGTCAGCCGCTGGGACTCACCCAGCAGCTCGTCGGTGCGCGCGTTGGCCACGATGGTGCTGACGTTGACGCCGATGGTCTCCATCAGCTGTTCGAGGAAGGTCTGGTGGACCGGCGTGAAGCGGGCCACCGAGGCCAGCTCGATGACGCCGAGCACCTGCTCCTCGACCACGATGGGGAGGACGACCAGCGCCGTCGGCACCGTCTGGCCGAGTCCCGACGAGATGGTCACGTACCCCGGCGGCAGCTGGTCCACCGTGATGGCGCGGCGGCTGCGGGCGGCCTGACCGACCAGCGAGCGCCCCATGGGGATGCGGGCGGGCCGTTCCTCGTCGTCCGGGTACCCGTACGAGCCGACGAGCCGCAGCTCCGTGCCGCGCGGGGTCTCCTCGGCGAGGTAGAAGGCGCCGTACTGCGCCGACACCAGGGGAGTGAGCTCGTCCATGATCAGCTCGGCGACCACGTCCAGGTCCCGGTAGCCCTGCATCAGGCCCGAGATACGGGCCAGGTTGGTCTTCAGCCAGTCCTGCTCCTGGTTCGCCCGCGTGGTCTCCCGCAGGGACTCGACCATGGAGTTGATGTTGTCCTTCAGCTCGGCGACCTCGCCCGACGCCTCGACGGTGATCGAGCGGGTCAGGTCCCCCTCGGCCACGGCGCTCGCCACCTCGGCGATGGCCCGCACCTGACGGGTCAGGTTGCCCGCGAGCTCGTTGACGTTCTCCGTCAGGCGCTTCCACGTGCCCGAGACGCCCTCGACCTCGGCCTGTCCACCCAGCCGGCCCTCACTGCCCACCTCGCGGGCCACGCGGGTGACCTCGGCGGCGAACGCGGACAGCTGGTCGACCATCGTGTTGATGGTCGTCTTCAGTTCCAGGATCTCGCCGCGGGCGTCGACGTCGATCTTCTTGGACAGGTCGCCCTTGGCCACGGCGGTGGTCACCAGCGCGATGTTGCGCACCTGGCCGGTGAGGTTGTTGGCCATCGAGTTGACGTTGTCGGTGAGGTCCTTCCACGTGCCCGCCACGTTCGGCACGTGCGCCTGTCCGCCCAGGCGGCCCTCGGTGCCCACCTCGCGGGCCACGCGGGTGACCTCGTCGGCGAACGCGGACAGCGTGTCGACCATCGTGTTGATCACGTCCGCCAGCGCCGCGACCTCGCCCTTGGCCTCCACCGTGATCTTCTGGGAGAGGTCGCCGCGGGCCACGGCGGTGGCGACCTGTGCGATGGAGCGCACCTGACCGGTCAGGTTCGACGCCATCACGTTGACGTTGTCGGTGAGGTCCTTCCAGGTGCCGGACACACCGCGCACGGTGGCCTGCCCGCCCAGATTGCCTGCGGTGCCGACCTCGCGGGCGACGCGGGTGACCTCGTCGGCGAAGGCGGAGAGCTGGTCGACCATCGTGTTGATGGTGTCCTTCAGCTCCAGGATCTCGCCGCGGGCGTCCACGGTGATCTTCTGGGAGAGGTCTCCCTTGGCCACGGCCGTCGCCACCTGGGCGATGGAACGGACCTGCGAGGTCAGGTTGCCCGCCATGAAGTTCACGGAGTCGGTGAGGTCGCGCCAGGTGCCCTTGACACCCTTGACATCGGCCTGGCCGCCGAGGCGCCCCTCGGTGCCGACCTCGCGGGCGACGCGGGTGACCTCGTCGGCGAAGGCGGAGAGCTGGTCGACCATGGTGTTGATGGTCGACTTCAGCTCCAGGATCTCGCCGCGGGCGTCCACGGTGATCTTCTGGGACAGGTCTCCCTTGGCCACGGCGGTGGTCACCTGGGCCACGTTGCGGACCTGCGCGGTCAGATTCCCGGCCATCAGGTTCACGGAGTCGGTGAGATCGCGCCAGACGCCGCCGACGCCCGGCACCTGCGCCTGGCCCCCGAGACGCCCTTCGCTGCCGACCTCGCGCGCGACGCGGGTGACCTCGTCGGCGAACGCGGACAGCTGGTCGACCATCGTGTTGACGGTCTCCTTCAGCTGGAGGATCTCGCCGCGGGCGGGAACGTCGATCTTCTGGGAGAGGTCTCCCTTTGCCACGGCGGTGGCGACCTGGGCGATGTCGCGGACCTGGGTCGTGAGGTTTCCGGCCATGGCGTTGACGGAGTCGGTCAGATCCGCCCAGGTGCCGGAGACTCCGGGGACTTCCGCCTGGCCGCCCAGGGTGCCCTCGGTGCCCACCTCGCGGGCCACGCGGGTCACCTCGGAGGTGAACACCGACAGCTGGTCCACCATGCCGTTGAAGACGGTGGCGATGTCGCCGAGAAGGCCTCCGGCCTCGTCCGGCAGACGCGTGCCGAAGTCGCCGTCGCGCACGGCGGTCAGTCCGGCCAGCAGCTGGCGCAGCTCCTGCTCGCCCGGCGTCCGGCTCGAAGGCCCGGTCGTTGTGACGGTCATGCGTACCCCTCGTTCCGCTCCCCAAGAGTCCCCGGGAGAAGGACTCGGAACCACGCCGCACCCGCGGACGGTCTCACACGCCGTACACGGTATTCCTGCAGATCACGGATCTGCCGATGAGAAAATACGCCGCAGGCTAACCCACAAGGCACGTGCTGAACAAAGCGGCGGAGCGTGACTTTCGGTACGCCGGAGAATGTGGCCGGGGGGAGGCATGACCTCGCGAAGCGTGGATACACGAATCCCTTTGGTCTGTCCCCCTCCCGGACGCCCCGAAACCCACCGTCCTCGAACAGGTCATCGCCGCCGATGGGCGCGGCGACGGGAGTCCGGGCCGGCACACGAAAAGATCCCGCCGTCCTGGCTCACCGGGTGGAGGGTGATGACCGGGGCGGCGGGATCTCATGTCCTCGCGGGGCCGGGTGTCAGGCGACGGCCGGGTCCAGCAGTCCCGTGCGGAGCCGCTTCAGGATGCGGGTGATCAGCCGGGAGACGTGCATCTGGGAGATGCCGAGTTCCTCACCGATCTGGGCCTGGGTGCGCTCCTCGACGAAACGCAGGTGGACGATCAGCCGCTCCCGGTCGTCGAGCCCGGCGATCAGCGGCGCCAGGGAGTTGAAGTCCTCCACCAGCTGAAGGGACGGGTCGTCCGCGCCGATGAAGTCGGCCAGGACGCTCTCGCCGTCCGCTCCGCCGCTGTTGACGAGCGCCGCGTCGAGGGACGTGGGGCTGTACGCGTTGGCGGCCTTGCGGGCCTCGATGACGTCTTCCTCGGGAAGGGACATCAGCTCGGACAGCTCGCGCGTGGTGGGAGTGCGGCCCAGCCGGGTCTGCAGCTCCTCGTTGGCCTTGGCGAGCTCGACGCGGGCCTCCTGGAGGCGGCGGGGCACGTGGACCGCCCAGCTGGTGTCCCGGAAGAAGCGCTTGATCTCACCGACGATGTAGGGGACGGCGAAGGAGGTGAACTCGACTTCGCGCGTGAGCTCGAACCGGTCGATGGCCTTGATCAGGCCGATCGTGCCGACCTGGACGATGTCCTCCATGGAGTCGCCGCGGCTGCGGAAGCGCGAAGCCGCGTAGCGGACCAGGGAGAGGTTCATCTCGATCAGCGTGTTGCGGACGTACTGATAGTCGCGGGTGCCCTCTTCCAGCACGGCGAGCCGGTCGAAGAACTGGCGCGAGAGGTCGCGGGCGTCCTTCGGCTTGACCTGCGAGGGGTCCTCGATGAAGGGAAGGTCCGCCTCGACCGCCTCGCCCGCCGTGCCCGTCGCCTGCACCGCCGTCACGGCTGCCATGCCGTCCACCCCAATCGTCGAAGTACTGATGACAGACCCCGCCTGCCCAGGTTCAGGCGAATCACTCCACCCGATTTGACGGAACATGCATATCAGAGGGACCGGTGCGGGCAACCGCCCCCCGGTGGCCCGTCGGCCGGTCCGGGAATCCCCCGACGGCCCGTGCGGACCCGGCGCCGGGCAGGGGGTCGTCCGGCTGTCGGAGCGGCCGAGTACGCTGGCCTCTCCAGGTGAGGCGGTGGACATGGCGTTCGGCGGTGACGACTCGGGTGCGGCACCCGACTCGCGGCAGCTCGGCGGGGCGATCCTCCATTCGTACGCACTCGCGGAGCGCCCGGGCATACGGATGGTCGGCGAGATCAGTCCGCCCACCCGTCCCGTCTGGCGAGAAGCGCTGGGACAGCTCGCGAGTCAGTCCGACCACGTCTGCTTCCTGGAGCTGTCGGCGATCACGTTCGTCGACGTCGCCGGTGCCGCCGAGCTGGCGCGCACGGCACAAAGCCTGCAGGGGAAGCGGCGTCTGGTGCTGGAACAACCACCGCCCGAGCTCGAGCGGATATTGCAGATGTTCTGGCCAGACCTTCTGAAGATCGAGGTGGCAGCGTGATGAGTACGGCCACCCGACCCGAGCCCTTCGTCCACCCGGCGCTCTTCTACCGCGGCGACCAGGAGTACGTGGAGGGGACAGTACCGTTCCTGCTGGACGGCCTGAAGGCCGAGGAGCCCGTCGCGGTGGCTGCCCCGGCCCGGCAGCTGGACCTGATCCGGACCGGGCTCGGATCGAGCGCCGCCGACGTGCACTTCGTCGACATGACGAAGGCCGGACGGAATCCCGGCCGCATCATCCCGTCCGTCCTGCGCGCGTTCGCCGACGCCCGCAGCGGCGGTCACGTCCGCATTATCGGAGAGCCGATCTGGGCCGGACGGACCGCGGTGGAGTACCCGGCCTGCGTCCAGCACGAAGCGCTGATCAACATGGCGTTCCGCGGCCGGGACGTGACGATCCTGTGTCCCTACGACGCCGAGGCCCTGCCCGCCGACGTGATCGACGACGCCCGCGCCACGCACCCCGTGGTCATCGACAAGGGCCAGGAGCAGATCAGCACCGACTACGCGGTCGAGAGCGTGCTCGCCCGCTTCAACGAAGCTCTCGACCACCCGCCGGGAGCGGCGACGGCCCGCTTCGACGCGGAGGCCCTGCCGGTCACCCGTGACTTCGCGCTCGCCGCGGCGCGGGAGCGCGGGATGAGCGAGTTGCGGCTGCAGGATCTGGCGCTCGTCGTGGCCGAACTGACGACCAACAGTGTCGTCCACGGGGGCGGTGCGGGCACGGTGCGGGTCTGGGCCGAGGGCGAGCAGATCGTGTGCGAGGTGCAGGACGAGGGGCAGCTCACCGACCTGCTGGCCGGCCGGCGCCCGGCCCCTCCGCAGCAGCTCGGCGGCCGGGGCCTGCTGCTCGTCCACTACCTGTCCGACCTCGTCCGCGTGCACACCGGCTCGGTCGGGACGACGGTCCGCAGCTACCTCTCCCGCGGCTGACCCCCGCCCCGCCCCGTCCACACCTCGGCGGGCCCGCTCGCGCCGGCTGACGACCCCAGCGGACCGCGCCGGGACCCACGACCACGAAAAAGGCCCGGACCCTCGCGGGTCCGGGCCTTTCCAGCTGCCGTGGCTGCTAACGCGAGCCGCTCTGCTCGGCGTCGTACGCCGCCTGGCGCTCCGTCTTCGAGTCGGCCGTGGAGAGCGTTCCGCCGGAGCTCTCGAGGTGGGCGCGTACGAACCACTGGAACTGTTCCAGTGCGCGCAGGTGCTCGATGAGAAGGTCCTCCGTGACCGGATCGGTCTTGGCGACCTCGGCCAGCGTGGAGCGGTGGCCCTCGATGATGCCGGTGTAGACGAGGTCGAGGGCGCCGAGGTGGGCGATGGCGTCGGCGCGGCCGACGTCGTAGTCGTCCCAGGTGCGCTCGGCGACCAGGGCGCCCGGGGTCCCGTGCGGCACTCCGCCGAGGGCCGAGATGCGCTCGGCCGTGTCGTCGGCCATTTCACGTACGCGGTCCACCTGCGGGTCGAGCATTTCGTGGACGGCGATGAAATGAGGGCCGACGACATTCCAGTGGACGTGCTTCAACGTGAGGGAAAGGTCGTTCAGGGCGTGCAGCCGCATACGCAGCTGGTCGATGACCTTTCCGCCGTCCTGTGTGCTGAGTCCGGGGACCGTGTACTTCGGGGTCGACGTCGACATCATTTCTCTCCCTTCGTGGACGGGTTGACGGTGCGGTGCGCCGCGTCTTCTACCAGCGGTACCAGCGGTACCAGCGTCCGCGCCGGCCGCCGGACGCCCCGAAAACGATCAGGGCGAGCAGCAGAACCAGAAAAAGCGGGACCATTGTTGTCAACCTCCAGACCTCACGTGCCCCGGTTCTTTCGGGCTACACGTAGATAAGGCAGGGGCGGAAGTGAAAGCGCCTCGCATTCACATTCCCGGCGCTGCCCGCACGAACGCGAAGGAGCGCGGGCTCAGGGGCGCACGTACTCCTTGCGGACGGCCGCCGCCAGTTCCGTCATCGCTTCCTCGACGCCCGCGCGGTCGGCCCGGTCGAGGAGGGCGAGCGCGTCGGCCGCCGCCTTCCTGACGGACTCCGGGACCTCGTCCACCGCGGCCATCCGGTAGGCGAGCGTGCGTCGCGCCGCACGCTCCTCCGGGGTGACGCCCCAGGGACCCGAGCGCGGGAACACCGCGGCTTCGTAGGCGGCGACCTGGACGAGGACACCGTGCGCGAGGCCCTCGGCGTAACCGCGGGCACCGGCCTGCCGCTGCGCCGCGCGGAAGCTCGCCATGACGCGCCGCCGGACGAGGAGGGAACCGGCCGCGCCGGCCGCGGCCGAGCCGAGTCCCGCGGCGAGGCCGGCACCCGGACCGCCGAGGAGGGCGCCGATGAGACCGCCCGCGGCCGTCAGGAGGCAGGTCAGTCCGCCGGTGAGAAGGACGAGCGCGCGGGCGGGCGTGAGCGGTGCCATGGCGAGCAGTGTGCCAGGGACCGGCGAGGGCCCGGCCGCCGGGTGGAGGCAGACGGCCCGCCGCCACGCGCGTGCGGGGCAGCCGAGGCGCCCGGGGGAGGGCGGGACCGGCGCACCGGCGTGATCAGCGGCGGGCCGGGCCCGGCCTCGACGCCGGTGGCTGCCACGCGCATGCAGGCTACCGAGGGGGGGAGGGACGGACCGGTGCACCGGCGTGATCAGCCGCGGACCGGGGCCGGCGTCGACGCCGGTGGTTTCGCCGATGGCCGGTCGGCGCGGGCGGACGAGGCTGCGTTCTCGACCCGTCCGACACGGTCCGTTGGAGGCAACGCATGCACAGTCCCGACCGGTTACACCGACGGTGGGCCACCGTCACGACGCTGGGAGCGGTGCTCGTCGCCACGCTCCTCGGCCCGTCGCCCGCCCAGGCGGCATCCACGCCCGCACCCGCGCGCGCCCAGGCCGCGAACCCCGTCGTCACCGTCCCGCCCGCCGGCAGCCACGGCTTCCCGTTCCTCGCCGCGGCGGAGGACCTCGGCTCGTACGGCTACACCGAGAGCGAGTACTTCACCGCGGGCACCGCCACGTCGTACACGAAGTCCGGGACATGGGGCTCGGACGGCCGGTGGAACGTACGCGAGGCCGGCCGTGCCGCGTACAAGAGCCGGCTCCTCGTGCGCCGGCCCGTCGACGCGGCGAAGTTCAACGGCACCGTGGTCGTGGAATGGCTCAACGTCAGCGGTCAGATCGAACTCTCACCGGACTACTGGTTCGCGCGGGAGGAACTGCTGCGCAAGGGCTACGCCTGGGTGGGCGTCTCGGCCCAGGCGGTCGGCGTCAACGGCGGTTCCGGCGCGATCCACGGACTCAGGGGCTGGGACCCCGACCGCTACGGCACTCTGGTCCACCCCGGAGACGCGTTCGCCTACGACATCTTCTCCCAGGCGGGGCAGGCGCTGCGCACCCCGGACGGCCCCGATCCGCTCGGCGGGCTCAAGATCAGGACGCTGCTCGCGGACGGCGAGTCGCAGTCGGCCGGTTTCATGACGACGTACGCCAACGCGGTCCAGCCGGTCGCGGGTGTGTACGACGGGCTCATGGTGCACAGCAACAGCGCCATCGCCGCGCCGATCAGCGGCGACCGGGGCGACGTGCTGCAGATGCCGTACCCGTCCCGCATCCGGACCGACCTGCCGGTCCCGACGTTCGTCGTACTCACGGAGACCGACGTGCCGGGTGCCTCGGCGGCACGGCAGCCGGACACGGACCGAGTCGTGCACTGGGAGGTGGCCGGCACCGCCCACGGCGACCAGTGGGCCTACGACCTCGGACAGCCGACGGTGATCAGGTCGGCGGGTTCCGCCGCGCCGTCGCCCGGCTGCGCCGCAGGATCGGCCCCGTTCAACGACGGCCCCGGCCACTACGCGATGAACGCGGCGCTGCGCGGGCTCGCCGACTGGGCGCGGGGTGGTCCCCGGCCGGCGAGTGCGGCACAGCTGAACACCGATCTGCGGGACCCGGCGACCGGACTCGCCGTCGGCGGCGTCAGGCTGCCCGACGTGGCGGTGCCGACCCGCACGCTCACCGGCATGCGGGACACCAGCGGCAGCGGTCTCTTCTGCGGTCTGTACGGTGCCAGGGACCCGTGGAACGGTGATGCAGACCCGTGGGACCGGCACGACGGGGGCGACCCGTCCGACCCGTCCTTCCCGCCCCGCGCGGAACCGGTGCTCAGCCGGCTCTATCCGACGCACGAGGGATACGTGAGCAAGGTGCGGGCGGCCGCGCAGACGTCCGTACGGGCCGGGCACCTGCTGCCGGAGGACGCGACCACGATCGTCTCCGCCGCGCAGGACTCTCCCGTCGGGGGCTGACCCCACCGGGGCAGGCGACCGAGGACGGCCCGGGAGCGGGCGGTCCTCGGGTCGCCTGCCGCGCCTGCCCACCGCCGGCTCCCGGAGACCGTGTTCGTGGGACCCGCCCGGTCCGAACCGGAGGCGCCGCTATCCCGTGTGTACGCGGTCGGGTAGCCCCGCGTGACCGGGCCGGGCGCCGGGCGGACAATGCAGGCATGAGCCGACCCGTGAGCGATGTCAGTGGTCCCGCCCGACTCGCCGGGCCGGAGGAGGGCATCAGCCACGAGGAACTGGCCCTCGCCGCCCGGAACCACGGGCTGCCGCTGGAGGCGCTGCGCTACGACGTCACTCCGCCGGGCCTGCACTACGTGCTGACCCACTACGACATCCCGTACGCGGAGGAAGGCACGTGGGAGCTGACGCTCGGCGGCCTGGTCCGCCGCCCGCTCCGGCTCACGACGGCGGACCTGCGGTCGTTTCCCGCGGTCACCGAGCGGGTCACCATGGAGTGCGCGGGCAACGGCCGGGCCCTGCTGACCCCGCGGCCCGTGAGCCAGCCGTGGCTGGTCGAGGCGGCGGGCACCGCGGAGTGGACCGGCGTGCCGCTGCGCCTCCTGCTCGCCGAGGCGGGCGTCGACCCCGCCGGGGTGGACGCGGTCTTCACCGGCGCCGACCACGGGATCGAGCGCGGAGTGGAGCAGGACTACCAGCGTGGTCTGCCCCTGGACGTGGCCACTGGACGTGACCCGGAGGTCCTCGTCGCGTACGAGATGAACGGCGCCGCGCTGCCGCCCCAGCACGGGTATCCGGTGCGGCTGGTGGTGCCGGGCTGGTACGGCATGGCGCATGTGAAGTGGCTGCGGGAGATCACGGTCGCCGACACCCCCTTCACGGGGTTCCAGCAGTCGGTGGCCTACCGGCTCAGGCAGGAGGCGCACGACGTGGGGGAGCCGGTCACCCGTATCGCCCCCCGCGCCCTGCTCGTGCCGCCGGGGTTCCCGGACTTCATGTCGCGGTCGCGGGTGGTCCGGCCCGGAGGCGTGCCGCTGGAGGGACGCGCCTGGTCAGGTCGCGCTCCGGTGACCTCCGTGGAGGTGAGCGCCGACGAGGGCCGCTCCTGGTACGCGGCCGAGCTGGACCCGGACACCGGTCACCGCTGGGCCTGGCGCCGTTGGCGCTTCGAGTGGACCGCCGTTCCGGGCAGGCACGTGCTGAGCGCCCGCGCCACCGACGCCGAGGGCCGCACCCAGCCCGTGCGACAGCCGTGGAACCGCGGCGGGTTCGCGAACAACATCGTCCAGCGGGTCACCGTCCTCTGCGTCGAGGGCATCGGCTGACGACGATCAACACGCTGCCCTCACCTGGCATCCGGCCGGGCTTGACTCGCTTGGCTATGGACATTAGCTTCTAGCTAGTCAGATTAGCTTATAGCTATTGCACTTAACGAGCAGGGGGATCCCATGGCTGAGTTCGTCTCCGTCCCGGGCGGCACCATCGCCTACGAGGACGCCGGAGAAGGCCCGCTGGTCGTCCTGGCCCACGGCATGGGGGACAGCCGCGCGGCGTACAGGTTCGTCCTGCCGCGTCTGGTGGCGGCGGGGTATCGAGTGGCCGCGGTCGACCTGCGGGGCTGTGGCGAGTCGAGCGCGCAATGGCCTTCCTACTCGCGCACCGACATCGCGGGCGATCTGCTCGCGGTGATCCGCCACATCGACAGCGGCCCGGCCGTCCTGGTCGGCCACTCGATCTCCGGCGGCGCCGCCACCATCGCGGCCGCCCAGGATTCCGGCCTGGTCAGGGGCATCATCGAACTGGGCCCCTTCACGCGCGCGCAGTCGATCAGACTCGGCGACTTCCGCTCGAAGAGCTACCGCAAGGGTGCCTTCCGGCTGCTCGGCTCCAGCCTGTTCGGCAGCGTGGGACTGTGGGCCCGCTATCTCGACCACGCCTACCCGGGCCGCAAACCGGCCGACTGGACCGACCGGCTGGCCCGCATCGAGGCGATGCTGGGAGAGCCCGGCCGGATGCGGGCGATGCAGAAGATGGGGCAGTCGGCGCCGACCGACGCCGGCGCCCAGTTGGGCAACGTACGGTGCCCTGCCCTGATCGTGCAGGGCTCGCTCGACCCCGACTGGGTCGATCCGCGCGCCGAGGGCGAGGCGATCGTGGCCGCGATGCCGGCCGGTGTCGGAGAGCTCGCGGTGATCGAGGGAGCCGGCCACTACCCGCACGACCAGTACCCGGAGGAGACGGTGTCCTTGATGCTGGCCTTCCTGGGTGCACACGCCCGTGCCTAGGGCGGGCCTCGATACGAGCGCCGTCGTCGCGGCGGGAGCGGCGCTCGCCGACGAGGTGGGTTTGGCGGGCCTGACCATGGGTCTGCTGGCCGACAGGCTCGGCGTACGGCCGCCGTCCCTGTACAAGCACGTCGGCTCCCTGAACGAACTGCGGCACGGCATCTCCGTCCAGGCCAAGCGTGAATTCGCCCATCAGCTGGCCCGGGAGTCGGTCGGCCGTTCCGGCCCGGACGCGGTCCGGGCGTTCGCCGACAGCTACCGCCGCTGGGCCCTTGAGCATCCCGGCCGTTACGCCGCCACCGTCCCCGCTCCGGCGGCCGGTGACGAGGAGGACCGCCGCGTCAGCGAAGCGGCGTTGCAGGTTCTGCTCGACGTCCTCGCCGGTTTCGGCCTGCCCGACGCGCGCGTGGTCGACTCCGCACGGGCCATGCGGTCAGCACTTCACGGGTTCGTCACCCTTGAGGGCGCCGGCGGCTTCGAGATGCCCCGCGAGGTCACGCGGAGTTTCCACTTCCTCATCGACACCCTGATCGCCGGCTTCCAGGCCGACCCTCCTGATCACGCCTCCGAAGGATGACATGGCCGCCAGCGATCCCTCCCTGTCCATCCCAGAGCAACCTGTGAACGGGAAGACTCCGGCCGAGCCGTTGTCCGAGGCGCCCTGTGCCGATCGAGGTCAGGAGGCCGCCGTAAGCACCGTGAGGACCAAGACGCAGGGGCCGGGGCACGACTACGTCCGAGGTGGCATGCGCTTCGCCGGCGAGGTGACCGCCTGGGTGTGCACCCCCTGGGCCCTGTGGCCGCACTCCGTCCTGCTGGCGATCGGCGCCGTCCTGCTGCTGATCGGGCTGCCTGCCGTCTTCGGCACCCCGGGCGACCGGCCCGGCGGAGACGCGCCCGTTGCGGTGCCGGGCATCGTCACCATCTTGCTGGTCGTGCTCCACCTGGTGGCGGCGGCAGCGTCTGCGTGGGCGCTGTGGGGGACGTGGGTCGCCGCAACGGTGACTGTCCTGTGCCTGGTCGTGCCGTTCACCGAGCTACCGCGCTGGCGAGCCCTGTTGAGTGCGACCCACAAGATCAGCACGCACCCGGACACCCCGCCCACGAACATCACCGGGCGCAGGACCTACAACTCAACTCATTTGGAATCGATCGGTTAACCATCTCGGCCGTACGCGGGCCTAGGAACCTTCGGGTCCTCTCGCTACCCTCCGCCGCATGATTCCCACGGTGGTATGGGGCACCGGCAATGTCGGCCGCGCGGCCATCCGCGCCGTCGAGGCGCACCCGGCGCTGGAACTCGCGGCAGTCCTCGTGCACGACCCCGCCAAGGCCGGGCGCGACGCGGGCGAGCTGGCCGGCACGGGCCGGCTTCTGGGGGTGGCGGCGACCGGCGACATCGCTGCCGTGCTGGCCGCCGGGCCGCGGGCGGTGGTGTACGCGGCCTCCGGCGACCTCCGGCCCGACGGCGCCCTCGCCGACGTCAGCCGGGCGATCAGAGCCGGGGCAGTGGTCGTCACCCCCTCGCTGTATCCGCTCTACGACCAGCGCGGTGCGCCGCCCGAATTCCGGGAACCGGTGCTGGCCGCCGTCGCCGAGGGCGGCGGATCACTGTTCGCCTCGGGCGTCGACCCCGGGTGGGGCAACGATGTCCTGCCCCTGCTGGTCAGCGGACTCGGTACCGTCGTCGACGCCGTCCGCTGCCAGGAGATCTTCGACTACTCCACGTACGAGCAGCAGGAGTCCGTCCGGTATCTGGTGGGGATGGGCCAGCCGATGGACTACGAGCCGCTGATGCTCGCGCCCTCCGTACCCACCATGGTGTGGGGCGGCCAGATCCGGCTGATGGCCAGAGCGCTCGGTGCCGAACTGGACGACATCCACGAGACGTTGGACCGCCGCGCCCTCGACAGCACGGTCGTCACCCGCACGATGGGTGTCTTCGAGGCCGGCACGCAGGGCGCGGTGCGGTTCGAGGTGCGGGGCATCGTCGGCGGCGAGCCGCGCATCGTCATCGAGCACGTCACCCGTATCCACGCGTCGTGTGCCCCCGACTGGCCGTCGCCGCCCGGCGGCGGCGACGGCGCACACCGCGTGATCATCGAGGGCCGCCCCCGGATCGAGGTCACCGTCGAGGCCACCGACGAGGACGAGAACCGCTCCGCCGGCGGGAACGCCACCGCGGTGGGTCGTCTCGTGGGCGCCATCGACTGGCTCGCGCACGCGGATCCGGGGCTCTACGACGCGCTCGACGTCCCGCTGCGTCCCGCAGTCGGCCGACTCGGAAGGACATGACCATGCGGATCGACATCCCCGAGGGCCAGGAACCGATCGGATACGTGTGGGGCGAGATGGTCCCCGGTATCGGCATGGCCGCCGCGGACTTCTCCCTGTCGGTGTACGAGCACACGACGCTGGGACTGCGGGAGTTCGAGGCGGCGCGGCTGCGCATCGCGCAGATCAACGGATGCCTGTTCTGCCAGGACTGGCGCACGGAACGCGAGGGCCGGAAGGTCGAGGAGGGGTTCGCCGACGCGGTCACCCGGTGGCGTACCACCGACGCCTTCGACGACCGCACCCGGCTGGCCGCGGAGTACGCCGAGCGGTACGCCCTGGATCACCACGGTCTCGACGACGAGTTCTGGACCAGGATGACCGCGCACTACAGCCAGCGCGAGATCGTGGAGCTGAGCATGAGCATCGGCTCCTGGCTGGCGTTCGGCCGGCTCAACCGTGTGCTGGGCCTCGACTCCGTGTGCGTGCTGCCCGCCCCCTGAGCCGGACCGGGCGCGGGCCCGCCGCTACAGATCGGTGGCGATGATCTTCTCGATGTTCCGTTCGGCGAGGGCCGTGATGGTGACGAACGGATTGACGCTGGTGTTGCCGGGGATCAGCGCGCCGTCGATGACGTAGAGGCCCGGATGCCCGTGCAGGCGGCCGTAGTTGTCGGTGGCCCGGTTGAGCACCGCGCCGCCGAGCGGGTGGTACGTGAGGTGGTCGCCCCAGATCTTGTAGGTGCCGAAGAGGTCGGTCCGGTAGATCGTGCCCTCCTTGGCATTGATCTTGTCGAAGATGGTCCTGGCCATGTCGATGGACGGCTGCTTCCAGGCGGTCTGCCAGTTCAGCTCGACCCTGCCCGCCGTGGCGTTCCACGAGAACCGGGCCCGGTTGGGGTTCTTGGTGATCGACAGATAGAACGAGGCGTAGGTCTCGATCCCGGTGGGCAGCGGCGCGACCTCGGCGAACGCCCCGCCGGCGGCCCAGTTGTCGATGCCGGCGCACGGGATGCTCGACTGGAGGCTGCCGGTGGGGTCCCACATGTGGTTGGCGCGGCCGCACATGACGTTGCCGTTGTCGCCCCACCCCTTGCCGATCTCGTCGTCGAGGCGGGGCAGCGCGCCGGTGGCCTTCAGCCTGACCAGCAGCTTGCTGGTGCCCACGCTGCCGGCCGCGAAGAACACCCGGTCCGCGGTCACCGTCTTGGTGGCCGTGGTGCCGCCGCCGGTGTCGAGCTGGTCGATGACGACCGTGTAGCCGCCGCCGGCCGCGGGGGAGACCGAAGTGACCTTGTGCAGAGCCGAGATGTGGACCTTCCCGGTCGCCCCGGCCCGCGCGAGGTACGTCTTCTGCAGTGACTTCTTGCCGTAGTTGTTGCCGTAGAGGATCTCGCCGGCCAGCGCCGACCTGGGGACGGTGCCGGCCGCCTCCTGCTCCATGTACGCCCAGTCGTACACGTCCGGCACGAAGACGAACGGGAAGCCGGAACGCTGGGCGTGCTTGCGGCCGACCCGTGCGTACTGGTAGCACTCGGCGGTCTCGAACCAGGCCGGGTCCACGGTCGCGACCCCGAGGCCCGCGTTGGCGCGGGGGTAGTAGGTGCCGTACATCTCGTCGGCGTCGACCGACGGGAGGACGGCGCCGAAGTTCTCACGCCGGGGTGTGACCGCCATGCCGCCGTTGACCAGCGAGCCACCGCCCACGCCGCGGCCCTGGTAGACGATGATGCCGCCCATCTCCTCGGCGTCCAGGATCCCGGTGTAGCGGGGGATGTCCTTGTCGATCGGGAAGCCCAGGAAGTTGCTGAGGGGCTGCTTGGTCCTGGTGCGCAGCCAGTAGGAGCGGTGGTCGGGACTGGTGGTGTTGGCGAAGATCCTGCCGTCCGGGCCGGGGGTGTCCCAGGCCATGCCCATCTCGATCATGTGGACGTCGACGCCTGCCTGGGCGAGCCGCAGGGCGGCGACGGAACCGCCGTACCCGGTGCCGATCACCAGCGCGGGGACATGGGCCCCCGGCGTGATGGGACGGGCCGCGACGGCGGTGGGTGCCGGGCCCGCAGCGGCGGGTCCCGCCAGCGCCACGGCACCAAAAACAGAACCTGTTCCAGCAATGAATCCCCGGCGCGAGATGCCCCTGAGATCGTTGCCCTGCAAGGGATTTTGGTTCATTTGAGGTTCCTCACTCTCTGATGAGTGAGAACAGGTTCTACTGTTAGTTGCGTATTAAGTCACTACATACCTTCAGGTAACTTGCGCCCGGTGCCGACGGTGCCGACGGTGCCGACGGTGCCACGCGTGGCCGGGATGCGACGCGCCGTCCGGACTTCGATGCTGGAAGGGCGGGGGTCCCGATCGGCGGAGGACGGCCATGGCAAAGGACAAGAAGCTTTCCGAGGGCGACGAGGTCTCGTGGCGCAGCCACGGGCAGACCGTGCCGGGAAAGGTCACCAAGAAGATCACCCGGCGTACCGGGGCGGCCGGACGCACCGTCGACGCCTCACCGGAGGACCCTCAGTACGAGGTGGAGAGCGACAAGTCCGGGCGGTCGGCCGTGCACAAGCCCGAGTCCCTGCGCAAGAGGGGCAAGCGCGCATGAGCGGACAGGGTGACGGCGACCGCGAGGAGACACTCGCCGCGTTCGACGAGGTCGTGAACATGACGCCCGGCGAGCTGGAGAAGTGGCTGGAGACCGACGAGTCCCGGAGTGTCGGGCAGAAGGACGGCGGCGAGAGCGTCGGGCACGCCTCGGGACGCCGCATCGTCCGGCTGCTCCGGGCGCGGAAGGGTGATCTCACCGCAGACGACCTCGCCCACATGCGCAAGGTGGTCGGCTATGTCCACCGGCACCGCGCGCAGCGGCCGCAGGGGGACGTAACGGACACGCCGTGGCGGCACTCCCTCATGAACTGGGGCCACGATCCCGAGAAGTGAGTGAGGGCCGGTCCGACGCCGGCCAGAGATACGGCAGGTCGTCGGGGACTCCGGGGAAACGGGCGGCGTAGAACTCCGGGGCCTTGCGCACCAGGGCCGACTGGTGGCTGCGGTGGAACGCGGGATCGCCCAGCCAGGGCGGCAGTTCCCCGGCGTCGGCGAGTGCGTCCTGAGAGCGCACGGGGAGGCCGGGACGGTGCGCGGACAGGTCGCCGACCAGCGAGGCGGCGCACGTGTCGCCGCGGCCGAGGGCCGTCCACACCCCGCAGACCTCCAGGCCGTAGCGCACCAGCGCCTCCTCGTAGCCGTGCCACATGCGCACCGCGGGATGGTGGCGCCAGCCGTAACCGGGCACGGTCAGTCCGCGCAGCACCTGGAGCGCCTCGACGCGCTGCTTGCCCAGACGGCGCAGGTCCAGGACCGCGGCGGACTCGGTGAAGTCGGGGTGGGGGAGAAAGGTCTGCACGTCTCATCCGTACCGTGCGCGTGCCGTGTCCAGACGGCCGATTCGGGTGGACGCGGGCCGCCCTGGCCAGGAGATGCCGTCAGGACGTCAGCTGGCTGCGGGCGGCCGCCAGGATCTCGTCGGAGAGCGGGTCGCCCTTGACGGCGCGCGCGAGCATCAGGGCGCCGACCAGGGTGCTGAGTCTCGCGAGGCCGTCGTCGTCCGCGGTCGCGAGCCACGCGGCGAAGCGGCGCACCCCTTCCGTGTAGGTCTCGTGCGCGGTGCCCTCGTGCGGGCTGCGGGACATGTCCGCGGCGAGCGCGACCGTCGGGCAGCCGCCGGCCGGATCGTCGCGGTGCTCGGGGGAGAGGTAGTAGTCGACCAGGTCGCCGCGGGCGGCCGCGGGGTCGCCGCCGTGGGCCCCGAGGGCGTCACCCAGCCGCTCCTCCAGGGTGGTGAAGGCGTGCGCGGTGGCCTCGTCGACCAGGGCCTCCTTGGAGGCGAACTGCTTGTAGAAGCCTCCGTGCGTCAGGCCGGCCGCCTTCATCAGGTCCGCGACGCTGACTCCGTCGGTGCCCTGCTCCCGGAAGAGGCGCGAGGCGCTGGCGACGACACGCTGCCGGTTCTCGCGCGCCTGGTCCTTCGATACGCGGCCCATGAGCCACCTCCCACTGATGGATGCCGAGTGACATCTATCTTACGGCCTCCCCTTCCCAGGGCGGGCAAGGCGGCGGCCTGGTCCCTGACGGACTCGGTCCGCGAGGAGCTCGCCCCGCGCGGCATCCAGGTCACCGCGCTGCACGTCGGCTACATGGACACGGACATGGCCGCCCACGTCGACCCGGCGCAGAAGTCCGACCCCGCGACCGTCGCCGCCCAGGCCCTGGACGGCCTCGAGAAGGGCCGCGGAGGTGCTGGCGGACGAGCTGACCCGCCAGGTCAGGCAGGGGCTGGGGGTGCTGACCGGCTGACCTCGCGATGCAGGGCCCAGTCGGCGGGCATCCGCCAGGCGAGTTCGGCGGCCCGTACGGTGGCGTGGGTGGTGAAGACCTGATCGAGGCCGATCACACGGAAGGTCCTGCCGACGCGATCGGGCACCGCTGTCAGGGCCATGTCCGCCCGCGCCTCCAGCGCGCGGTTGCGGGCGGCGATCAGCGTGGTGATGCCGCTCGAGTCGCAGAAGGTGATGCCGGTCAGATCGATGACCAGCTGCTGGCCCGCCCGCAGCACGAGACCCGGCAGGAGCGCCCGGACGTCGGGAGCGCTGCGGTGGTCGAAGGCGCCGACCAGTTCGATGACCGGGCCGGCCGGTGTGTTCCGCGTCTGGACCTTCAGTCGGCTCACTCTTGCTCTTCACTGGGCTGTCGGGGCACGTTGATCGCCAGCACGGCGGTGTCGTCGTCCACGCCCGGGCCGAACGTGTCGAGCAGGTCACGAATCGCGGCGACGGCGTTCGTGGCCGTGGTCGGGGCCAGGGCGTGCGCGAACTCCAGGAGGGCCTCGTCGCCGTAGCGGCCGCCCGCGGTGGCGGTGTGCGCCTCGGTGAGACCGTCGGTGTACAGCAGCAGGGTGTCTCCGGGGTCCAGACGCAGCGAGGTGGTGCTGATGTGCGCGTCGGGCAGCACACCGATCAGCTGCCCCCCGGGTGTGGGCAGGTAGTCCGTACTGCCGTCGGCGCGCATCAGCAGGGCCGGCGGATGCCCGCCGCTCGCCAGCGTGATGCGGAAACCGCCCTGGTCGCCGTCCGGGGTCAGCAATCCGAGGATGACCGTGCAGAAGCGGGGGTCGGGTCCCTGGTACTCGTGGTTGAGGACGGTGTTCAGGTTGCCGAGCACCGCGGCCGGATCGGGGTCGTACACCGCCGCGGCACGCAGGGTGTAGCGGGCCAGCGAGGTCACGGCCGCGGCGGCGGCGCCCTTTCCGCAGACGTCGCCGAGGAAGAGCCCCCACGTGCCGGAACCGAGCGGGAACAGGTCGTAGAAGTCGCCGCCGACCTCGTCCGTGGACGCGATGTGGTAGTACGCGGCCACGTCCAGGCCGGGCACGTCCGCCAGGGTGGGCGGCAGCAGCGTCCGCTGCAGGGTGTCGTTCAGGCGCGTGAGGCGTTCCCGCTCCCGCTCGGACTCCTGACGGGCACGCAGCAGCTCGGTCTCGTAGGCGCGGCGGTCACGGGCGTCGAAGAGGGTGGTGCGGATCAGCACCGGGTGCCCGTCGCCGCCCGTCTTCACCGTCGACGTCACCAGCACCGGGAGCCGGCTGCCGTCCGCTGCCTTCAGCTCCAGTGCGATGCCGCTGACCTCGCCCTGCATCCGCAGCAGGGGGGCGTAATGGGTCTCGTGGTAGAGACGGCCGCCCATGGTGAGCAGGTCGGAGAACCGCTTGTGTCCCACCAGCTCGTCCCGGTCGTAGCCCAGCCAGTTCAGCAGGGTGCCGTTGACCTTGGCGATCTGGCCGTCCAGCAGGGTGGAGACGTAGCCGCACGGCGCGTTCTCGTACAGGTCCTCGGCGCTGTCCTCGAGAAGCGCCGAGAACAGCGCCGCCTCGTCCGGTGCGCCGCCCTGGTCCGAGTCCCGGCCGTCCTCCTCGCACATCATCGAAGAGCGCCGGCGCGGGCACCGGTGACGGTCCCGTGCGGGGTGCCCGACCGGGGGCAGCGGGGCGTCACGTCGGGCCCGAGCGGTCGGGGTGCGGGGGCCGGACCTCCCCGGTGGACGGACGGACCACGGACGAGCCTGGGGACCGCGGCGGCCGGGCACTCGCCGATCGCTCGCCCCGGTTCTCCGCTGCGTACGTCCATGCGCCCCATCCTCGCAGACGCCCGACCGGTTCACCTGCCTCGTGCTCCCTCCGAGGCACCCCGCACCGCGGCACCGAGCACCTGAGGCCGGGGTGCCCCTCCGCCGGCCGGCGCCCGGCCCGAACATTGCCGCGGACCGGTGATCCACCGGCGTCGCCCCCCGGCTCCCGCCCGACCGCCCTTCCTGGCGCCATCTCTGCACTGAAGCCCCTGATGGGGGTAGACGCAACGAAACGGGGTCTCGAGCACATGCGAAAGGATGACCATGAGCGGATCGTCGATGAAGGCTGTGGGCTGGGCTCGTTCCATGCCCCTCTCCCGCGGTGTCAACGAGGCGCGGCAGTGGGCCCGCGAGCACTTGGACGCGCTCGGATGGACCACGACCGCGCCCGAGACCACGGACGCGGTCCTGCTGACGGTCTCGGAGCTGGTGACCAACGCGCATGTGCACGCGCACAGCAGCGCGCAGTTGCTGCTCACCTGGGACACCGACTGCCTGCACGTGAGCGTGCACGACTCCTCGCCCAAACTGCCCGAACCCCGCCCGGCGGACACGGAGGCGCTCGGCGGACGGGGCATGTTCCTGGTCGACGCGCTGGCCGACACCTGGCAGGCCCGGCGCTGCCCCAACGGAAAGACCGTGACGGCCTGCTTCCGCCTCCCCGAGGAAGGCGAGACCGCCGAGAAGACATGACGCCGGTACGAGTCCACCGCGTCGGCCGGCCTGCTGCTTCCTGCGGGACCTGCGGGAGGCGTACCTCAAGGGGTCGGACCGGGGTGGGGTGTGGCCGGTGCCCCGCCGGGACGCGCCGGAGGGCTCGCCCGGCACGGACGGCACACCGTGCGGTCCGTGCCCCGCTCGTCCCCCCGCCCGCCGGGTCAGTGCGACAGGGCGAAGGAGACGAGGAAGCCCCCGACCGTGATCAGACCGATGGCGAGATGAGCTTCGTCGAACGCCTCGGGAATCATCGTGTCGGCGATCATCGCGAGGATGGCGCCGGCGGCCACGGCCGTAACCCCCGCGACGACGGAGGTGGAGAGCTGGCCCACGACGGTGTAGCCGAGTACCGCAGCGATCGTGCTCGCGGCGGCGATCGCCGACCACACCCCGAAGACGTAGCCCTTTCCGCGCCCCGCCTTCTTCATCCCGGCGGAACTGGAGAGTCCCTCGGGGACGTTGCTGATGAACACCGCGGCGACCGTGACCATGCTCACCGCGCCGCCGTCCAGCAGGCTGACACCGATCACCGCGGACTCCGGCACACCGTCCAGCAGGGCGCCCAGCGCCAGCGCCGTTCCGGAACCGGCCTGATCCGCCTCGGTGGGCTGTGCCTTCTGCGCGGCGTTGCCCGAGCGCTTGCGGTGCCGGGCGCCGCGCCGGGCGAGCCACATGTTCCCGCCCGTGTAGGCGAGCGCCCCGCCCAAAGACCCGATCGCGGCAGGCGCGAGACCCGCCTGGTCGTAGGCCTCGCCCATCAACTCGTAGGCCACCGCCGAGAGCAGGACTCCGGAGCCGAAGGCCATCACCGAGGCGATCACCTTCGGCGGCACCCGCAGCCCGTATCCCAGCGCGGCGCCCAGAAGGAGCGCCGACCCGGCCACCAGACCCCACAAACCCGCCTGCATCACATCTGCCACGCCGCACCGCCTACCCTGGTCGAACCCCGTTCATGGCTGAGACGTACCCGACGGTTCGAGCATGGCGTACCGCAGCGGAATCCGGTCCTCGACGAGGCCGTCCCGGGGGTTCTGGTGATCCGGCGCACCGCAGGAGCGTTCATACCGCGGCCGACGGCCGGACCGAGGCATGTGCAGCCGGCCCCCGGGGTCCGGTGGGGGCCGGCTGCCGGGACGCTCAGGCCGTGTGGAGCGTGAGGCCGTAGCGGTTCAGGATCTCGTTGACCGGCTGGTACCAGGTCTCGCCGCCGCTGCCGCAGTTGCCCCAGCCGCCCGAGGTGACGCCCTGCGCCTGGTCGCCGCTGATGAAGGACCCGCCCGAGTCCCCGGGTTCGGCGCAGACACTCGTCTTCGTCATCTGCCGCACGGCGCCCTGGCTGTAGTTGACCGTCTCGTTCTTGGCGAGGACGGTGCCGCAGTGCCAGTGCGACGTCGATCCCGACCGGCAGATGGAGGCGCCGACGGGAGCCTCACCCGAGCCGCGGACGAGCTGGTCGGAGACGGTGCCCCAGCCCAGCACGACGGGCACGGTCCACCAGCCGCTGCCGACGTTGACCCAGGCGTAGTCGTTCTCGGGGAAGGAGGAGCCCTGGAAGTTGCCGATGTAGCTGCGGTCCCAGCCGCTGACTCCGGCGCCGGCCTGGCCGCAGTGTCCGGCGGTGACGAAGCCCCCGTACACGGAGAAGCCTATGGAGCAGCGGACGTTGCCCGTGTAGTACGGGTCGCCGCCCACCGTCCCGGCTGCGAAGGTGCGGGGCGCCTGCCGCGTCTCGCGGACGGTCACCGGACCCGCCTTGCGGGCCTTGTCCAGGAAGGATTGGACATCGTTGTCATTCATCTGCGACATGACCACACCGACGACGACGGAGTTGCTCCGGGGGTCGACGTGCCAGCTGCTGACCCCGGCGGGGGCGTCGAGCGCGTCGAGTCGTGTCAGGGCGGCGTCCAGCTGCCGAAGGCTGTGCTTGACGAGGGTCACCCCGGCGCCGGTGGCCCGTACGGCGTCCCGGCGCGCGTCGTCCGTGACGGCGACCGTGAGTCTGCCGGTCTTCGCCTCGAACCAGGAGCCCCCGTACGAGGTGCCCGCGGCGCGGCGGGCGGCGCGGTCCACGCTCCGCGCCGTCGTCTCGGCCTTGAGCCGCGCGGTGGCCTCGGTCCTGGACAGGCCGAGGTCCCGCTGCATGGCGGTGATCAGGGATGCCGAGGCCGGTGCCTCGGTGTGGGAGGCGGCGGGGGTGCCGGCCGCCGACGCCTGGGTGGTGAGGCCGGCCGCCACGGTGCTCAGCAGCAGGGCCGCGGACAGGCAGGCGCGCAGAACTGTCGTGCGTCTCAAGGGAGTTGCCTTTCGTCGTTCCGGACGTGGGGGAGTGGAGCGGAAGGGCGGTGAGAGCGCTCTCAGATCGTGCGCCCACGAGCGTAGCGGTCGATCATGGGCAGGTCCATGCCAATGAGGGGACTTCATTCACTGCCGTACCTGCGCCAGGAGAAAGCTCGTTCCGTACGGCGCGCACAGGCGCGCACAGGCGGCAGCGGGCGGCGGGCAGCCGACCGCGCACGCGCGAACGCGGGGGGGGGGGGGGGGGGGGGGGGGGGGGGGGGGGGGGGGGGGGGGGGGGGGGGGGGGGGGGGGGGGGTGGTTTTTTGGGT
>NZ_JBWKDS010000008.1:188886-200460 GCF_056435845.1 Streptomyces sp. NPDC043867 | reverse complement strand
ACGAGGAGGACAACTAACCACCCCACCCCCCCCCCCCCCCACCCCACCCACACCCCCACCCCCCCCCCCCCCCCCCCCCCCCGCGTTTGGTGAAGGGGGGAGCTACGGCAGCAGCTTGTCCATGGCGGCCGGACCGTCCTCCGCCAGCCTGCGCTCGGCCCAGGCCAGGTTCTTCGGATTGACATCACGGCCGGCGGCGAGCACCAGGTCCTCGGCGGACACCTCGCCGCCGGCACCGGTGTGCAGGAGGGCGTCCGGGGTGGTCGCGTCGTCGGACGGGGAAGGTGAACCGGGCTGCGTCTTTGACATGGTGTTCTCCCTGGTCGACCTGATCTGTCCCACGGGTACCCCTGGCCCGCGGGAGTGCACTCCTGGCCTCCGGGGTCACCTGGTGCCGGCTTCCGGAGACGTGAAGCCGTGGACGTACCTCGTATTGTTCACTTTCCCGGCAGTCCCTGCACTCCGGACTCCGCGGTGGCGGCACCGGACATGACCCCGGTGGCGATGCCGGAGCGGTCCAGGGCTCGCCAGGACCCCGTTCGGCCGTACAGCAATGTCGGTTGTCGGTTCCCGAGGTGATGGTGAAGAGACCGCAACCGTACGACTGATGGGAGCTTGTAATGCGTATCCGCCTGATGACCGCGGCCGCCCTCGCCACCGTGTCTCTCCTGGCCACCGCCGGGGCAGCCGCCGCGGACTCCGATGCCAACGGGGTCGCGGTCGGCAGCCCGGGTGTGCTGTCGGGCAACGTCATCCAGGTGCCGGTGCACGTCCCGGTCAACCTGTGCGGCAACTCGATCAACGTGGGGGGTCTGCTGAACCCGGCGTTCGGCAACACCTGCAAGAACGGCTGACCTCGGGTGACCCGGGCTCAGCGGTGATCATCGCGCGGCCCGTCGATCCAGCGGTTCCGAAGGCCCGGGGCGTCGCGTCGCCCCGGGCCTTCCCGCTGCTCGCGGGTCAGCCCCGATGTGTGCTCAGCGCGGCGAGTGCCCGGTCGGCGTGCACGCTCATCCGCAGTTCGCTGCGGACGATCTCGAGGACCGTGCGGTCCTTCGCGATCACGAAGGTGATCCGCTTGGTGGGCGCCATGGAGAAACCGCGCTTGACGCCGAACCGCTCCCGGACGGTGCCGTCGACGTCGGACAGCAGCGGGAACCCGAGGGTGTGGCGCCCGGCGAATTCCCGCTGGCGGTCCACGGGGTCGCCGCTTATGCCCACCGGTCGCGCTCCGGCCGCGGCGAACTCGGCGGACAGATCACGGAAGTGGCACGCCTCGGAGGTGCAGCCGGGGGTGAGGGCGGCCGGGTAGAAGAACAGCACCACCGGGCCGTCGTCGAGCAGTTCGGACAGGCGCCGGGGCGTGCCGGTCTCGTCCGGCAGGGCGAAGTCCTCGACCTGGTCGCCCACGTCCACGCGACTCGTCATGACAGGCCTTTCTGGTTCTTGGCGACACCGCGTGCCCACAGCACGAGCGGCACCTGGAGCGGAAGCCGGGCGTAGGCGGCGGCCCTGAGGGGTGCGGGGCGGTGACGCC
The DNA here is from genome assembly GCF_056435845.1 of Streptomyces sp. NPDC043867. Lineage (NCBI taxonomy): Bacteria > Bacillati > Actinomycetota > Actinomycetes > Kitasatosporales > Streptomycetaceae > Streptomyces > Streptomyces sp. NPDC043867. The sequence continues at coordinate 198,923 of NZ_JBWKDS010000008.1, read as the reverse complement.
AGTCGAGCGCCATCCGGACGTTGGCGGGGAACACGCCGACGAAGAACATTGCGGTGGCCAGTGCGGCGGCACGGCGCGTACGGGGCAGGGCCACGCCCGCCGCCAGGGCCAGCTCGACGGCACCGCTCGCGTACGTCCAGGTCCGGGGCGTTCCCGGAAGTGAGCGGGGGATGGTGTCGTCGAACTTGCTCGGGGCGGCGAAGTGGATGACGCCCGCCGAGGCCAGCAGGCCGGCGAGCAGCAGGGGTGAGCGTTCCGACCTGGGCACGGTTTCTCCTCTGAGGGGCCTGCCGCGCGATATTACTGGACGGTAGGAAGTCGTGGGCGGGCCGGGGCGCACCCTTTCGTGGCAGCGATGCGCGGGACCCCGGGCGGCGAGCCGGGCGAGCGAGGCCGTGGCGGGACGGTCGCCCTGATCGCCGGACCGAAGAGCACCGGCCCGAGCGGACGCCCACCCCGGCGGCGGCTACTCGAACCGCGAGGGGTCGCCCGCTCCGCGCCGTACGATCTCGGCCTCGCCGCTGGAGAAGTCGATGACGGTCGTCGGCTCGGTCCCGCAGTCACCGGAGTCGACCACCGCGTCCACGACGTGGTCGAGACGCTCCTTGATCTCCCAGCCCTGGGTCAGCGGTTCGTCCTCGTCGGGCAGCAGCAGCGTGCTGGACAGCAGCGGCTCACCGAGTTCGGCGAGCAGGGCCTGCGCGACGGCATGATCGGGGATGCGGACGCCCACGGTGTGCTTCTTCGGGTGGAGCAGCTTGCGCGGCACCTCCTTCGTCGCGGGGAGGATGAAGGTGTAGCGGCCGGGCGTGGACGCCTTGATGGCGCGGAAGACGTCATTGTCGACGCGTACGAACTGGCCGAGCTGCGCGAAGTTCTCGCACACGAGGGTGAAGTGGTGACGGTCGTCGAGGCGACGGATCGTACGGATCCGGTCGATGCCGTCCCGGCTGCCCAGTTGGCAGCCCAGCGCGAAACAGGAGTCGGTCGGATAGACCACGAGCGCGCCCGAGCGGATGCTGTCCGCCACCTGGCTGATGGTGCGCTGCTGAGGGTTGTCGGGGTGCACATCGAAGTACTTCGCCATCCGTCGAGCTTATGCTCTCGGCCACCGAGGCCGACGCAGGCCCGGGCCGATTCTCCCGCCGACGGCCCGTCCCCTCGTCCCGGCCGAGGCCCGTCACGGCCGTCGGCACCGTCCCGCGCCCCGAGCGGGCCACGACGGTGCCGTCCGCGTCGGTCAGTCCCTGAGCCGGTCGATCTGTCTGATCTTGTTGGTCGCGTCGAGGGCGGCCACCTTGTAGGACTCGGCGAGGGTCGGGTAGTTGAAGACGGCGTCGACCAGATAGTCGACCGTGCCGCCGCACCCCATGACGGACTGGCCGATGTGGATCAGCTCGGTGGCGCCGGTGCCGAAACAGTGCACGCCGAGCAGTGTGCGGTCGTCGGGGGAGACCAGCAGTTTCAGCATGCCGTGCGAGTCACCGATGATCTGGCCGCGGGCGAGTTCGCGGTAGCGCGAGACGCCGACCTCGAACGGCACGCACTCCTGGGTGAGTTGGTCCTCGGTCCGGCCGATGAAGCTGATCTCGGGGATGGTGTAGATGCCGATCGGCTGGAGGTCGTGCATCCGGTTCACCGGCTCGCCGCAGGCGTGGTACGCGGCGGTACGGCCCTGCTCCATCGAGGTCGCGGCCAGCGCCGGGAAACCGATGACGTCGCCGACGGCGTAGATGTGCGGCACCTCGGTGCGGTAGTGGTCGTCGACCCTGATCCTGCCGCGCCGGTCGGCGGACAACCCGGCCTTGTCCAGGTCGAGTTCGTCGGTGAGGCCCTGGCGCCCCGCGGAGTACATGACGGCGTCCGCGGGAATCTTCTTTCCGCTCTCCAGGACGGTGAGCGTGCCGCGGGGATGACGTTCGACCGCGGCGACGGTCTCCCCGAAGCGGAAGGTGACGGCCAGGTCGCGCAGGTGGTACTTGAGTGACTCGACGACCTCGACGTCGCAGAAGTCGAGCATCCCGGGCCGCTTCTCGACCACCGTGACCTTGCTGCCGAGTGCGGCGAACATGGAGGCGTACTCCATGCCGATCACGCCGGCGCCGACGATGACCATGGAGCGCGGCACACGCTCCAGGTGGAGGACGTTGTCCGAATCCATGATCGTCCGCTCGTCGAACTCGACGCTGGCGGGCCGGGCCGGGCGCGTACCGGTCGCGATGACGATGTGCTCGGCGCTCAACAGCCTCTCGTGACCGTTCACTTCGCGCAGGGCGACGGTGTGGTCGTCCACGAAGCGGCCGGTGCCCCCGAACAGGGAGACGTGGTTGCGGGACAGCTGGCTGCGGATGACGTCGACCTCGCGGCCGACCACGTGCTGGGTGCGTGCGGTCAGGTCGGAGACGGTGATGTCCTCCTTGAGCCGGTAGCTCTGGCCGTACAGATCGCGCTGGGTGAGGCCGGTGAGGTAGAGCACCGCTTCACGCAGTGTCTTGGAGGGGATCGTCCCGGTGTGGATGGAGACCCCGCCGACCATGTCGGGGCGGTCGATGACGGCGACTCGTCGGCCGAGTTTGGCTGCGGCGATGGCAGCTTTCTGGCCGCCGGGGCCGGATCCGATGACAAGCATGTCGAAGTCGGGCACCCTCCGGAGTCTGACAGGCCGGCGGCCAGTCCCGGAAGAGCGGAGCCCCGACCGTCGTCGCCACGTGCGGTCTACCCCGTGGCTGGAGAGCCGTCTGTACCAGCGGCACCCCTGGCGCGGGAACCCTCGGCCGATTCGGACGGGAGGGGTCCGTCCCGGCCCTGACCGGAGGGGTCCGTCCGCAACGGGCGGATGTACCGGCGCGGCCCCGACCCACTCGCCGGGCCGAGGCACCGCCGGCCCAAACCGGACCGGGTGGGTCTGGCCCGCTTCGGACCGAGGGGTTCGCCCCGGACCGGATGGGCCTGGCCCGGCCCGGACCGGTTGCGACTGGCACGCCCAGCCGGCGAGCGGCGTCGCCTCGGCGCAGTGGTCTTCTCGCCGCTCTTCTCGCCGTCCGTCTGCCTGCCGGTGGAAGCGATGCCCCTCCCGCGGTCGGATCCGTACGCCGTACTCCCCGGCGCCCGCCGCGTCCCACACCCGCGGGTGCCGTCTCGGGCGGCGCCGCGGGCGGGAGCAGGAACGGCGGGGAGCCGGAACGGCCGGGAGGAACCCTTCCTCCCGGCCGTGGAGATCTCCGCCGGGAGGTTGTTCGACGGGTGAGGCACGCCTGTGACAGGTGGTGTGTCGCACATCTCTGACGTGGGAGTCTCCCGGCTGCCCGTGATCGATCACGTTGGCGTAGGGTCCTCCCGTGGTCGGCCCCGGCTCGGCGGTCGGCCTCGTCATGCAGCCGATCCTCAGGAGTCCAGTCCCGTGCCCGCTCTTCCCACCGCACCGGCGCCGATCTACGACCGCCTCGTCGACGAGCAGGGCGATGTCCTCGCGAGCGTCCGGCAGGCTGCGCACGAAACCGAACGCACCGCCGAGAACGTGCTGGACTTCGGTGTTCTCGAGCCGACCGGGCAGCTGCCCGGGGCCTGACCTCGCTGCGGCAGCGTCCGTGCGTGATCCCGTTCGCGGGCAAACCACCACCAGGACCGGTGCACGACCTGACCGCACCCCCCGCGCCCCGCGCGCACTGTCAGGCGGCTTCGCCGAACTCCTCCGGGACGTCCTCATCGAGGTCCTGGTCGGCGACCGACTTCTCCTTCACCCGCAGCACGGCCCAGCTGAACCCCCACACCGGCGTGAGACACCAGCCAGGCCCCGCCGGAACTCGCCGCCCCTGACGCCAAGACACGCGCCGGCCGCCGTGCTCAGTCTCCCAGCGCGATCCGAACCGCCTCGGCGGGTGTGGCGACCTCCGTCAACAGCGCTGTCCCGGGCGAGGAGACCGCCTCGGTCGGGGGACCCCAGCCGGCGAGCACGGCAACGGGTTTGCCCGCGCGGAGAGCGAGCGCGACCTCGCTGAGGGTGCCCCAACTGCCTCCCACCGCGATGAGGGCGTCGCAGGCGTTGACGAGGACGCCGTTGCGGAGTTCGCCGAGGCCGGTGGCCACGGCGACACTCAGGTGCCGGTTCCCGGCGCTGCGGTCGAAACCGGGAAGCAGGCCCACCACCGTTCCGCCGGCGGCCCGTACGCCCTCGGCGCAGGCCTCCATGACGCCGCCCAGCCCTCCGCAGAGCACCACCGCACCCCGCCGTCCCAGCAGCGAGCCGACTTCCCGGGCCAGCTCCGTCTCCCGTACGCCCGCCGCGCCCGGCCCGGCGACAGCGACGTACGAGGGCGGGCGTTCCGTCTCGATCTCCGGCACGAGGACCTCCGGGCGGAAGGGGTGGCAGGCCGGCCGGTACGGGCTCAAAAGGTCGGCGCGAGGCGCGGTGCGCGTGGGTGGGGGAGGCGTACCCGGTTCGGACCAGTTGAAATATTCCTTGACACGAATATGCGCTTGGGAGAATACTCGGGCCATGGACGTACTCCTCACCGCACTGGCCGATCCCGCGCGCTGGCGGCTCGTGTGCCTGCTCGCCGAGCGGCCCCGTTCGGTCGGTGTCCTGGCCCAGCTGGCCGAGGCGCGCCAGCCGCAGACGACCAAACACCTGCAGACCCTGGAGCGCGCAGGCATCGTCACCTCCCAGCGCACCGGACAGCGCCGCATCTACGCGCTCAGAGGCGCACCCCTGCGGGACCTGGCGGCGGTGCTCGGCCGGCTCGCCGACAGCGTTGACCAGGACGGCGGCCCGCGCGCGACCTACGACAGGTACGGGATCGGCCTCCGTACGGAGCGGCTCGCCGCGCACGCGCCGGGGTGGGCCGACGGCCGCTCGTTCGGCTTTCGCCGGTCACTGACCGGGAGCCCCGAGCAGGTCTGGCGTCACCTGACGGAGGCTGCCCTGCTCGCCCGGTGGTGGACGCCCGACGACCTCCGCGTCTCCGAGCTCCTCTTCGAGGCGCGAGAGGGCGGCCGGATCGTCCACGAGTACCGCGACGCCGAGGACGCGGACGGCTCCGACGCGGTCGCCGGGCGTGCGGAGGGAGTCGTCGACGAGGTGCGCCCCGGAGAGCGCCTTGCCTACCGGCTCTCCCCGCTGCTGCCCGACGGAGGTCCGGCCTTCACCGCGCACGTCGACCTCGGCCTCCGGCCCACCGGGACCGGCACGGATCTCGACGTGCACTGGCGGATCACCGACAGCACCGTCGACTCGGCCGACTTCATCGCCGGGATCGAGATCGGCTTCGGCCAGAGCCTCGACAAGCTCGCGGTGGCCCTCGCCGCGGACGCGCCTGACACCGACGGCACTCCCCCCGACACAAGGAGCACGACATGACGGAGCAGACCGGCGGCCGCCGGGTCGTCACCAACATGAGCCTCTCCCTCGACGGTCACTACGCCCGGCGCGACCCGCGGGACATGGGCTGGGTGATGCCGTACGCGCACACCGACGTCGCCCGTGACCACCTGGCAGCCCTCCACGCGTCGGCGACGACGGCCCTGCTCGGACGGGTCAACGCCGAGGGGTTCCTCGGTTTCTGGCCCACCGTCATCGGTATGGAAGGGGTCGACCCCCGCGACGAGGCCTTCGCGAAGTGGCTCGTCGGCACCGACAAGGTGGTCCTCTCCTCCACCCTCCACGGTGCGCCCTGGGAGCGGACGGCGATCGTCGACAAGCCGACCTCCGACGTGGTCGCGGACCTCAGGTCGACCGGGGGCGGCGACATCCTCGTGCTCTCCAGCGCGAGTGTCGTCAAGGCGCTCCTGGCGGCCGACGAGGTCGACAGGCTGGCGCTCACGGTCTTTCCGGTCTTTCTCGGCGACGGACCGCGTCTCTTCGACGACGGTCTGCCCGCCGGGCAGTGGGACCTGGTCAGCCAGACCGCGGGGGAGCACGGCACGTTGGCCCTCGTCTACGACCGGGTGCGCTGAGGCCGACGACCGGGTGCACTCCGGCGGCCCGGTCGACGTGACCTGGGCGGCGAAGCCGTCGCAGGGGAGGGACCCCGACCCGCGTCGGAGTCCCTCCCGCATGCCGGGACGAACCGGTGTGGCTGATTCCGCCCACGGCGGTGCGGTGCGGCGGGAGGCGGCCGTGGGGGCCGGACGGTGACGCAGTCGCAGTCGCAGTCGGGGCCGGCGTGCATCCCGGTCCCGGTTCCGGGGCGAATCCTGGGCTTGGGCGAGTTCTGCGGTGTTCTGCTGCCAAGAAGGGGGCCGACGCGTCCGTGTGGGGTGACGGTCGCAGACAACTGCTTTCTCGAATCGGTGACGCGTGCGTGTCACCGAGAGCGCAGGTGTGCAGACCGTCAGGGACGGCGGGGGTTGCCGGCACACTCGCTGGTCCGTGCGAAGGGACTCTGTGCGGAGGGGCAGCCGAGCGGAGGGGGGACCCGGAGTCGGTGCACTGGTCACCGGCCGGTCGCTCGCCCGTTGGGAGTTGGTCGGGTCACGTCCGGCACTGTGGGTGTGCCGGTGTCGGACGAAGAAGGCGCTGGTCCCGGCTACGGCCTGGTGAGCGTGATGATGTCGGTGGTGAAGACGGCGCGGTCGTTCTGCCGGCCGGTGACGCGCACGGCCGGCGCCTCCACGGGGCCGGGCTGAAGCGTGGTCTCGATCAGGAGCGGAGCGCGGAGTTCGGCGTAGTTGTGGAACTCCGTGACGAGAGTCGTGGTGAGGGGGTTGGCGGGGACGTGGTGGGCGTGGGTGGCCTGGCGTGCGGCCTCGACCAGGACCATGCCCGGGTAGTGGTCGCCCCCGTGGTCGAACAGGACCGGGTGGCAGGGGTCGGGGTTGAGGAGCCAGCGGTGGGCGTCGGCGGTGGGGGAGAGGACGACGTCGAAGGGGTTGAGCTTGCCCACCACACCGGGCAGGGCGAGCACGTCGGGGTGGGGCCGGCCGAAGGGGTCTGCCGCGGGCGGGAGCGTGTCGCCGCTGGTGCCGGCGGCGCGGAGCCGGCGGTAGGTGGCGGGGGTGAGGCAGGTGAACCTCCCGCCGCCCGCGGCGTAGGGACGGCCGTCGTCGCCCGTGATCGTGATCTGCATGCGGAACTCCGCCAGGCGTCTCCCCTTGCGGACCACGTCGGTGCAGGTGGCGTGCAGGGTGAGATCGGTCGGCAGCGAACCGATGGTCATCTGTTCCGGGTGCGTGGTGACAGTGAGGTCATGGAGGAGGAAATGGTGCCCGAGGGGGACGCCCAGTTCGGCGTGGGCGAGGTAGAGACCGGTCTGACGAATGGTTTCTGCCGCCTGCAGAGCGTCGTGGTGGGCGCCGTCGGGAGTCGTGAAGAACGTATGGGCCCGGGGCCACTGACCGGTGAGGGCGTAGTTCGCGTCGTCGCGTCTGCGGCAGCCGGTGAGGAAGACTTCTGCGTGGCTCGCCCGGTGGACGTACTCGCGGGGGACGGTGGTGGTGAGCCCACCGGGTGCGACGAGCCCGGTCGGTGTGGCGGGCGGCGTGAGAGGCCCGGTCGACATGGCCGGTATCAGCGGTACTGCCGGTGCGGAACGCCCGTTGGGCGCGGTGGAGTCGTGTGCCGGGTGAATGGTCAGGAGGGTCATCGCGTGCCGCCTCTTTCCGCGTCTGCGCAGGAGTGGATGGGACGGTGCAGGAAGTTCAGAATCGATAAGATACGGACCCACCGGTTTTGTTTTCAAGGTATTTCGACGAATCGGTTCTGGCGAGAACCGGACGGTGCTCCGCCGGTTAAAGCGGTGCAACCCCTTCCGGTACGGCCAGGAGTGGGCGTATCGGACGGCCGGTCGACGTGAGTGAGGGGGCAGGAGGTCTAGGCCTTGCAGAAACCAGGCGTGCGGTTTTATTCTTGGGCTGGACGGCGTGACTTTCAGCTCGCGACAGTTCGGGCCGCCTACCAGGGGAGCCCGGAGATGCCGTCCTTCCGGTGTGCGGGTGCCATGGGAGACCGGCGGCGGGGAATCCGGTCGGGCATGGAGCCAACGACCATGCACAAGTGGCGTATTACCGCCCTGCTCGCACTCGCTCCTCTCGTCGCCGCGTGCGGCGGGGGCGACGAGGGGAACGGCGCCTCACCGGTGAGTGACGCGCACCCCGCCCTGACCCGCGGTGCGCATCTGGTGATCACCGCGGAGAACGGCGTACGCCTGCGGCCCGCCGACGGCGACACGGTCGGCGTCGACCGCCGCATCCGCGGTCACTGGTCCCACCGCGATGACACCTGGGTGCTGGACCTGTCGTGCCCGGCCGACGACGACCGCCACCGGGAGTGCCCCCGGATGCCGGAGATCGACGTCCCGGCGCACACCCCGGTCGGTGTCACCGCCCGCAACGCCGGCATCGACGTGGCGGGTATCTCCGCGGGCCTCGATCTGACGACGGTCAACGGCGATGTGACCGTGAGCCGTTCCGGCGCACAGGGCGCCGAGGTACGGCTGGCGACCCGCAACGGCTCGGTGCGTGCGCAGACCCTGCGGGCCGGACGGCTGCACGCCGACACGGTGAACGGTGACGTGGTGATCGACTGCGGCACGTCCCCGTCGAGCGCCACCGCCGTCACCACGAACGGCTCGGTCCGTGTCACGCTGCCGCACGACGCCCCCGCCTACCGGGTCTCGGCGACCACGGACAACGGCCGTCCCTCGGTCACGGTCCCGACCGCCGGTGCCGCAGACGGCCGCAGCCTGAAGCTCTCCACGGTCAACGGCGACGTCACAGCCGCCCGCGCGTAGGGCGACTGTCGAGACATCTCTGCCGCCACCCGTCGGGCCGGGCCCCTACGCAGGCTGCGCCCCGGCGGGCCGGGCTTCTCCGGGTCCGCGGATGCCCCGCCTGCCGTTCAGCGGACCGCGCCGCCGTCGGCGGTCACGGCCCAGGGCACGGGCCCCGTACCGTCGCTCCATGCCCGGAGTGCCTCACCGTCGAGGCACAGGATCCCGCACTGCCCGGCGTACTCGACCGCGGGCGCCGTGAAGTCGCTGGTGGTCACCACCGCGGCCACATCGGCGCCGTGCACGGTGTAGCAGGTGCCGCCGAAGCGCTGCATGTCCTGGGAGCCGACCCTGTTGGTGTCGCAGTAGCGCTTGCACTGGATGATGACGCGTCGCCCGTCCGGCGCGGTGGCCACCACGTCGGCGCCCAAGTCGCCCGCGCCGCCGACGACTTCGACGTCCGAGCAGCCGTCGCGCTCGCACAGCGCGGCGACCGCCTGCTCGAACTCGTCGGCGTCCAGGGCGTCGTAGTCGACCCCTTCGCATCCGGTGCCGGGAAGGAGCTCGGTCACTGCGGCGGCCTCGGTGCCGAGGGGGAGAGCCGGTTCCCGGTCCAGGGGAACGTGCAGGTGGTCGACCGGTGCCGGGTCTCCGGCCGGCACCGGCGGACCCGGCGGCGCGGTCTCCAGGGTGTGCAGGGCGGCCGCGGTGCCCTCGTCCAGTGCGACAGCGGCCCGGCGCGCGGCCCGCCTCGCGGAGAACCGGCGCCGGCCGCTGCGGAAGACCACCGCGACCGGCAGGCCGACCAGGCAGAGTGCGACGGCCAGCACCGGGCGCCGCTCCAGGACGCCGACGGCCACCTTGGCGGTGAACCCCAGGATGCCGATGGCGACGGCGAGCAGACCGAAGGACAACGCCGTGGACCGCAGATCAAAGCCGCGGCGACCGCTCGTCGGCGGTATTCGGCGCACGGGTGTGGCCATGGGCGCGTTCCCCTCTCCCGGACAGTACGAAGATCACTTCTGCCGTCTGCCCAAGATCAACGAGTTCAGCGCGAAGGGTCACATCGCTTCTGTCGAGGCCTGCTTGACGAGTAGTCAGACGCAAGTGGGGCCCCTTGCGGTGAAGGGCGAAAGGGGTGGTGGGGGAGGCCGGCGCCGCTCGCTGACGGCCGAGACGGAGAGGCGCGGCCAACTGCTCGCCGACGCCTCGAAGCCCCCGGACGCGGGGGGGGGGGGGGGGGGGGGGGGGGGGGGGGGGGGGGGGGGGGGGGGGGGGGGGGGGGGGGTTTTGTTGCTTGCGTCGCTTTGTATGGTTCTCCTCTCTTTTTTT